>JASFTK010000046.1:0-11542 GCA_050053595.1 Candidatus Bathyarchaeota archaeon | reverse complement strand
TGACTTTTGAGCCCATTCGTATGTCCATGTTCCGGGTGAAGTTTTCTTTGTCAGTTTTCCATCAAGATAGTCTCCAAAACATTTTTCAAAGAAGTCATATCTACATGCATCTAGGATTATTAAATAATCCCATTCTTCTTCCATCACATACACATTCATCAGGATCACAGCGCGCGAGCTGCCAAGACTGCAAATGATAAGGCTACGAACGGTCGCGATCCTTTTAGAATTTTCATATTGGAACCTTCTGAGATGTATGAGTTGTAAATATATCATAAATAATTATGGAATTCAGAGTTCACTACGAAACGCGCATCGGCGTTACTTTTCAGGGTTCTTTGTCAACTCTGAAATGAAGAATAATGTATAGGGGTTAGGTCTTGAGTTCTAGATATTCTTCAAGGTATTTCATCAATTCATGGTATAAGTATTCAGGCTCGTTCCTACTCGCACACTATACTCCTCAGAGAATCCTCCCCAGGGAGAGCCCTTAGAGGGCTCTGTTACATGGTTCATGCGAATATTCAAGCTGCTGAAACCCCTCCTCAGGATTCCCCCCGGTTTCACGAAAACTATGCTAATCCAGTGGACGCAACCTGAGTTGCGACCAGTTCTCCCCATATTAGTCACCTAGCGTAGGCGCGCATACGTACGAGTAATAAAAAAGGGCGTTATTACGCACCTTATTTTGGACATGATACTTTTACCAGTAAATATGTATGGATATCCCGGCGGCCGCACCAAATTTTTGCCTGTACATCCCATTGGGTATAATCCAGTTATATACTGGCTCCCTTATCAACGGGGGGATATAGCGACGGATTTGAGTTTTGCCCTGAGCCACGACATCTATGAAGCTCTTCAATATGGTTACCCTCTATTGGATAGAGGCGGCTGTGTACCTCTCTTCGATGTACTAATTTTTTGGTAATAACCTTTTTATGAGTAGATGAACTCTCGTTTTGAGAAGTTAGACCTCTGAAGTGTATTATGGGAGATACTGTAGGCGAAATGAGTGGGCATAGGAATTCAAGCGTTGCGATTGCGATAACGGCGGTATTCAGCGCTATGGCTGTAGCTATAACCCTCTCAAAGTTAACTATCCCCTTCCCCCCTCTGCCCTACCTCAAATTCGATCTCTCGGAGGTCCCTGTGACTGTGGCTATGATGTATCTCGGACCTGTCCACGGCCTCCTTTCAGCTGTGATATATTGGCTAGTGCTGACTATGAGGGCCGGAGATATCCTAGGCCCTGCTATGAAGTTCGCGGCGGTGGCCTCCATGATCATCGGGTTCTGGGTGGCTTCAGTAATCACTAACAGGCTCCACAATAAGAATTTGGCCCCCATCCTTGTCTCCGGTTTCCTTGTCGGCAGTATACTGAGGGCTCTAGTGATGTCGATCTTCAACTATGTTGTATTACTCTACATCGCCCCATACTATATCGATTTCATAGGACCCCTCCTCGCTTCCCTCGGGCTTCCCTCGAAAACTACTCTAGACGTGATCATTTGGAGCCTGTTGCTGACCGCGATATACAATATCGTCCATTCTGCGGTCTCCATATTCCCCGCTTATCTGCTCACTAAGGCTTCTCTCAAGAGGGTTCCTAACATTGTGGGTAGTTCATGGATCGTGGGTATCACGGAAGATGTAACCTGAATGGTTCACCCTGTAATCGCTGAACTTTGGGACTGGCGCCGGGGATGGGATTCGAACCCATGTGCTCCGAAGAGCACCAGTTTTCAAGACTGGCGCCGTAGTCCGCTTGGCTACCCCGGCCTAGAGGAATTGCGCTCTTCCATTGTAAAATCTTTATCCTTCTGCCTCACCCGTCAGGTGTCCTTAAACAGATCGTCGTGATCAATGCTCCTTGGAGTTACTATCTAAGCCGTGATATACTTAAGGGGAAACCAGTAACAACTGTCCATAATCACTTTTAGTGTTGTGGAAAAACTGCATTAGGAGATAGGTTTGTCGCTCTGCGTCAAGGACGTAATGGTCAGGAAGGTCCTTACCATCGACATCAAGCAGTCTGCCACGAACGCAGCCCGACTGATGAGTAAATTCGGAGTTAGCAGCCTCATAGTCTCCTCAGAGGAAGACATCGTGGGTATTGTAACCGAGCGGGATATCCTCACAAGGGTGGTGGCTAGCGGCCAGGATGCAAGCCTTGTTGAGATAGAGGAGATAATGTCAGAGCCGGTCATCGTCGTTAACCCCGACGTTCCCCTCGAGGAGGCGGTCAAGATCATGTTCAGGGAGAGGATCAAGAAGCTCCCCGTCATGAGCAAGGAAGAGAGCAAACTGAAGCTGATAGGGATAGTTTCGATAACCGACATCGCCCGGATCCAACCAAAACTCATCGAGAGCATGCGGAGCTTGATGGATCAAGCCGATATGGCCTTGGGCGAGCACGTAAATTTCTATATCCGCTAACCCCTCCTTGATTATCTGTTGTACGTGGGATCGTCTGATCCAGATGAGCAATTTCACTCTTCATTTTTATCGTGTCCAGTGGTAATCTAATTGCTTATAGATACTTATTTTCTCTATAATATCAAGAAGTAATGTACTGCCTACTTATTTTCAAGCTATATGAGGTTTACAGATATTGAAAAGATTATACGCTCATATATTATACTCGTGTGAAATAGAGATACTATAAGGATTCAAAATCCCTATTAAATATATGGAGGCTTATTTGTTACACTGAAAAAGGTCGAGGAATGAAGAATTGAATAAAGTACTTAAGAAAAAGAGCAATGGACTCGGTGAGGTGGTTTCTACCCTGATTCTCCTCGTCGTAGCTGTATTACTGACCGCCGTCGTCTCATATTACGCCACCAATGTCACCATGACCAGGACCTCCATGGAAGAGGTGAGGTTGACAGATGATCATGTCTGGGTGAACAGCTCAGGTGCAGTAGCGGCTTTCAAGCTCCAGAACTTGGGTGGGAGGGATATCCTCATAGACAAGTTCTCGGTGCGGGGGGTTGACTCGTCTTGGTCTGATATCTACTACTACCGGGTGCCGACAGGGGATGTTATCGAGGGAAACCTGAACATCACTGCTTATGCTGCACTCACTGGCGCCAGCGTCCTCATTGATGGTAAAAACTACACTCAAGCTGACGCAGATATCCCCTTAATATCTGGGGGTGAACTGCTCATCTATGTCAAAGGGCCTGATAACATCCAGCAGGATGATATTGGCACCACCGTCTCTATCAGCGTCACCACGAACAACGCTCAGTACATCAATGAGTGCAACGTAGAGTCGTCCACGGACCAGTAGGCGTGATAAAATGACGCCCAATAGTCTGCCGGAACCTTTCTCCAATTCATCTTCCCATCGTAGATCAAAGCTGGACATAATGCTGACCATGCTGAAAGTCATTCGGGGCGGGATGCACAAGCCCACCCGGATAATGTACGCCGCCAACATGTCCTGGAACTCTACGCAGAAGGTGTTCGATGACCTTATAGATCAGAACTTGATCTATGTCGTCGAGAAGCCAGGGAAAAAACGGTCTAAGAAGAGATATCACATCACGGACAAAGGCGTGAACGTTCTAGAGTATTTCCAAGGGGCAAAATCATTGCTGAAGGTATAACCTTAACCTTTTTTTTATATCTTAAATCCCAAGAGGCAGTTCATATATTGAAAAATTCTTTAGCGTTCTCAGTGGTCACCCTGGCCGTCTCTCCCTCTGGGAGGTCCTTGATCTCAGCGAGGGATCTGAGGGTCAACAGTAGATCGGCGGGCTCGGCTTTCTTTCCATGGTAGCTCACAGGGGAGTCTGTCTCGATAACTATCCTCTCTAGTGGGGTTTCAGCTAGGGCTGTCCTGTGGTGTCTGCTGAACTCCGCTGCTGGTGTGGCAGAAATCAGATAGCCGGAGTCGAGTAGGTCGTGCAGGGTATCTAAGGGGCCGCTGTACCAGTGAAATATGACCCGTTCGGGGCCGTGTTCCCTGGCAAGCCGGAGGGCATCTTCCCAGGCTCCCCTCCCGTGGACGGAAGCGGGTATCTCGTGGTTGTCTGCTATCTCCAACTGCTGGGTGTAGAGCTGGCGTTGCCTCTCCCTCAAAGCCTTGTCCTTCCTGGCGTTCTTATTCCAGTAATCTAGTCCTATCTCCCCGACGGCGATGCAATCTCCGATGTGATCCTCGATGAATGTCATGTTCTCGTGAATATCTTCCTCCAACCATTCGGTGGGATGGATACCCAGGGCTGGATGGACATATCCCCTGAACTCTTTGGCCCACTCCAATGTGGATCTACAGGTCTCCAGATTCGCCCCTACTGCCACTATCGTCTCTAGACCTGCTTCTCGGGCTCTCTCGATGACTCCTACCCTGTCTTGGAGATCGCTGAGATGGGCGTGGGTGTCGATCAGCCTCAAACGTAGTTCCTCTGAGGTCAATGTACCATCATCTCACCCTTGCCGAACTGTTCTTATTAAGTCTGAGATGGATGTGTGAGCGTCCTAACGGTTGGATATAGTCTATCTCCAACCCTCAAGTTCCTCTTCACGCCTTTTCTCGACGCGCCTTCTCTTCATCAGATACCATATCAACCATGTGGTGGTGAATATTGGGAACATATCCAACCCAGGGATGATCTCCAATAGGGAGATGGCCCCAATCCAACCGAAAAAATAAGCGGAGAAGGTTATACCGGCGATATCGATGGCATCGCCTGCGATGGGTATCATGAGCACGGGGAACAGGATCTCGGTGATGTCAAGGATTGTGCACACGATGAGGGTAAGTGCCTCTACCAGATAATAGTTGAGGACCCATGGCAACGAGATCGACCTGACGTTCAAAGCTGTAGATACTTTCAGGTTGCGGATATTTAAAAGAGGGTGACACCTGTGAGCCCCTTAAACCGTTTCTGGATCATCCAGTACTCTCTTTCGGATCTAGGGATCGATCCCTGATTCTTTTTAATTGGCTTCTTAACAGGGAGGGGGTCTCTCTGTTGGGGTGGGAAAATTTATTGATGGCCGACCATTAATCCCTGATTCCCTCTAGGACACTTATCACGTTCCAGATCCTGGTCCGTGTGTACATGGGCATATTGGGGTCCTGGGAGATCTGGTCGAGAAGGTCTATGGCGTTCGCAGCCCTCGCAGCGAAGCTCAGGCTCTCATTCAGGAGCAGGTCGTTGGCCTGCTTGGCAGTTCTCCTAATGTTTCTGGGGGTGGTGTTGTCCTCGGCCACCCTGTTAAGGATCGACATCGCTTGGTTGAGCTTCTGCATATATACCTCTTTCATATCCGACATCGGGATTCACTTCCAGTTATTGATGGAATCCAAATAATTGGATCCGGTGTTGATAATACATCACAATGGTGTCGATAAAAACCTATCCCTCAGACTATCATGGAGGACCTCACAATAGGATGGACCGGATTTCTGGTTCCCATATTCCTCAGGTTGATGATAGAGGATTCAAAGCTCTTCTAAGTACCTCGGGAGATCGGTTACACTGTCAAGGAGTGTCTCAGGTTCATCGTCTTCCCATGATTCATCTCCCTTGATGCCCGTCCTGACGCCTACGAAAGGGCTCCCTGCATTCTTGGCGCACTGGGCGTCTATGTGGTGATCCCCCACGAATATGGTCTCATCCAGATCGAAGCCCAGCAACATGGCTGCGTGATGGAGAGCTTCAGGGTGTGGTTTGGGCCTCGGTGTCTCACCCCTCCCCAGGATTATCTCGAAGCAGTCGTAAGCACCGATCTTCTTCAGGGCTTCGACGGCATATGCATGGTGGCTTCTGGTTAGGATGGCGAGCTTATATCCCGCTTTTCGGAGGGCTTCGAGAGTTGTTGCGGCACCCTCGATCTCTTGGATCTTGGGGATCGCTTCGAGTTCGCCCTGGTTCATGATCTCCTCGATAGACCCCATAATTCTCTCCCATTCCTGTACTGGCAGTTTATTCTCTCGCAAGATCTCTTCGGAGGTCGCAAGGATCACCACGGTGGTCTGTAGCGGGGTCAGCAGACCTTCAGGTACGCCTTTGGTCTCTAGGATCCCTATCATCCGTTTCTTCATGCTGGTGAAATCGATGACAGAATGGATTAGAGTACCGTCCAGATCGAAGATGATGCCCTTGATCTCTTTTCCCATCATTCTAGTCCTCCCTGAGGTATCGGTGAAATCTTTCCAGCCACGATTTAACGATTGTGGTGTCCTTCATGGTATCTGATGAGTTTCACGGTTCTAGCAGGGCGATGGGTTTCCCGCCTGCTGTGTAAACCCTGGGGGTGTAAGGGTTCAGGTGGTTGAGGAGGCTGTAAGTCATCCACCCTGTATTCTCAGCGATGGCGTTCAGTGTGTTCTCCCCCCGTCTACCGATTATCTCTACGACGTTCCCCGTCTCTGGTTTTAGGCCATTGAGATCCACGACAATATGGTTCAGCGAGACGGAACCTAGGATGGATCTGAAGCCAACGGGGGTTCTGACCCGACCCCTGTTTGAGAGTTCCCTGGGGAGACCGTCGTAGAATCCGACATGGACAGTCCCCACCCTCATCCTCCGGGGGGCCTTAAACCTTCCCCAATAGGTTACCGAGTCCCCTTTCTCCACCCATTTGACATGCTCCAACCTCGCGTTGAAGGATAGAGCCTGTTTTAGATCCATGCCTGATGTCCGGTCGGCTCTTGTGGGGTAGACACCGTAGAGGAGCATCCCGGGTCTCACGGCGTCAAGATGGGCTTCAGGGAAGTGGAGGGTAGCGTCGCTGCTCGCCAGACTCATAGTCCCAGGATCAATCCCCCGATCACTCACCTCCTTTCCCACCTCAAGAATCCTCGCGAGTTGAACACTGTCAGTCTCGGGGTTCTGAGCCAGGGTCGAGAATATACCCTCTATCTTCAGACCTGGGAGCCCAGAGATGAACTCAATGAGGTCTGTCGCTCCATCATGCCAAACCCCCACCCGTCTGAGGCCGGTGTCCACTTTGACATACACCTTTGCCTCCATACCCCATTCTTCAGTGACTTCACTGAGAGTTCGGGCTGTTCCCCTTGTATATACAACCTGAGTGATATCAGATCTGACGACGGCTTCGTGCTGTGTCAGTGTGAACAAGGGGCCCATGTTGATTACCCCGCAGTGGATACCGTTCTCCCTGAGGAGGAGGGCCTCCCTTAGTTTAGCGACTAAGACCCATTCTATATCAAGGCCTTCGAGATGAGCAACTACCGGTACGAGACCATGGCCATAAGCGTTATTCTTGACGCATGGGATTATCTGGGATTCCGTTATCCCCTTGATCTCTTGGAGGTTATATTCAATGTTATCGAGGTCTATCTCAAACCATGATGGGTATCCCTCCATCCGTTCCTCGATCTGATGGGGAGTAGGCTGGTTCATGAAATATTGTTGATTCATTTACAGTGGAATTAAGGGACTTTTGGTTAAATAAGTGGGTTATGGACCTCGGCGGTCTCTCCGGCCTATGAAGCGTCTCAGACTGAAGCGGCTAAAACGGGCGGTGATGATGCGCTCGGTGGAGAAGATTTTAGCGGCTATATAGAGGACTACAAGTGTGAAGACGGCGATGTATCCGATGCTTATGAGAACTTCCGTGTAGTTGCCGAGGAAGGCTGCCTTGGAGGCGATGATACTGTGGGTGTAGGGTATAGTGAGGAGGATGAATTGTATATAGCGGGGGAGCATCGAGAGGTCGCTGAACATCAGGATTATGGTCGGGATGATGACAGGGACCACCAGGAATCCAGTTAGACTCTGGGCGCTTCTGACGCTGTCTGTGAATGTTGCCAGGGATATGGCGAGGGCTAGTCCCGAGACCAGGGTGACAAAGATGTTTGTACCGAGGAGGATGGAGCCTATAGGGTCGAGGCCGATGGAGACCCCCTCCGTGGACATGCTTGTGAGCTCCGGGGAGAAACTGAAGGCTGAGGTCATGTAGTAACTGAACCCGACCATGTAGGAGATGGCCCCGGCAATGGAGACAACGATTGAGCCGGCGAGCTTACCACTGAGTATAGTGAGTCTGCTGACAGGAAGGGTCATCAGGGTCTCCAATGTCTTCTGTTCCTTCTCGAGGGCGATGCTGGTAGCAGCCATCTGGATCGCGAACATGAGCATCACCATAACCATGATAGGGAGCATCACGCTCTGAGACATGATGATACTGAAGATCTGGGAGGGGGCAACATCAATGACGTTCCCCTTGATGATAGAGGCGTATTCAACATTGAGGGGGTTCCTGACGACGCTGGCCTCCCCCCGCTCCCCCGCCTCTTGGAGCAGCACATTGATCTTTGCGATAGACAACTTATAGGAGTAGAGGCCCAGCAGTCCCCTGATGTTGTCAGCGGAGCCTGCTTCAGCTATAGTGAGACTCTTAAGGTTGGCGTAGACCTTGAACTCTCCTCTTTCCCCCTTTGAGATGTTCTCAGAATAGCCCTCCTTGATGTGGAGGAGGGTCGTGGCGTTGGTCTGCTGGAACTCGAGGAGAGCCTCCCTGAGGGAGGTAGCCTCGATGGGGAACACTGTGTTATTACCGTAGATGTAGCTCAGGAGGGTGTCAGTCTGAGGTCCGGGGTCCTCGTTGTAGACGGCGAAGGAGGCGGTGATCATCGCCTTTTCCACGGATTTTTGGGATATACTGATGGCTGTGCCCATGATGGGAAATATGACTAGGGGCATCAGTATGACGCCTATGAGGATCTTGGGGTCTCTGATGAGCTCCTTGATCTCCTTGATGAACAGGGTCCTGAGGCTACCCAAGCTCCGCCACCTCCATGAATACCTGCTCCAAGTTCACCGCTCCAAACCTCTCCTTGAGCTCATCCGGCCCCCCCTCAGCTATGACCCGCCCCTCATTGATGAGAGCGACCCTGTGGCAGAGGAACTCAACCTCGAGCATGTTATGGCTCGAGATGAGGACAGTGACACCTCTCTTGTCTGCGTAATCTTTGATCATCTGTCTGACATGGTAGGCGTGGACCACGTCGAGACCGGAGGTGGGTTCATCCAAGATCGCCAACCGGGGTCTCATCATCAAGGCTCTGGCTAGGAGAAGCCTCCTCTTCATCCCCTTACTGTAGCCTTTCACACGGTCCTTGAGGCGTCCCCCGAGGCCTGAGATTAGCTCCCCTTCCCTGAGCATCTCGTTCTCCGCCGTCTCGTCCCGGGCATAGAACTCTGTCATGAAATCGAGGTACTCGTATCCCGAGAGGTTCTCGTAGGCTCCCGCCTCTTCAGGTAGGTAGCTGATGATCTCCCTCACCTTCTCGGGTTCATTGACAACGTCGTGGTCAAAGATCTTGGCTGTCCCCGCGGTGGGGCTGAGGAGGGTGCTGAGGATCCTGAGGGTGGTGGTCTTGCCGGCACCGTTGGGACCGATGAGACCGAACACCTCCCTGTCTCTAACGGTGAAGCTTGCCCCGTCCAGAGCCATCACATCACCGAAGTCCTTGATGAGGCCTTCAATCTCTATGGCGTTCGGCATGATCTTATCACTACCCGGATCAATCTAAATGAACCTTATAATCTTATATCACGACCAGGATCAAAGTCAATCTGGGGGGAGGGACAGTACTATACCCTTCTGAGGACTTTTCCAGCACGCGTCTCTGTCTGATGTCCTTCCTCTACTGTCACCCTGCCGTTGATGATGACATATTCTATCCCATCGGGGAACTGGGCGGGGTCTTGGTATGTGCCTCTGTCGATGATTGTGTCCGGGTCGAAGATGGTGATGTCGGCGGCCATACCTGGTCTGATGAGGCCCCTATCGTGTAAGCCGAGGGTCTGGGCTGGGAGGGAGGTCATCTTCCTGATAGCCTCCTCCAACCTTAAGACGCCATCTTTTGTGTACCTGCCGAGGACCCTTGGGAAGCTGCCGTAGACCCTGGGGTGTGGCTTCCCGAGGATAATGCCGTCTGTACATACCATCTGGAGGGGGCTCGCCATTACATTCTTGATGTCTTCCTCTGACATGCTGAAGCTTACCATAGTGACAGCGTTCCCCTCCTCGAGGATGATGTCTAGGAGGGTCTCGCGGGGTTCTTGGTCCCGCTTGGCAGCGATCTCTTTCAGGTTCATACCCTCTAACCCTTTGTTACCAGGGGTCTTGACGGAGGTGACCAGTATGTTGTGCCATCCCCATCCCCGACCCCGTCCACTCTCCGTCATTTCCTCTTTGATCCTGCTCCTGGTCTCAGGGTCCCGGAGGCGGTTGAGCATCCTTTCGGTGCCCCCTTCGTGGGCCCAGGTGGGGAGGAGGCTGCTCAGGAAGGTACTCCCTGCAGTGTAGGGATACTGATCGACGGTGATCTCCGCGCCCCCACGCCAGTACTCCTGGATCTTGATGAGAGCCTCGACGGTCTTGCCCCAGTTCTTCTCTCCGCTGGCTTTGAAGTGGCTGATATGGACGTGGACCCCGGTCTCTAGGCCAATCCTAGCTACTTCGTCGATGGATTCCAGGAGCATGTCCCCCTCGTTTCTCATGTGGACCACAAAGATACCGCCGTGAGCAGCGGTGACCTTGCAGAGCTCCACGAGTTCACCGATCTCAGCATAGACACAGGGAGGATAGATTAGGCCTGTGCTCAAGCCGAAAGCTCCTGAAACCATTGACTCTGTGAGGAGTCCCTTCATCTCGGAGAGTTCCGACCCTGTGGGAGCTCTGTTCTCCATCCCCATTGCCAGTAGACGGAGATTGCCGTGGCCTACGAGTGCTGCAATATTGGTGGCTGGCCCAGCGGCCTCTAGTGCATTGAGGTATCCGCCGAAGCTTCTCCAGTTCCAGTCTATGTCGGGATCACCGTTGAGACCGGAGAGATAGCGCCTCCAGTCTTCGAGGACATCGTCTCTGATTGGGGCCTCCCCCAGTCCGTCCTGGCCTATCACCTCTGTGGTGATCCCTTGCATCACCTTCTGTCTAGCCTCAGGCTCAGCGAGGAGCATCAGGTCTGAATGGCTGTGGGTGTCGATGAACCCTGGTGAAGCCACCAATCCCCGGGCGTTGATGGTCTCCCTGCCCCCGTCTTTGATCCTACCCAACTTTGTTATCTCTCCTTGGGTAATACCAATGTCAGCTTTGTACCAAGGGTTACCCGTACCATCAATTACCTTACAATTCTCGACGATTAAGTCGTAATCAACAGGTCTCATTATACCTCCCTCTGTGTGTTTTTACTAATTTAATGTGTTCTCGCGCACGAGTATTCGATAAATCTGGTAACTATATCTTTTGGAATCTATAACAATTGATTTGTGAGAGAAGAGAGTTTGAGGTGAGTGGAATCCTTTATTAATTGATTTTAGGAGTGTGGTATATCATTGAGGTTTTCAGATGGATGGGGAAAAGAGTACAGTTAGTCAAGGGGTTGACTGGTCATCACTCATTAGAAAAGAGGATTGGCTTGTTGTCTGGATGGGCTTCATCCTGTTAACGCTGACGGCAACAGGTCTGATCACCAATGTACCCAGCATCGGGGCTTGGTCTTATAATATCTCAGACGCCCTGAACATGGGGAATGTATACCTTCTAG
>JASFTK010000045.1:0-11590 GCA_050053595.1 Candidatus Bathyarchaeota archaeon | reverse complement strand
TTGGGGTATCAAGGGAGGCGGTCCAGGGGCCTTAGGGGAGTACATACTGGTGAAAGGGGAGGAGGAGAGGCGTCTACCTTCTAAGTGCACAGTCTCTCTAGGAAAGGGCGACACCCTCATCATCAGGACCCCGGGCGGGGGAGGGTACGGCGACCCCCTTGAACGTCCCCCTGATATGGTCATGAGAGATGTATTGAATGGCTTGGTGAGCACTGAGGCTGCTAAGGAGCAGTATGGTGTAGTCTTAGATGTTACCGGGAAGGCGGTCTCTATGGAGGAGACTGAGCAGCTTCGTCAAAAGAAGAGAGGTGGGCGGTCTCGATGTTCATAAACCCTAAAATGGGGGGTCGTCAACTCTTACTAGATCCCCATGGCAAATCTATGGAGGGGGTTCTCCTCCGGCCCCAATCCACCAGACGAAGTCTATGTAGTCATCGAGCTCACCCGGGGTAGTCGGAACAAGTACGAGTACGACGTGAGGCAGGGGGTGTTCAGACTCAACAGGGTCCTCTACACCTACTTCCCCTGTGACTACGGCTTCATCCCCCAGACCCTGGACGACGACGGAGATCCCCTCGACGCCGTGCTGCTGATCAACGAGCCGACATTTACCGGCTGCGTAGCCCTCGCCCGCCCCGTTGCGAACATCAAGATGGTGGATGAAGGGGCCCTCGACGATAAGATCGTGACAGTCTCCACCACTGATCCCTTCTACAAGCACATCAACTCACTTGAGGATATCCCCCAGTCATTGATGCGGGAGATCACCTATTTCTTCGAGAACTACAAGAGGGCTGAGGGGAAGACTACCGCTGTTAAGAGTTGGGAGAATGCGGACGAGGCCAAGGAGATCATAGATTGGGCCCGAGAATACTATAAAGAGAAGGCATAGACAAACCACGAAAGTGTTTTACAGCGAAGCCCCAACCATGAACAGATTATAGAGCTGTTCTACCATGGACGGAACCACTGCGCATGAAACTGGGAATCACAACGTATGGTTTGAGACACATAATGAAGGGGTTACCGCAGGCAGGGGTGTCGTGGCCACCAACCATCCCCTCGCCAGCGCTGCCGGTGTTGAGATCATGGCCCGAGGGGGGAATGCATTTGACGCGGCCGTCGCATCACTTTTCGCACTGACTGTCGTGGAGCCAATGATGGTCAGCGTCTTCGGAGCGGGCTTTTTCGTCATCCGGGATGGCAAGACAGGGCGGATAGAGACTATCGACAACTACGCCGTCGCCCCAAAGGCAGCGACTGAGGACATGTACCGGATGGTCGATGAGCGGAAGCCCGGCCAGAATATCTTTGAGACCGTGGGAAGGGAGAACATGGTAGGCCATCTTGCGGTCGCCACACCTGGGACACTGAAGGCATGGGATCACGTTGTGGAAAGGTATGGTGTCCTGAGATTAGGGGATGTGATGGCTCCCGCCATCAGACTGGCCTGGGGTGGGTACCGGGCGAGCCCCTATCTCACGTCAATTGTGGAGCAGCTGTATGATGAACTTGCCCGGTTCCCAGAGAGTTCAGAGACCTTCCTCCCTGGTGGGAGACCGCTCAAGCCGGGTGACAAGGTGGTGATGCCAGAGTACGCCCAGATCCTCAAGGAAATAGCAAGAGAGGGGTCTGATGCGCTCTACCGAGGTGCTGTTGGCCGGGCAATTGTTGACGATATAGAGGAGAACGGCGGTATACTGACAGCTGGGGATCTGGCCGATTACGAGTTGATAATGAGGGACCCCGTGAAGGGAGGATACAGGGGGGATTATGAGATCTACTCCATGGCCCCGGGTAGCAGTGGCGGCACCCATATAGTCCAGATGTTGAACCTCTTGGAGCATTTCGATCTGGGTAGCTTGACCTTTGGATCGGTCGAGCATCTGCACCTCATGGCCGAGGTCCTCAAGATCGTATTCGCAGACAGGCAGAGGTATATGGGTGATCCAGCGTTGGTTGAGGTGCCCTTAAGGGGCTTGACCTCTGAGGAGTATTCACTTGAGAGGTTGGGGGAGATAGGAGAGGAGGCTAGAGACCACTCCCCTGGGGAGCCCTCCCATTATGAGTATCTGGGAGGTTACACCACCCACCTATCCACGATGGACTCGACGGGGAACATGGTCGCAGCCACTCAGACTCTGAACGGGGCTTTCGGCTCGAAAGTCACTGCGGCTGGGACGGGGATACTGCTCAACAACTGCATGGCTCTCTTCGATCCGAGGCCTGGCAGGGCCAACTCCGTGGCTGGTGGGAAGCGGATGCTCAGCTCCATGTCCCCGACCATCGTCCTCAGGGAGCGGGAGCCCTTTCTATGCATCGGGACACCTGGGGGACTCAAGATATTCCCATCCGTCTGCCAGGCCCTCGTCAACATCATCGATTTCGGGATGTCCATCCAGGAGGCGGTGGAAGCCCCTAGGATATGGACCATGGGTATAGCGGGGACACCAGGGGAGAGACTGGTCATTGAAGACAAGTTCCCCGGAAAGACTAGAGACGGCCTCAGAGCACGGGGTCACGAGGTAGTATCCATCCCCAAAATAGCCGGGGGGATGAATGGGGTGCTGAGGGATCCTAAGACAGGGTTACTGCATGGAGGGGCCTGCTGGAGAGCGGATGGGACCTCGATGGGGTTCTCAGGTGGCAGCGCAGCGGAGAGAGCTTTGGAGCCAACACCCCCGATCTAGGGACTGCGGTATTGTCTCCATCTCCATGAAAGGTCTTATCAATATGAGGGGTCTATTCCGCTACGATCTAGGAGAGAGTTGGGATGACTCTGGACTTCATACTGGACATCAAGAGATGGGGTGGCGGTGAGCCGACCGCCGTCGGGGAGGGCCACAGTTGGGTCTACAAGGGGAAATGGTACTCCGTCCTTTTCACCCGTGGAGGGATGTACCGTGGGAACCACGTCCACCCAAGCGACCAGCACACCTTGCTGCTCAATGGGAGCGGTAGGTACGTCTTCAAAGTAGATGGGGAGAACGTTGACCATCATCTCGAGGAGGGGGCTATCCTCGACGTCCCTGCGGGTGTCCCCCACATCTTCCTCCCTGAGGAAGACTGCCTGACTATCGAATGGTGGGAGGGGATGTTCGAGGCCGAGGAGTATGATTTCCCCGAGTTCACCTTAGAGATAAATGAGCGGATTGAGGAGTTCAACCGGAAAGTAGAGGCACTCAAGGCCAAGTGAAGGTAGCCCCCAAACTACAACCATCCTCAAAGTTGTCTCAGCTACGGATCGACCAGTAGCCGAGAACCCAGGGTAAGCGGAGCCGGCTTCCCGAGCGCCCATGGCGGATAAGGGACAATATTTTGATTATTGGATTGGCGGGGGATGTGGGTGTTATTAGACACCATATTATGGGTTTCCTCCTTGGGGAGATGGTTGTAAAACAACCCATCAAGTCATCAGGGACGCTCTAATATCAATAATATCGCCGGGATTATGGTGTCTTCGATGGGCCTACAACGCTCAGAGATCTACCTCTCTCCCTTGGAGGATCATTGCTAGGAAGCCCAATAGGCAGATTGCGGAAACGGCGAGGAGGGGGATTAACAATTTCCTCATTATACTTGCGAGCGTTTCCACAAAATCCATTCGGAGACATTTTGATGGTCACATAGAGAGTTTAAAGATTTTATGGGAGGATGAGCCACCCCCCCGTTGAATGGTGAGGGTATATCGGGGCCCGAAATAAATGCTATATATGGTTGGTTCAAAACCATAATCAAGGAGCGCCATCTTCTTGAAAATACCGCCATAATACCCCATCATGAACATGGCGCTCCTCTTTTTTTCTACCCAGTACTTATGCGTCTTTATCCCATCACCCTACTCCATACTTTCCTTCATCCCACTCCAGCGTTGTATACTTGTCAGAGGGGTTTCAGGATTTTAAATCACGACGCTCATTTCTGTGGTGGGTGAAGATTTTAATCTCCATCTGTCTTCTAGGCATGATATGAGCGTTATTGGAGAGGGAGACGATGTCCTCCTTTACCTCGACGACAGGAAGACCTATCTGGTGCGGGTTGAGGGAGAGAAGAAATTTCACACTCACAAGGGCTTCTTGGAGTTAGGCGCGCTTATAGGTAGACCCTACGGGTCCTCCATCCGGAGCAGTCTGGGCATCTCATTCCATGCCCTCAAACCTCTGGTCCGGGACAGGATCCTCAAGACGGATAGGAGGACCCAGGTGCTCTACCCCAAGGATATCGGATACCTGCTGATCCGACTCGACCTCGGGTCCGGTATGCGGGTGGTCGAAGCCGGGACCGGGAGTGGCGCCCTCACCATGGCCTTGGCCAACGCCGTCAGGCCTGGGGGGATGGTCTACAGTTATGAGATAAACCCATCTTTCCAGATGGTGGCAGCGGGTAACATCGAGAGGGCGGGGCTCGGGGGGTATGTCGAGCTCAAGGAGGGCGACATCACCCTGGGGATTGACGAGGAAGGGATTGACACCGTCGTCCTGGATATGGCGACCCCTTGGATTGTAGTCCCCCACGTCTATCAGTCCTTGGTGGGGGGCGGGGTTTTTGCCTCTTTCAGTCCCACCATTGAGCAGGTGATGAAGACCGTCTCCGCCATCCGGGGGCACAAATTCGTGGAGGTGGAGACCATAGAGCTGATATTGAGGAAGATAACCGTGGCGGAGAACAAGACCCGCCCCCAGACCCGTATGCTCGGTCACTCAGGATATATCACAACCGCCAGAAAGGTCCAAGGGTAAATAGACCGAAGGGTCAGGGGCTTCCTAATGGGTTTAGATAATCCTTAATTCACCCTGAACCACATTATTCTGGATTGTTATGTTGGACGAGAAATCAGTCGATCTTATGAAGAGGATGATGGAGTCCTTCGGGCCCTCGGGGTTCGAGAGGGAGGTGAACGCTCTCTGCAAGGAGTATATGGACCCCTACGCAGACGAGGTGCTGGTGGACAAGCTGGGCACGGTCACCTTCGTAGCTAAGGGGGGATCGGAGCGGCCCCGGGTGCTACTGGCGGGCCACACCGATGAGATAGGTTTCATCGTCTCATCGATCTCAGATGAGGGATATCTCACCTTCAACACCCTGGGGGGTTGGTGGAGCCAAGTGCTACTAGGCCAGAGAGTCGTGATCCGGACGAGTAAAGAGTACATCGATGGGGTCATAGCTTCAAAGCCTCCTCACATACTACCGGCTGAGGAGAGGAAGAAGTTGGTCAAGAAGGAGAAGATGTTCGTAGATATAGGGGCTACGAGCAAGGAGGAGGTGGAGGAGGCCGGTATAAAGATCGGAGACCCCGTGGTGCCCTGGAGCCCTTTCAAACTTGTCAGGGATGGGAGGGTAGCGATGGGTAAGGCCTTCGACGATAGGATCGGCGCTTTCATACTGATGGAGGCCATAAGGCGTATCAAGAAGGAGGGCATAGAGCACCCGAACACCGTCTATGGCGCGTGCACCGTCCAGGAGGAGGTAGGCCTCAGGGGCGCCCAGACAATCAGTCATCTGGTGGACCCCGATGCCGGGATTGCACTTGAGGTCGACATAGCCGGGGATGTCCCAGGGATAAAGCCCCATGAGGCCCAAGCAAAGCTCCACGAGGGGCCGTGCCTCCTCACCTGGGACAGGAGTATGATACCCAACCAACCTTTCAAGGAGTTGGTGATCAAGACCGCTAATCAGGCCCAGATACCCCTACAGCTGAGCCAGATATCAGGGGGGACCGACGCCGGAAGGATCCACCTCAACAGAGCCGGCTGCCCCTCCGTGGTCCTCGGGGTGCCCACAAGGCACATCCACAGCCACGTTGGCTACCTGAGCCTCAAGGACACTGAGAACGCCATCCGCCTGACCATAGAGCTCATCAAGAGACTGGATCAAGCGACCGTAGAGGGGTTCACCTCCCTCTAGCCTTTTTTATCCCTTCCCCACCATATTCTCTGTATCGAGTTGAGACCTCTCCTCAAGTGGGCCGGCGGTAAGAGGAACCTGATCCAAAGGATCGTAGGTCTCTTCCCAAGTGACTATCGGGAACGGAGTTACCACGAGCCCTTCTTGGGTGGGGGTGCCATGTTCTTCAGTCTCGAACCCGGGGCTGGAACTATCAATGATATCAACCCCAGGCTGATGAACTTCTACCGTGTTGTGAGGGACAGTCCGAGGGCGCTCATAGAGATGGCCTCGGAGTACAGTTACGGGGAGGATGAGTATTATATGCGGAGAGAGAGGTTCAACATACCGGGGATTCCGGATGTGGAGTGTGCGGCCCTCCTCCTCTACCTTAACAAGACCGCATACAATGGGCTATACAGGGTGAACTCCAAAGGGGAGTTCAATGTCCCCTTCGGCAGGTACAAGGACCCTACGATCGTCATACCCAGGAACATCATGAGGGCCAGCAGATTCCTGAAAAACATAGAGATCCATTGCGAGGGCTTCGAATACCTCGTTAATGTAGCTAGGGAGGGGGATCTCTGCTACCTTGATCCCCCATACCATCCAGCCAGTAAGACAGCAAATTTCACCGACTACAGTGTTGATGGTTTCAATCTACGGGATCAGGAGAGGTTGAGGGACCTCTGTTTAGAGCTGGATGGCAGAGGAGTGGGTTTCGTCCTGAGCAACTCTGACACAGGTGCCATCCTGGATCTCTACTCAGAAGGTAGTTTTGAGATCTACTCTGTCAATACCCAGCGGATGATAAGTAGCAAGGTCTCCAGCAGGGATGAGGGTCGGGATCTCCTCATAACTAATATCAACTAGGAGACAGGGTTTTCTTCCCTTGGTTCAATGTATTTTGTCCAGTCAACCTTCATCAGGGCCAAAAGTATGATTATCAGGAGGAGTACGGAGGCGACACCTCCGAGGATGCCCCCCGTCTCAAAGACTTCCCTGACGAAGGTGTAGCTGAATCGACCTGCGTAGGCGACGATGACACACATGGTCACCTTCCCAAGGAACGCGGCGATCAGTGCTTTTCTCAGGTCATATCTCAGAACCCCTAAGGGGATGAGGATGATATCGTCGGGGAGCGGGAGCAGGGCGAAGAGGAATATGATGGTGGCGCCATACCTCTGTATGAGGAGCTTGGCGCTCTCCAACCTCTCCTCGTAGCGGCCCTCTATCACCTTCCTTCCCCCTCGTCCGACGAGATAAGCGGAGAACTCGCCTACAGTGGATCCCAGACCGCAGACGATACCTAAGAGGAGGGGGTTGAGGGTGGCACCGAAGGCGTAGATGGTGATGGTGAAGGGTACTGGGAAGAATATTGTGAAGTTGCCGAAGATGGAGATGGCGAAAGCTCCCAGATAACCATACTGGCTGACGAGGCTACCCATCCAACCCCAGACATCCATCCTCCTACCCTCCGATGAGCGTTCAGCATATCAGAGACGATCTACTATATAGCGTGTTCATATCCATATAGCCGATACTCAATTAAAGGCTCAGAAGAAACTCTGAACGAGTGAGATGCTGAGACTGGAGGACCTCACGGAAGAGAACCTCGAAGATGTCTTCAAGATCTGCTCCCATGGACGCATGGAGGACCACCTCCAGAAACAGGGTATCACGCTCAAACGACAATGGCTCCTCGATATGCTCCAAGAGTACGGTTCCTGCACCAAGATCGCTTATCTGGACGGCAAACCCATCGGGCAGATACTCCACTACCCCGAGAGCGCCGACCCGACATTTGAGACGCCCCGAAAATGGGTGATGGTAATACACTGCACATACATCCCCTTCTCCCAATACCATGGTATAGGGGCGGGGAGCATGCTCGTCCGGGGCCTCATCGACGAATTTAAACGGGGACCCCGGAGCCTCAAGGGCGACAGATGCACCTTCATATCAGCCCAGGCGTTCAACACCGGTGAAGGACAGGCCCTGGGGACGTTCTACGAGAGGCATGGCTTCCAGCAGGGCATCGATGAGATGTACCTGGAGATCCACGGGGAGTATCAGCCAAAGCATGTGAGAGCTTACCGGCCTCTCCCGGGGGACAAAGGCCGGGCGGTGTTGTTCTATGAACCCATGTGTGAGTGGAGCATCGGTTTCGCCATCAGAGCGAAAAAATTCCTCAAAGGGTTGGCCCCAGACCTCCCAGTGACCCTCATAAACAACTGGGAGGAGCCAGGGGAGTACCTAAAGAGAGGGGGACAACAGATGGTGGTCAACGCCACCCCCATAACAAGCTTCTGGACCGACAAAGAAGCTTTAACCAGAGAAGTAAAGAAAGCCCTCAACAACCCCTAAACTACAAGCCAATTAACAACCCAAGGACCATTTAAACCATTAATTATACAAAATAACTCCCAAAAAAACGCTATAAGCGGTCACCCTTACAACGAATAGATAAAAGCGCCGGGAGAGGGATTTGAACCCTCGCGACCAAGCGGTCACAGACTTAGCAGGCCTGCTCCTTACCAGGCTAGGAAATCCCGGCCCGTTCATATAGCAGCACGAATGACGATTTTAAGGCTTTCCAACCATCCAATAATATTCCAACGTTGAACGCAACACCCTTAAGACCGCCAAATACAGAACCACCAGAGGAACCAGAATGTCAGACCCATTAAAAGAGATAAAGGTTGAAGCCGAAAAGGCAGAAGGAGAGGTGGCAGAGCTCTGCTCATCCCTCATCAAGTTCAACTCAGCCCACCCCGAAGCCCACACCGACAAATGCGTCGCCTACATCAAGGAATACTTCGAAGAACAAGGCATAGAGAACCAGATCCACAGTAAGAACCCCAATAAACCCAACATAGTCGCCAAACTCCGAGGCACAACGGAGAGAAAGATACTGTGGGTAGGCCACCTCGACGTAGTCCCCGAAGGCAAACCAGAGTCTTGGACCCACCCCCCCTACAGCGGCCACATCACCCAGGATAGCAGGATATACGGAAGGGGATCAAGCGACATGAAAGGGGCTTGCGCCGCTGCGATGGTCTCAGCCAGGATACTCTCAGAGAGGGACGAACCCCTGGAGAACTCAGTGGAGTACTGGTTCACCGCAGACGAGGAGATCGGTGGAGGCGACGGCGCCAGATGGCTCTCAGAGAACAACATATTCAAAGGGGACGTCTGCCTAATCGGCGACGGGAATGGAGGAGGCCTCCAGAACCCAAGCATAGATCTGGGTTGCAAGGGCGGGGCCGCCACCACCCTCATCGCCAGAGGGCAGACCGCTCACGGCAGCACCCCCCACCTAGGAGACAACGCCATAAAAAAACTCATCAAGGCAATACCCTGGGTCGAAAAGATCAAGGACTTCAAACTCGATCTCCCATCCACGTTGGAGGCGCCCATAGAGAGTTCCATAAGGTTCTACCTGGAGACCCAAGACATCAAGAACGAGGAGCAGAGAGAGGCAACAGAGCGACTCTTCCACTACCCCACAGTGACATGCAACATCATCAAAGGAGGGGTAAAGAGGAACGTCGTCCCCGATTATGCTGAAGCCGAGTTCGACATACGCCTTACCCCAGGGAGCAACCCCCTCAAGGTTAAACAGAGGATAGAGAACTTGGTAAAAGAATCAAGGATACAGGGGATGGAGGTCAAAGTGAGAGCCAGGAAGACCGCGGGCTACAACGAGTTCCCTGACTCGCCTTTCGCCCACCAACTGGCTGAGACAGTAGAGACCGCTACAGGGAAGAGACCTCTCTTCAAGATACTGACAGGGGGCACCGACGCCATCAGCATAAAAAACTACACAGGGATACCTTGCTTAGGATACGGGACCTCCCTAACCGGTATGGCCCACCAGCCCGATGAACACGTAACAGTCGAGAACCTGGTCCTAGGCGTAAAAGTCTACTCAGGGTTCCCCCTCATATACCGCGGCTAAACCCCTCTCCCCCTATTTTTCGAACATGTAAAATATTCTAGCGCCCAATTTGATGTTATGGATGTATCAGACCTCATCCTCATAAACGGGAGGATAATCACCCTTGACCCCCAAGACACCGTAACAGAAGCATTGGCCGTCAAGGACGGCAAAATTCAAGCTGTGAGTACCGACAACGAGATACTACAATACGAAGGTCGGACCACAGATGTAATCGATCTCGATGGGAGGACGGTAACCCCGGGCCTCATATCGAGCCACGACCACTTCCTACAGTACGGCGTAGCTGCCGAGTTTGTCTTGGATGTCAGATACCCCAAGGTTAAGAGCTGCAGAGAGATCGCTGAGACCATAGCTAAAAGGGTCAGAGAGGTGGAGGCGGGTAGGTGGATACTGGCTTCGGGTTGGGATGAGACACTGCTGGAGGAGAGACGGTTCCCCCAGAGGTGGGATCTGGACCCTGTCACCCCAGATAACCCTGTCTGGATCCGCCGTGTCTTCGAGATGGGGGTAGCAAACACCATTGCCCTTGAAGCGGCAGGCATCACCAAGGACACCCCTGATCCCCCTCTAGGTCGTATCGATCGGGATGAGGGGGGAGAGCCAACTGGTGTCCTCAGGGGGAGAGCTATGGATATGATGGTTGAGGCGATCCCTCCTCTATCCCTTGAGGAGATGGAGGTAGCCCTCACGAGGTCATGCAGAGACTTCAACGCCCTGGGGATGACATCGGTGATTGAGCCCGGTATACTGATGCCCCAGCTCAAGGCCTACAGATCTCTCCACAGTAAAGGGGGTCTCTCAGTCCGATGCTTCATCCAGTACGGCTTCCTCCACGACCAGAATGAGGTCTCTGAAGCCTTGGAGGAAGTGGAGATCGGGGGTGACAACCTCCTGAGAGTTATCGGATTAAAGTACGCTTTGGACGGAGGAGTAGGGCCTCGGACAGCCCTGATGTACGAAGCCTTCACAGATCAGCCGGAGAACACGGGTATGCAACTCATAGAGACGGAGACCCTGAAAGAGATGACCCTCATGGGCCACGAGGCTGGATTCCAGATAGCCATCCACGCTATTGGCAACAAGGCCATCGACACCGCCATGGGAGCCTACGAATATGCACAGAGCACCAGCCCCAGACCAGACCCCCGCCACCAGATAGTCCACTGTTATTTCCCCTCAGAAGACGCCCTCCAGAAGATAATGGACCTAGGCGTCGTGGTGAACACCCAAGCCCCTTTCCTCTACTGGCTTGGAGACAGCTTCATCCAATCTGTAGGCCCCGAGAGGGCGGACCGTTGTATCCCCCTCAAGACAATGCTCATGAGAGGTATCGCCGTCGCCAATAGCCACGACACCACCGTCACCCCGCCGTTCCCCACCATCGGTTTATACGCCAGCGTGGAACGGGAGACCATCAGCGGAGAGAGTATGGGAAAAGAAGAAGCCATAACCCCCATCCAAGCTCTCAGGACCTACACCACCCACGCTGCCCACCACGCTTTCATGGAGGAAAAGATAGGTTCTCTGGAGCGAGGGAAATACGCCGACATGACGGTCTGGGATGGGGACCCCACAGATGCAGAGAGGCCAATGGGGTTGGAGGTTGAGATTACCTTCGTCGCAGGGGAGACCGTTTATAGAAGGGGTCAACACCTCTCAATCAGGGAAGTATGACGGACTTCACCATCCCCGAGCCGCTCAAACTAGAGACGGTGATGTCCACAAGGGTCCTAGACGCCAAAA
>JASFTK010000044.1:0-11689 GCA_050053595.1 Candidatus Bathyarchaeota archaeon | reverse complement strand
AGTCTTGATCTTTACACCGTCGATCGGTCTTTGAACGGGGATCATAAGCTCCCTGTGTCGGTCCGGAGTGCCTGGGGGGTCGTAAAAGACCACCATTGAGTGGTTGAATCTGTTGTACTCGTATGGGTTATCAGCGGTCAGGGTCGGGAGGAGGCTATGGATGGCTGTTGCCTCCTCTTCCCCAGGATCAAGGGTCCTGAACGCTACTTCCAATGGCTCTGTGGTCCGGGTACCCATATGGAGGATCATTTTATTGTTACCCTTTCTCTCGAGAACCTTCAGCTCTCGGGTTGAACGGTCATAAAAGAAAGGGCCCCTTTAAATGCTTACCTAGGATTCCGTAATGAGAGACTCCATCCCGATTTCCTTGAGGGGTGATCTTAAACGAGGCCCTTTGGACTTGGTGAGAATACACCCCGACATGCCCCAGAGGGACGGACTTCCTCAACTCTGAGCCGCCATTACCATTGTTCCAGTATGAGGGAAAGATATTTCAGACCAGCTAGACAGACCTGAGGGACAATGGATGGGACGTTGGCCTTTGTGTTTTTAGGAGCCCTTGGGCTCGCAAGCGGGCTGGTGATGAGTCTAGTGGGAGCCAGCGCCGTCATGGTCATCGTCCCAGGACTCACCATCGTCCTCAGTTACGAGATGCACAGGGCTATAGGAGTCAGCCTCCTCGTGGACGTCCTCGCCTCCCTAGCCGTAGGATACGCATATTTGAAACAGGGGAACGTAGATCTACGCCACGGTTTCTGGATCGCCCTAGGCTCCATCGCAGGAGCCCAACTGGGGGCGGGTGCAACGGTCGTGATACCCAACTTCTTCCTAGCTATTAGTTATGGTATCTGGATGGTGGGGGCTGGGGCCACTATCTGGAGGAAGGGGCTTGACAGGACGAAGATAGCTGACCGCTTCTACAAGTATGTCCAGTTTGAGTCTAGGTCTAAGAGGATCATAACATCGATTTTTTTGGGTATCCTTATAGGCTTGAACTGCGGGGTGTTCGGGGCTGGAGGCGGCGTGCTCATCATGCTTGTCTTGATGTTCGTGTTGGACTTCCCCATCCACAGCGCCATCGGGACCTCGACCATAATCATGGCCATTACTGCAACAAGTGCTACCGTTGGTTACACTATGAGGGGGAACATCGATCTCTGGGCAAGTGCCATACTGTCTGCTGGGACAATCCTGGGAGGTGTCTCAGGAGCACGTTTCGCCAATGAACGGTCAGAGAAGACCCTTTCCAAAGTTGTCGGAGGTATCTTCATGGTTCTCGGCGTAGTAATGACAGTTTTAAGGTTTGTCTAATAGAGCCTCTTAGGTTTATCCAGCCTGCTGAGGAGGACTATGGAGCTGAGAGGTTGCTCATCAAGAATCCTGTAGCCCGACTTGGTCGATAGCTCCTCTGCGAACTCTCGGATGTCATCGTGCCATGCCATTTCATCATATCCGAAACGCTTCCTGGCGTAGCCCACCGACATAGCCGCTTTTGGCTCGAGATAAGTGGCGTCTGAGACCTCCGCAAGCCTTGCGTACCCCTCCGGATTGTGCATGTTTAGACCTGGGACGAGAGTGTGTCTAAGGACGGTAGGACAGCTGAAGTTTTGTAACAACTTGAGGCTCTCCGTGAGTCTCTCCCATCCGTCTGTGATGAGGGGCCTACAGGTCCGTAAGTAGGTCTCCTTGTCGGGAGCGCAGGCACTGAGATAAAGTTGCGTCGGTTCAACTGTGAGATCCTTGAGGACTTCGGATTGTAGGCCATTGGTGACGATGAAGACAGATTTGAATCCGTTAGCGTAGAAGGCTTCAACGAGTTCTCCGAGGCGAGGGTAGAGCGTGGGCTCCCCTTCCAGGCTGATGGCGGCATGTATGGGGTGTGTAGCTTCCTCCAACATTTCCCGTCCGACATTAGGGTTCCCCCCAAAGCCGGATAGAGCCTTGCGGTGAGCCCTCAGACTGCCTTCGACGATTGTCTCGGGGTCCTCAGCTTCTGAGGCGGGGAACCTGGTCTGTTCCCATTCGAAGCCCAGGTCTTCGGGAGTAGCTCTCCAGCAGAAGACGCAGCTCTGGGTGCAGCGGCCGAGGCTGGGAGTCATCTGGAGGCAGCGGTGGCAGGGGATACCGTAGAATTTCTGCTTATAGCAGTACTCCTGTCCCCCTGTGTTGAGGCTACGCCTGACCCAGTGACAGGTCTTGACAGCGCTGTGCCCCCCCACCAAGTGGTACCCCTGACCGCGGTAAGCCCTCCTCAGCTCCCCTTGGACGTCCAATCTACCCTCAATATCCGTATAGCGTCGAATACTTCTCATCAAGGTAGCCAAGGAAGGGTTCGATGCTGAGATCGTTACCAGTGATCAGTCTGATAAGGTCAGATGGGTCATAGAGGTTCCCCATCTTGTGAACGTTCTCCGCCAACCAGCCTCCGACCTCAGTGAAACTCCCTCCAGCGATCCTCTCTCTGTAGTCAGGGATCTCTCCGGCCATCTTTTCCAACATCTGACCACCGTAGATGTTCCCTAGAGCGTAGCTGGGAAAATAGCCGTAAGATCCGCCTGCCCAATGGGTGTCCTGCATCACGCCCTCAGAGTCGTTTTCCACCTCGACTCCTAGGTACTCCCTGTACTTTTCATTCCAGACCTGAGGGAGTTCGTCGATGGTGACCTTCTCAGCCATCAAGTCCCTCTCAAGTTCGAATCGGATGATTATGTGGAGGCTGTAGGTTACCTCGTCTGCCTCGACCCTGATCTTGGAGGGTTCCACCTTGTTGATTGCACGTAGGAACCGGTCAAGGCTCACACCGTTGAGGGCGTTGCCAATCAGTTCACCGAGTTTTGGATAGAAGTATTCCCAGAACTCGGGGCTCCGGCCAATAATGTTCTCCACGAACCGGGACTGGGACTCGTGGATCCCGTTGCTGCTGCTTGAGCCGATGGGTTGGTACATCCACTTCCGGGGTAGCCCTTGCTCATAGAGGGCGTGCCCACCCTCATGGAGGACGGAGAACACACTCGATGAGAACTTGTCCTCGTAGTAGTGGGTCGTGATCCGGACATCATCATAGTAACCCGTGGTGAAGGGATGCTCTGTCTCGTCGATCCTCCCCCCAGCATTTTCCGAATTGACATCGTATCCTATGACATCTGAGAGGGTTTCAGCCACCCTCTCTTGGGCCTCGAAGGGGATCTCCCTGCCTAGGAACACCGTTTCGGGCTTGGGTGAATCCTGGATCTTGTCCATGATCTTGGTCAGACCCTCTTTCAACCCCGCGAAGGCCTTCGCAATGGCCTTCTGGGACATCCCTGGCTCGTATATGTCTATGAGAGCGTCATACCTATTCTCCACCCCTTTCACGTCCATCAATATGTCGGCTGCTTTCACCTTGAGATCGAACAGTTTCTTGAGATCCGGTTTGAACATCTCCCAGTCCTTCGCGGCTTTCGCCTTCTTCCAAGTGTTGACTGTGATCGCCGACTGCCTAGCTGTCTCCACCACGAGCTCCTCTGGGAGCTTGGTGGCCTCGTCGTAATACTTCTTGGCGAGGTGTACGTTCCTCTTCTGGATATCGTCGATGGTTTCATAGTTCTCATGACATTTGATAGCCTCAATGAGCTGCCCAATCTCGGGATCGGTGAGCATCTGGTGCCCGATCTTCTGGAGTAGGGCGAGCTGCTGGCTCCTGAGCTGGATCCCTCGGGGAGGCATCTTGGTCTCCATGTCCCAATAGACTATACCCCCAGCGGACTGGAGGACCATCAGCTCCTTCCACTTCGCCATGAGCCCCTCATAGCTCTCCATCAACTTCCCACCGGATTCACCCATAACATATCACTGATTCCGTATTGAAAGAGAGTGCTTTAAAATTTCCCAATGGACCTCTCATACCCTCATTCGCCATGGCTGACTTTTATCAGTATCTGAGGATCAGATTTGAATTCCCTTGGGGGATCCATTTCAGTCCTCAGTTTTAAGAAAAGGGGTTAAGCGCTCTTGTCGATCTCTATCTCTCCATCCTTGGAGATAGTGGCCTTAGCGTGCCTCAGAGCCCAGCAGCTGATGACTACGCCGACAGGCAGGGAGGCAGGGTGCCTCGCCGCCATCTTGATATGTAGGTCTAGGGTGGTGGGTCCCTCCCCGAGCCCCATGGCGCCTATGCCGAGTCTATTGATCTTCTCCAAGAGCTCCTCCTCGACGGCTGCGACCTCGGGTTTCTTATTCCTTACCCTGAAGGGCTTCAGCAGAGCCTTCTTCGCGAGGGTCATGCACAGGTCTTCGCCCCCTCCGATGCCGACCCCGATGAAGTAGGGGGGGCAGCCTAGAGAACCTGCGTCTGCGAGGGCTTCGATGACAAACTGTTTGATGCCCTTCCAGCCTAAGCCGGGCTTGAGCATCCTATGGGCGGCGATATTGGTGCTCCCCCCGCCCTTGGGCATTGCGATGAGCTCCAGGCTGTCACCCGGGACTAGGTCGATGTAGAGGATGGGGACATAGCCGTTGAGGCCGACATTATCCCCTGTGTTCCCTTCGAACATATCGACGGCGTTGGGCCTCAGGGGGACCTCCTCTGTGGCTCTCCGGGTGGCATCTACCAGAACCTGCTTGAGCTCCGATCGGAGAGGGAAGCCATCCCCGACTTTAACCATGAAGGCCACTATACCAGTGTCCTGGCACATCGGTTTAGAGCCGTCCCGTGCGATCTTTACGTCCTCTAGGATGTTCTCGAGCTGGGCCCTACCAACAGAGCCCTCAGTATCCTCCAGCTCCTTCTTAAGCGTCTCGACATATTCTTCAGCCAGCTCTGTAGCAGCTATCCTCAACAGTTCGACGGCGGTGTTCTCGACTACATTAGCTAAATCTGCCATATTCATCCCTCCAACTTCGCCAGCATCTCCTTCATCCTGGTTGTCACTTGCTCCTTTACGTCCTTGGTCATATTGTTCCCGTGGGTGTCTATAGTGACGATCATCGGTCCGAAATCCTCAACATCGTAGACCCAGAGGCACTCAGGCATCCCCAGATCCTCAAGCCAGAAGACATCCCTCACCCTCTTGATGCCCCGGGCAGCCAGCAGTGCAGCGCCCCCAGTGAAGGCTCCGTAGACACATCCATATTCTTGGCAGGCTTTGGCGGTCCTATCGCCCATCCCACCCTTGCCGATTATAATAGAGGGTCGGAAGGCCTCGATGAACTTGTCTTGGAAAATCTCCATCCGGGCTGAGGTAGTGGGGCCGGCAGCAACGACCGTCCATTCATCATCCATCTTCTTCATGATAGGGCCGCAGTGGAAAACTCCAACGCCCTCGAAGTCGACAGGGGGGTCCTCCCCTTTCTCGTGAAGCTCAAGGGCTTTGAGGTGCGCCTCATCCCTTGCAGTTATCACAGTACCGGTGATGTATACGAGATCCCCCATCTTGAGCTTTCTGACTTCTTCATCAAGGATCGGTGTTTTGAGATGAAACTCCATTTCTGAATCCTCTTCAATACTCGCCTCATCGAGATAAAAGTTCTGGCCAATATCACCGTTCTTTACACCGATCCAATCTCACGCTCACTTGTATATTGTCAGTTGGATGTGCCGTTTTTAGGACTCTCTAAGAAAAAGTATAAAATAGACAATGGAGATGGCTATGAGATGTCATCCAGGAAGTCGGGTCAATACTTCACATATACAGTTGATAACACCCGTTTCAAAGCTAAGATAGAGGAATTGAGCGGGGAGAACATCGACCTCTGCATGCAGTGTGGAGCCTGCAGTTCAGGCTGCCCTCTCACAGAGGAGATGGATCTCTTGCCCTCCACAGTTATCAGGTGCGTCCAGCTAGGTATGGAAGAAACCCAGGAATCAAAGACCCCTTGGGTCTGTATAACGTGTTTCAACTGCGAGGTCAGGTGTCCAAGGGGGATAGATGTCACCAACGTGATGGAAGCACTGAGGCAGACCCTACTCAGAAAAAAATACGATCGGTTCACTCTAGACGAGCTTACACCTGAGGAGCTTATGGAGCTCCCTCAGATAGCCATCATCAGCAACCAGCGGAAGCTGACAGCTTGAGGGATGCGAGATGAAACTCCCCTATTATCCCGGATGCACCCTCAAGACTAACGCCCAGAACTTCGATATCTCGACTATCGAGACCGCGAGAGTCCTAGGCATTGAATTAGTGGAGTTGCCCCGATGGAACTGCTGCGGGACCGTCCACGCCCTTGCCAAGGACGATGTGATGCACTACCTCGCCCCCATCCGGAACCTGGTGAGAGTGGATCAGATGAACGAGGAGGGGCTCGTGGACGGAAAGAGACTGGCGACTCAATGCGTCATGTGCTGGAACACCCTTAAACGGGCGAATGTCGCAGCCAATGAGGACCAAGAGAAGATGGGGAAGATCAGGGACATAATGGAGAAGGAACCTGAGTACAGTGGGAAAGTCAAGGTCATACATCTCCTTGAAGTCCTCAGAGAGGGGGGGTGGGCGGAGGTCTCTGGAGCGGTTAAGAAACCCCTTGAAGGGCTCAAGGCTGCTCCCTACTATGGCTGTCTCCTGCTGAGACCCCGAGAGTTCGCCCTAGACGACCCGGACAACCCACGGATATTAGAAGACATGTTAGAGGCTCTGGGTGTAGAAGTAGTGGACACAGCCTATAAATCAAAGTGCTGTGGTGCTTATCACGCGGTACATCTAAAAGAGGTCGCGGCCGAACTCTCCCATAAGATCCTTGCTCAAGCCGTCCATGAGGGCGCGGATATAGTCGTGACCGCCTGTCCTCTCTGCGAGTTCAATCTTGGTAAACGTCAAAAAGAGATAAGGAGAGCACACCCTGAGCTACCCTCGATCCCCGTAGTTTATTACACTCAACTCATGGCCCTCGCTTTCGATTTAGAGGAGGGGGTTATGGCCTTCGAAGAGAACGATCCTGACCCCAGGCCTATCCTGGCGGAGAGAGGGTTGATTTAGGAGAGATTCAAGATGGAGAACAATGAGTCGAATAAAGTCACCATCTATGTGATGGGGAAAAAGTACGAGGTCCCAGGGGACCTGACCATAATGAAGGCGATGGAGTACGCCGGCCACCAGTTCAGGCGGGGAGCGGGATGCCGAGGAGGCTACTGTGGTGCCTGTGCCACCATCTATCGTACAAGGGGCAGTTACAAGCTAGAAGGCGCTCTAGCCTGCCAGAAGATGGTGGAGGACGGTATGTTCATAGCTCAGATACCCTTCAGCCCCGCTGAAAAGAAGCGGTACGACATCAACGAGGTGAGGGCAAACGAGAGCGCCTTCCTAGAATACTACCCAGAGATCTCCCGTTGCCTCAGCTGCAACACCTGCACCAAGGCCTGCCCCCAGGACATCCAGGTCATGGACTATGTCCAGGCCGCCCTGAGGGGTGACATTGAGGAAACAGCTAAACTCAGCTTTGACTGCATCAACTGCGGCCTCTGCGCCGTTCGTTGTCCCGCTGAGATCGTCCCCTATAACATAGGTCAGCTAGCCCGGAGGCTTTACAGCAGATACATCGTAGGGCCAACCCAGCATGTCCTTAACAGGGTGGAGGAGATAAAAGAGGGGAAATTTGACAAGGCGATAGCTGAGTTCAAATTTTTAGATTTAGAGACGCTCAAAGAGCGATATGAAACCCGGGAGAAGAGGTTGTGATATTATGAGTGGATATCCACAGAACATGCAGGACCTCCTCAAGCTGGTGGAGGAGACGAGGCCGAGCCGCGTCGGCAAGGTCTTACCTGAGATGACCGCAGAAGAGAAAGAGAAGGTACTCAAGGACTGGCATCCCGACTTTAAGATGGACCAGAAGAGAGCGCTCAAGATCGGTCCCAGCAAGGGGATGTTGATGCCTCACGAGGTCGCTGACACCTTGGAGGCACACACCCTCATAAAGCCAGATGACATAGACCTGAAGAATATCGATTATGATGTAGACGTCCTCATCATAGGGGCCGGAGGCGCAGGGCTCAGTGCAGCCCTTCTGGCTCAGGAGAACGGCATCCCCACAGAGAAGATACTGATGGTGCAGAAACTGAGACTCGGGGACGCCAACTCCAAGATGAGCCAAGGAGGCATCCAAGCGGCTGATGCTCCAGATGACAATCCGGCCATCCACTATCTGGACGTCATCGGGGGTGGACATTATGCAAACAAACCTGAGCTCGTAGAACTCCTGGTTAAAGAAGGCCCTGACGTTATCAAGTGGCATGAAGAACTCGGGGTTATTTACGACAAGCTTGACGACGGGACTATGCAGCTCGCCCCAGGCGGCGGGACCAGCCGGAAAAGGATGCACAGTTGCAAGGACTATACAGGTCTAGAGATCACCAGGGTCCTAGTTGATGAGTTCCTCAGCAGGGGGATACCCTACCTAGAGCTCACATCCGCAGTAGAACTAATCATGGACGATAAAGGGCAGGTCGCCGGTGCGGTCCTCTATAACATGGATCACGATGAATATCTGGTCTGCAGAGCTAAAGCCACAGTGTTAGCGACAGGTGGGTTCGGTCGGCTTCACATCCAGGGATTTGAGACCACGAACCATTATGGCGCCACCAACGATGGCGTAGTCATGGCTTACCATGTCGGTGCGCTCCTCCGAGATCTGGACTCAACTCAGTTCCACCCCACAGGGGCGGCATACCCCGAGCAGATAGTCGGGCAGCTCTGCACTGAGAAGCTCAGGGGCAGGGGGGCTCAACCCCTGAACAAGCACGGAGAGCTGTTCGTATACCCCTTGGAGACCAGAGATGTCGAGGCATCGGCCCTTATCCGGGAGTGCTACGGTAGAGACAACGGGATCACTACCCCTACGGGTATGAAGGGGGTATGGCTTGATACCCCTCTTATCGATATCATCAATGGCGAGGGGACTATCGAACGTGAGTTTGCCTCGATGCTGAGGAATTTCAATAAGTTTGACATTGACATCCGGGAGGAACCGATGCTTGTCTTCCCGACACTCCACTACCAGAACGGTGGTGTCGAGATCAACACCAAGAGCGAGACCAGTGTTCCAGGCTTATTCGCTGCCGGTGAGATAAGTGGGGGAGTTCATGGGAAAAACCGCCTCATGGGCAACAGCCAATTGGAGCTCTACGTCTTCGGCAGGAGGGCGGGAAAGTTCGCTTCAGATTATGCAAAGGAAGCCGAGCTGGGAGAGCTGACTCTGAGTCACCTCGACCGGTATGAAAAGTGGCTCGAAGAGGCTGAGATCGACACAGATCGGAAAGCCCCTATTCTATTACCTGAATACCGTGGGAAAAAGGCCCTAGAACATCAGATCAAACTGCTATAGACGTGACGCAAATGGGAGAAGACCTCAAGATCGGCGTATGGGTCTGCGAGTGCGGGGGCAATATTGGGGATGTTGTTGATGTCCCAAGCGTAGCGGACAGCTTGAAGGGTGAAGTAGCTTACGTCAAAGAGGAGAGATACCTCTGCTCCAATCCTGCCGTCGAAGGCATCAAGGATATGGTGGAGAGACGGGGCCTAGACAGGGTAGTCTTAGCATGCTGTACCCCCAACATGCACCGTGAGACCTTTAAGGAGAGCATCGAGGAGGCGGGGCTCAACGCAGCTCTGTTTGAGATTGTGAATATCAGGGAGCAGTGCAGCTGGGTCCACAAGGAAGACCACGAGGGAGCCACCCGTAAGGTCCTGGATCTCATCAGGGGCGCCATAGCGCGTGTCAGGGATTCCGTGCCACTTGAAGCGAAGAGCATGGAGGTGAGCTCGGAGGTCTTGGTCATAGGAGGCGGGGTCGCAGGGATCACCACCAGCCTCAGGATGGCAGAGTATGGCCTACAAGTCCACTTGGTTGAGAAGCGGCCGAGCATAGGGGGCCACATGATCCAGTTCCCCAAGGTGTTCCCCACCCTCGATTGCAGCCAGTGCATCCTCACCCCCAAGATGGCCAGTGTAAACAGGAGCAGGAACATCGATCTAATCACATACGCTGAAGTCTCAGAGGTCACCGGGGTGCCAGGGGATTTCAAGGTCAAGATCAAACTCAAGCCACGGGGAGTGGATGTCGATGAATGCATCGGCTGCGGAGCTTGCAGCAGGGTCTGTCCCACGGACGCTCCCAGTGATTTTAATGCAGGCCTCGGGGAGAGGAAGGCGGCTTACATCCCCTTCCCCCAGAGCGTGCCCAGCGTCTACACCATCGATTTCGAACACTGCATAAAATGTGGGGCTTGTACCAAGGTCTGTCCCAAGAAGTGTATCGATCTAGAGGATCCAGGAAAGGAGCGGGAACTGAACGTAGGAGCCATAATCCTCGCCACAGGATACGAACTTTATGACATCGGGAGTCTCGCCAACTATGGTTATGGCAAGTACCCCAACGTGGTGACAAGCCTCGAGATGGAGCGGATCCTCGATGTAAACGGCCCCACCGGGAGCATGGTAGTCGTCCCTGAAACCGGGAGGGAGGCCAAGAGCGTTGCCTTCATCCTTTGCGCCGGGAGTAGGGACACAGAAGTCGGGAAGCCCTATTGCAGCCGGGTCTGCTGTCTATACGCCCTGAAACAAGCCCAGCTTATCAGGGATCGAGGGATTGATGTCTGGATACATTACATCGACATCAGAGCCACTGGTCGCCGCTATGAAGAGTTCTACACGACAACCCAGGACAAGGGCGCCAGATTCGTGAAAGGCAAGATAACTGAGATCGTCCCCAATGGCGAACAGATACTGGTACGGGGTGAGGACATGATGATAGACAGGATGATGGAGAATCCAGTCGATCTCGTCGTCCTATGTCCCCCGATTGTCACGACTGAAGAGACCCTTAAACTGGCTGAGACCCTCCGGGTCCCTGTTGACGAAGACCAGTTCATCTTGGAGCGACACCCCAAACTCGACCCTGTAGCAACTAAACGTGACGGCATCTTCGCAGCTGGAATGGTGGTGGGTCCCAAAGACATACAATCCACGACAGCCGAAGCTGAGGGTGCCGCGATGAAAGCTGTCAACTTCCTATCCACCGACAGGATAATCGAACCAAACAAAGCTTATCTGAAACACCCCGAGCTCTGCGATGCCTGCGGCGACTGTGTTGAGGTCTGTCCAGAGTTAACCATTACCATTGAGGAAAAGAAGGCCAGTATCAACGAGACAATGTGCACAGGCTGCGGGGCATGCATCCCGGCTTGCCCGAACGGGGCACTGGATCAACAGGGTCTCTCCGACGCCCAGATCAAGTCCCAGATCAAGGGGACACTTGAGAGCTCAGAGTCGGAGGTAAAGATCTTGGCCTTCGTTGAGCGACAGGTGGCCTATACCGCCGTTGATCTAGCCGGACTGGCGAGGCTCAGCTATCCCAGCAGCATCCGGATAATCTCGATGCCCTCCCTGGCCAGGCTGAAATTAGAACATCTCCTCTACGCTTTTGCTTATGGAGCCGATGGAGTCATGTTTCTAGAAGCACCTGAACACGAGGGGCCTTACGGGAATGCACATATCTTGGCAGAGGAGAGAGCCGATGACTACAAATGGGAACTCGAGGACCACGAGGTCGACAGCATGCGTCTCTGGTTCAGCAGGGTCTATGTCCCCGATTGGAGGAAACTGGAGAGGGTCTTCCAGATGTTCCACAATATGGTCGAGGACGAGGGACCTGTCGATGATGAGGTCCGCAAGGCCCTCAGAGAAGAGCTAGCTTAAATGGGCCATCTATTTTAACT
>JASFTK010000043.1:0-11795 GCA_050053595.1 Candidatus Bathyarchaeota archaeon | reverse complement strand
CGGGGAGGTATTGGACCCTAGGAACGATGAAGGTCTCCAGCTCTTATTGAGGATCGGGTATCTCAACAATGACTCCCACCTCCAAGAGAACAATGGGGCTTGGAGGGTCTTCGGAGACCCCACCGAGGGGGCTCTCAATGTTGCAGGGGTCAAGAGCGGTCTGGGGGAAGGGTTGAAAGAGGAGTATCCGAGGGTCGGTGAGTTTCCCTTTGATTCCACAAGGAAGATGATGAGCACCATCCACGCCTCTCCCGACGGGAGGAAGATCGCTTACATCAAAGGAGCTCCCGAGGTCATCCTTGAACGCAGCGACAACTTATATGACTCAGGCTCCGTGAGACCCATCACTCAGGAGGACAAGGAAGCATTCCTCAACGTTATGCAGAGTATGGCCAGTGAAGCTCTCAGGGTCCTAGCTATGGCCTTCAAAGAGCTCCCGGACGAGGTCGAAGAGTTCAAGATGGATGAGGTCGAGTCGAACCTTGTCTATGTAGGCATCGTGGGGATGATCGACCCGGCGAGGGAGGAGGTCCCACCGGCTATCGATATCTGCAACCAGGCTGGCATCAAGACCATTATGGTCACCGGAGATCATAGGCTTACTGCGGTTGCTATTGCGAAGCAGATAGGGATACTGGAGGAAAAGGATGATTCTTCTATCATGACAGGAGAGGATCTGGAGGAGATCGACAACGATAAGCTGGATGTCATCATCGATGAGATCAGGGTCTTCGCAAGGGTCTCCCCAGAACACAAGATGAGGATAGCCGAGTCCCTCAAGAGGAATGGACACATCGTCGCGATGACCGGTGACGGCGTCAACGACGCCCCCGCCCTCAAGACGGCGGATATCGGCGTCGCTATGGGTATCAAGGGCACCGATGTCACCAAGGAGGCCTCCGACATGGTGTTGGAGGACGACAATTTCGCCACCATTGTCAGGGCCATCAAGGGAGGCCGCCATATTTACGACAACGTCACCAAGTACCTGAGGCTGATGTTGGCTGCGAATTTCGACGAGTTCATCGAGATCACAATCGTCACCCTTTTGGGTCTACCGACCCCCTTCCTTCCCATCCATGTCCTCTGGGTCAACCTAGTAACCGATGGGCTTCCAGCGGTCGCCCTCAGCATAGACCCGCCGGACCCCGAGTTGATGAAGTACCCACCCAGAGATCCAGAGGAGGGGCTTCTCACTAGATTCTGGAGGTTCATTATATTCGCGGCAATTGTAGACTTCATCTCGGACTTTATTCCCTTCATGTACACGTTCGTCACCACTTGGAAATCTACTGGGAACTACGAGTTAGCGGCCACAACAGCTAGGACTGTGGCGTTCACAAGTATAGTTTTCTTCGAGTTCCTCCTCGCATACCAGAGCCGGTCTGAGACCCATCACATATTCGCCCTCGGCCTGAAGGGATGGACGGAGAACAAGATGCTTTTTATCTCTGTGATTGTCTCCCTAGCGATGCATATGGCTATACTATACATCCCTGCGTTGAACCCCATATTCAAGGTCGTTCCGTTGACACCCTTCCAGTTATCCCTCTGCTTCTTAGGCTCCCTTACAGCCTTCCTGATCCTCCCAGGCAAGCTCATCCCGAGACGGAGATACGTCCGCCACGGCAAAATTTGATATCCCCACCATCAACCTTTATATAATAATCTACTGTGAAATTTGGAGTAGCACCTACCAGCTATAAATCAGGTGAATAGGACATGGTTACGTTTGATCCTTGGCTGATCGCACCTATCTCTTCGGTTTTATCTATCGCAGTAGGACTCTTCCTCTTCCAGTATATCACCAGCAAAGATGCCGGGAACGAGAGGATGAGACAGATAGCTGGATGGATCCAAGAAGGCTCCAGATCCTTCCTCAAAACTGAATACACCTTCCTAGGGGTCTTTGTTGCTATCATGGCCATAATCTTATCCATCTTCCTCGGGATCAAGATCGGGATCACCTACGTCTTCGGCACCATCTTCTCCGCCTTAGCGGGGTTGATTGGTATGGAGATAGCGGTCAAGGCAAACGTCAGAACTGCCAACGGAGCGAAAAAAGGCGGCCTCTACGAGGCTTTCCCCATCGCCTTCAGGGGAGGTGCAGTCATGGGACTCATGGTTGTCGGTTTAGCCTTATTCGGTATCAGTGTCATATACTGGATCACAGGGGATCCTGAGATTATTCTCGGTATGAGTATCGGAGCGAGCACCCTCACACTGTTCATGAAAGCCGGGGGCGGCATCTATACAAAAACTGCGGATATATCAGCCGACCTGGTCGGTAAAGTTGAACTCAGTATCCCCGAGGATGACCCGAGGAACCCAGCTGTCATAGCGGACAATGTCGGGGATAATGTAGGTGACTGCGCGGGCTCGGGCGCGGACCTTTTCGACTCCTATGTGGCAGCCATTATGGCCGCTATGATCCTGGGGGCTTCATCAAAGATAGCCTACCTCAAGACTCTGCCCCTGGTCTACGCGGGACTAGGTATCGTCGCCTCTATAATCGGCATCGCCATGGTGCGGGTCGGGAAAGGCGGGGACCCAGGGAAGTCGCTGAACATGGGGACCTACATCACAACCTTCAGTTTCGCCGCCCTCACATTTCTAGTGACGTGGTATCTAGACTATGACGTAAAGATATGGTACGCCAACATTGCAGGCCTCCTAGCCGGTATCGCGATCGGTATGACCTCCGATTATTACACATCTATAAACAGGCCCCCAGCTCTCAAGACCGCAGAGTCTGCCCAGACAGGGGCCGCAGTCAGTATCCTTACAGGTTTTTCTTATGGACTAATCAGCTGTTTCCCAGCGCTATTAGGCATAGGGATTGGCTCGGCTATCGCCTACACGCTCTACGGCGTTTATGGGGTGGGTATCGCCGCAGTTGGTATGCTGGCGATAGCGGGGATCATCATCGCTGGCGACGCCTATGGTCCTATTGGGGATAACGCGAAAGGAATTGCAGAGATGGCGGAGCTGGGAGATGATATCGTCGATATAACCGATGAGATAGACGCTGCGGGGAACACTACCAAGGCCATCACCAAAGGTTTCGCCATCGGTGCAGCGGGCCTCACAGCCCTCGCCTTATTGGCTTCCTACCAAGATATAGTAAAAAACCTGACAGGGCAGTTCATAAATTTCGACCTGATGAACCCCTTAGTTATGATGGGGGTCTTCGTAGGTATGTCTGTCCCAGTGATTTTTTCGGCTATGATCATCCTCGGTGTCTCCAAGAACGCCTTCAGGATGATAGGCGAGATTCGCCGCCAGTTCCAAGAGGAACCGGGTATCATGGAGGGGACCGTGGAACCTAACTACGCTGCTTGTATCAACATCGCTACAAAGGGCGCACTAAGAGAACTCCTACCTCTCATATTGTTCAGCATCGGCACAACACTGATTGTGGGATTCGTTGCAGGGATTAAAGCCCTAGGGGGATTCCTGAGCGGAGCTATCTTCAGTGGATTCTTCCTAGCGATACTCATGGCCAATGCTGGTGGTCTCTGGGACAACGCCAAAAAGTACGTTGAGACCGGATTCTTCGGAGGGAAGGGCTCAGACGCCCACAAGGCAGCGGTTATCGGGGACACCGTTGGGGATCCTTTCAAAGACACAGCTGGTCCATCCCTAAACACCTTAGTCACCGTGATCAGCCAGATAGCGTCCCTGTTCGCCCCCCTTATCATAACTTACGCTTTAATCGGGTTGTGATGGATCAGAGACTCAATATTTATATTAGCGAAGGCTGTTTTGCATGGTAGCCCATCATAAGCGTGATTCATATGTACCGCCATCTGCAGAAGGCTTGGAAAAAGCCAGGGGATAGCTACATCAAGGATCTCATGAGGAAGAGAGTTATCACCTGGAGGCGGCAGCCCAGTGTCGTCAGGATAGACAAACCGACCAGACTCGACCGCGCTCGGCGTCTTGGATATAAGGCCAAGAAAGGCTTTGTAGTCGTCAGAGCCAGGGTGAGGCGGGGCGGTAGAAGGAAGCCAAGGCCAAAGATGGGGAGACGTCAGAAGCGGATGGGTGTCACCAAATACACCCCTGCTAAGAACATCAAACTCATTGCCGAGGAACGCGTGGCCAGGAAGTACCCCAACCTAGAAGTCCTCAGTTCCTACTGGGTCTGGGAAGACGGCACCTCCAAATGGTTCGAGGTCATCTTGGTGGACCCAGATAGCCCAAGTATCAAGAGCGATAAGGATGTGGGCTGGATCAGAGGTAATCCCTAAAAGAACAGTCGTTGCACGCTGGCAGTTTCAACACAGTAAAATAATACTCTATTTCCAGATCTTGGTTAGATATTCCAGCTCGTTCACTTGAATTATGAGGGGTTCAACGCTAATTTTGGAGAAACCCTCAATCTCCTAGGAAGGGAATAGAGCCGGTTCTTCCAAGTTATTTTTCGAGAACTTGATTTAATCCCATCTAACCCTATTTATGGTTAAACTTTCACACCTAAGGCTCTAGAAGAACCGTCGTTTACAACCCAAGTTGAGCTGCAAGAACTAGGAAAACCTCTGGTCTTATCCCAGCAGTTCGATGAGCTTCTCCGCGATTATAGTAGAGTTCGCTTTCTGTGCTTCGATGGTGGCAGCCCCGATATGGGGGAGGCTTACGACATTCTCTAAGCCTGTGAGGGATGTGTCTTTAGGGGGCTCCTCCTCGTAGACGTCCAGTGCTGCTCCACCTAACTTTCCACCTGCCAAGGCCTCTATTAGGGGTTCCTCATCGACTACACCGCCCCGTGCGGCGTTGATGAGGTAAGCGCCCTGTTTCATCAGCCCTAATTCCGCAGCACTTATCATGTGCTTGGTTTGGGGGAGTAGTGGGACGTGGATAGAGACGAAATCCGATGCCTTAAGGAGATCCTCCAAGGGTACGGCCTCAGCCCCAGCATCCTCGACGAACTCCATCAGATTCTCGATGATGACATCAAAGGTTATGACCCTCATCTCTAGGGCCTTCGCCTTCTTCGCTAGTTGGTAGCCAATCCTTCCGAAGCCGATGATCCCAAGGGTCTTCCCCCTGAGTTCGAAGCCCGTGAGCCGCTTCTTGTTCCACTCCCTCTTCTTCATACTGTGGTCTGCCTCGGGTATTCTACGGGCTAGGGAGAGCATCAACCCTAAGACCAGTTCCGCGACGGCGTTGGTAGGGGCTTCTGGGGAGTTCAGCACCTTGATCTCCTGCGTCTTCGCGGCCTCAAGATCGATGTTATCGAGGCCTACTCCAGCTCTGGCTACGGCCTTGAGCGTTCTCCCAGCCTCCATGATTTCCCGTGTGACCTTGGTCCGACTTCTCACAACGAGGGCATGGTATCCGGCCACGGTATCCAGTAGTTCTTGAGCCGTTATCGAGGGTTCCAAGGTGACCTTGAACCCCGCTCCCTCCAGCATCCCAATCCCATCCTCATGTATGGGATCGCAGACCAGTATCCTGATATCCTTCATTTCCTTATCTCCTGCCCTTCGAGGCGACGATCTGGATCACATCATCCCTGTCCAATACGTGTTCGTCTCCCAACCTCTTCTTGGTCCTAGCGTCTATGGCGAAGATGAAGGTATCTCCAAGTTCTGTGTGGATTAGGGAGGCGAACTGTTTTGTGGTGGTCCCTCGGGGGACGAGGTAGCAATCCGGGAGCACCCGCCCTTGGTGGTCGGTGAGCTTCTCAGCGTCTTCGACAGGATAGACGGGTATAGTCTCAAGTAGCTTGAAGAATGCGGTGTCGATGATCTCTTGGACTCCTGTGGAGCCCCACTTATCCAGGACCTTCTCCTTTATAAGCTCCAAGGCTTTACCCTGACTCCTAGTTATCTTTCCGGGGTCCTCAAGCTCGAAGTCTCCATCACCAGGCGTGTAACGGATTAATCCTGCCGCCGCTGCTCTCCTCAGTGATAGCTCCGCTTCGGCGCAGGTGGGGACCACCAGATAACCAGCTTCCCTCAGCACTTTGACATTCTCCTCAGCAGGCTCTCTATCAGCCTTGTTTGCTGCCACGGTGAGGGGTTTAGAGACCTTCCTTAATTCCGTGACGAAACCCCGGATATCCTCGTCGCTCCACTTGCTAGACTTGTAGGGATCCAAGTCGAGGTTGCCAACAGCTTCAGCAATGTGGAACCTGTCTATTCCTAGGCCAGTGAGCTTCTCATCTAGGTGGTGCCCTATGTGCTCCTTTGCTGATTGGGCGGTCCTGACCACCTTGTCCCAGTCCTTCTTAACTATACCAAGGAGCCAGAGGTCGAACTCGTCCTCAAGCATCCGGACATCCTCGATGGGGTCGTGAGTCCCAGAGGGCACAGACTGGCCTTTATCGTCCGTTGCCCCAGCTACATCGGCAACCACAATCAGGGCGTCAGCCCGTCTCACCTCGTCCAAGAACTTGTTTCCCAATCCTTTGCCCATGTGAGCCCCCCTTATGAGCCCCGGGCAGTCGATCATGTCCACCGGGACCAACCTCACACCGTCGACACAGGCAGAGTTGACGGGTTCATCCTCGACCCCAAGCTCCCTGCATACACAGGGAGTCCGGAGATAGGCGATACCCCTGTTGGCCTCTATGGTGGTGAAGGGGAATCCAGCGATATCCACCGCTTTCATGGTGGCCGCTGCGAAGAAAGTGCTCTTCCCGACATTAGCCTTACCAACAAGCCCCACTATGCGAGCCAAACTGACCGTCTAAATATCTGTCTCCCTAGGCTTAAACCTCTTGTCTCGGGCTCCGGATTGTGGGGTGGATGAGAATGAATTTTTGGTCATCCAACTCAATGAAGACCTCCCAGTCCTTTTCGAGGCGCTCCAACAGTTCACCCCAGCCTGAGACTACCTCGATGGTGGCTGAGTCCCCGAAATAGACATTCGATGATTTAGAAGGGGACTTGGGGTCTTTACTTAGGTTGGATCTCAAATTATGATTGGGAAATCATCTTTTCTTAAAGGCATTCTCGATCGATGTTCCATCCTCTCGATCCATAAGATGGTTCAGAAACATTGAGGGATTTCATAAAACTCGCTGAGGAGACTGTTTCTCCGGTATTCATCTCTGATCTGGGTTCGAGGTTCACCTGATGTTCCTATGGTAGAATCCTGGTTTTTTCTTCTCCCCAAAGCTCCGGAGACCCTCTTCCTTGAGTTTTTCCCTGAGCACAGCAGCCCTCTCTGTGTTGATCTCGCCTTTTTCCTCAAGATAGTCGATGATCTCCTCAGCCTGCTTCTCCGTCTTGCATCGGCGTAGGAAGTCATTGACATCAGGGTCATATCCTGACCATTTCCTATCATTGGTTGATTCGACGCCCGGCTCACCCTCGTCAACTGTGATATCGACTTTGGAGACTCCCTTCTCTATTTCCTCAGCGAGGTGAGGGAATAATTTCCGGAACTTATCCTTATCCATCTGACTCACGGGCTCTCTATGTCTCTCCTGAGTCGCGCGCCTCGGTCGGTTAAAAATGTTCTCGGGGGTATGTCCTCATAGACGGTGAGTCCTGGTGCTATCCATGCTTGGACGCCGACCTTGATCCCCGGTAAGAGACTCACGTTGACCCCGGTCTGGGCATCGTCCCCGACAATAGCTCCCAGCTTCCGCTGTCCTGAATCAATGGGGATGCCCTTGACCTTGACTTTAACACTCTTTTTGTCGAAACGGATGTTGGCTGTGATAGTTCCAGCCCCAAAGTTACAGCCCGAACCTATAACGCTGTCCCCAATATAGGAAAGGTGAGCGATATGGGTGCCTTCCATGATAAGGCTATTCTTCAACTCGCAAGCGTTCCCGACCCTGACACCGGCCCCTATGCTGGTGGCTGGGCGGAGATAGCAATTTGGGCCTATATCGCTCCCTGGGCCGATGTAGACAGGTCCTTCGATATAAGATCCTGTCCTCACCCTCGCGCCCTCTGCTACCGTGACGGGTCCGGAGATGGTGGCACCTTCCTCCACACAACCCATAATCTTGGGCTCCCTCTCTTCGAGCGCTCTAGCATTGGCCTTCAAAATGCTCCATGGGAGCCCTATGTCGAGCCAGTCGTTTGGATCCACAGGGACAGCCCTCACCTTGGAGCCTGATTCGATATGGACTTTGAGGGAGTCAGTGACCTCATACTCATTCCTCAAAGACACCCCAGTCTCACGGATCTTATCAAAGATCTCTGGGGTGAATATGTAGACCCCGGTATTACCTAGGTTGCTGGGTTCCTCCCCGGGTGGGGGTTTCTCGATTATACCTACGACCCTGTCGCCTTCCAGCTCGATGATGCCGAACTGGGAGGGGTCTTTAACGGGGATAACGCAGATGGAGGTTTCGCCCTTTTTATGGCTCTGGAGGAGAGTCCTGAAGACACTGCTGGAGATGAACAAATCTCCGTAGAGGCCTATGAATTCCTCGTCCCCAACGAACCCCTCAGCGACCCTGAATGCGTCTGCAGTCCCCAGCATCCTATCCTGCTTGGCGTATTTTATCTCGATCCCCAGAGCAGAACCGTCCCTGAAATATTCCTTGATCAGATCCTCCATGTAGTGGGTTACTATGAGGATCTCCTTGACCCCAGCCTCCTTGAGACCCTGTATGATCCACTCTAGGAGAGGTCGACCGCCTATAGGGATCATGTGTTTAGGCCTAGTGTCGGTGAGGGGCCTGAGCCTTTCCCCTTTCCCAGCAGCAAGAACCACACCTTTCATCATTTTCCTCCTCCAATGACCGTCTTCACGAACCTCAGGCTGACATCCATCAAGTCCTCAGCTCGTCCCCTTTCATGAGCTTCTACCGTGATCCTGATGAGCGGCTCTGTCCCTGAGGGCCGAATTAGGACCCAGCCATCCTCAAGCTGGAACCTTACCCCGTCGACGGTAGAGACATATTCCACCTCCCCAAAATCCGGGCGTACATTAGAGATAGACTCCATCGCAACCTCTTTCTGGGGGTTCGGGCAGACCACACTTTCTCTGAGAGTGGGGTACTCCGGAATGTCAGCGATTAACTCAGAGAGGTTTTTCTCCTCTGTTTCCAAGACCATCATGAGTTTCACTGCTGAAAGTACACCATCAGGGCACAGGTGGACATCAGGGTGGATCCACGCCCCCACCGGCTCACCTCCGAAGATGGCTTTGTGCTGTAACATAGCCTCTGTGACATATACATCCCCTACACGGGTCCTGACAAGACGACCACCAGCTTCCATCACTGCCTCCTCAACGCTCATGGAAGCCCCTATATGGGTAACTACGGTGCCACCCCCACGGGCTTCTACCATTGACCTTGCATAAGCCGCTAAGACCCTATCAGGGCTGGGGGCCACCCCATTCTCGTCCACGGCCATCATCCTATCTCCATCGCCGTCGAATCCGAAACCTATCTCAGCCCCCGTCTCCCTGACCATCTTCCCCAGCCTTGAGAGGGATCTTTGATCCGGTTCTGGATTTCCAGAGGGGAATCGCCCGCTGGGGTCTGAGTTTATGAGGGTCACATCCGTTCCCACAACCTCGAAGATTTCAGGGGCTATAGTGGAAGTTGCCCCATTGAAGAGATCGCACAAGATACTACTCTCAAATGGCGTATCCAGAAGTTCGGTTACAGCTTCTATGTACAGCCCCTTCAGGTCCATTGGTTCGACCCTCCCGACCCTAGACCAGGTGGAGAATGCGTATTCTCCCCGAGAGATTAGTTCTTCTAGGGCTTCTTGTTGCTTGTAAGTGTAGGCCATCCCCTTAGAGTCGAAGATCTTGAGACCATTGTATTGGGGCGGGTTGTGGGAAGCGCTGATGGCTACCCCAGCCTCTGCGTCCAATTCTCGAGTCAGCCAAGCCAAGACAGGTGTTGGGACGATACCGACGGTCCCAGCGACGAAGCCGCAAGAGACCAAACCGGAGTTGAGGGCCAGCTCAAGCATCTCACCCGTTGTCCTAGTATCGCGACCTACTAGGACCGCTCCTCCATCAAATTTGGTGGCGAGGGTGGCCCCGATCTTCTGGGCTAGGATAGGTGTGACCTCGATGTTGGCGAGACCCCTTATACCTGAAGAGCCAAATAACCTCATCTATAGCGTCTCCCGGGGACGAATTTCCGGAGGGGGTCTGTCTTCATAAGCTTTACCAGCCCCAGCAGGTCCAGCCCCTTCTTTGGATCACCGTATATATCGCATTTCTCAACAAGGTCCCTTTCCTCAACGGGTCTTACCACTACCTCCCCAATTATCCCGTCCCCAAGGCCCGTTTCAATATGGGTGGACCGGGAAGTCCGCCCTCCGTGAACGGTGACCGCCTCTTCCAACCCTTTCACCTTGTATCCGGCCTCTGCTAGTAATACCTCTACCTCATTGGGATTGTTAGAGTATACGTCAATGTCGACATCGCTCCCTTGGCGGGAGGTGCCTCGCCAGACGCTCCCTCTCAGAATGGGGCTCATTTCCTGCAGGATCATCATAACTTTAAGGGCGAGTTCCCTCATCTTGACAAGGAGCTTCCTCCGTGCCTCCCCCTCGATTGAGTCCGCTAGGATGTCTAGTTCCACCGCCACCTCATGGTTGCTGGGGAGAACGTCAATCCCTAGACTATGGGCTGCCCTCTCTTTGGCTTGTTTATACTCCTCTGAGGCTCCTGTATAGATCAAACGTGCAGCTTCTTTTGCAACTTGTACCCTGAGGTCCATGGGTTGGCCCTTAGAGGATATGGGGTCCGAGGCTATAAAGGGGGTGTCTAGTTGGGCATTGCTATGAGCTCGGACTTCCTGACGCCTACATGTCTCAGAGCTGTGATTTTTCTAGCTTCGTTGTAGACGTCCGAAGCAAGTTTACCCAAGACCATCTCATGGACAATCTGGCCAAACTCCAAGCTCTCGGCTTTTCCCTCGACCACATCACGCATGACATCCCTGATAGCTTTCTCTTTGGAGGTCTGGATACGGGTGTTTGTCATCGCGGTCAATACGACCTTTAACTTGTAGCCATCAATTGTTGTCACCCTGAAGAAGCCATCGATCTTTGTGCTCCGTCTCCTAACTAGACTATGGAGATAGTCCCTGAGGTACTCGTGGCCCTTGAAGACCGTCTGGGCGGTGCTCTCGTCGACCTCTATGATCTGGAAGTACATCTTTAGATATTCCTGTGAAAAGTCCCCAGTAATCTGGGAGAGAGTGGTCTCGTAGATCCGCCCTACCAACTTTGATGGATCCTCAGCGGGGGTCTCGCCCACCTTGGTCTCCCCAAAATATCTGGGGAGGTAGATATCATACCAGTCTTTCCTTCTCCATCTGTCCCTGACTGCCCTCGACAAGTCTCAGTATCGCTCCTTGATTCGATGTCCAGAAAAGTGATCCCGCTCATTTATATGTTTCTCCGAGCAGCCTTTGGTGGGTCCAATCATAATTTTATCCCGGAAATCATACATGATAATAATGGGTCAACACTACATCTCAGTTTAACTTAGCACCACAACAATATTTTAGTCACAGTATTTTAAGACATTCTTAACAAACATGAGTCAAAAACATTATAGGTGTTGTGAATTGAGACACCAAGACTTGGGTTTTTAATGAAACAGAAGGATATTATAAAATCAGAGATGTATAGTGAGTGTAGCACGGAAAAAGCGTGGTTGGAGAAGCGCGACGCGGAAAACCTCCGCAAGGAGGCGGAAGCGACGTGTGAGGCTCGGGTTAGCCTGAGACCTACCGGCTACGTTCAAAGGCATAGGCGTTCACGGTCTGAAGAACCGAGGTACACGGACTGAAGACCGTCGTCGATCGACAAACGCCGCCGCCGGGGACGCTCGGAGAGAAGCCTGAG
>JASFTK010000042.1:0-11828 GCA_050053595.1 Candidatus Bathyarchaeota archaeon | reverse complement strand
TATGACCATCTTTATACCAGAATATAGGATGTTCTTGTCACTCACTTTCCCAAGGAAAACCCCTAGGAAGAAGAGGGTGAAGAGGCTGGACCCGATGGAGGCGGCGAAAGCGGCGTTCAGCGGGAGAATGCCAATGTTTGCGATGTAGAATGGTATCACTGCTGGGATTGAGGCGATGAATGGGGCTGAGCCATCCACTATGGCAGCGAAAATTGAAATGAAACGGGAGGCTTCACCATATATTGTGCCCTCAAGGTCTGTGAGTAAGGCGTTCTCCAATTCGTTCAGGCTTTTTATCCTCTCTGCGCTCTCTGTCATGTAAGTGCCTGAGAACCCCGAGATCGCCATCGCGATCCCGCTGAGGATGATCACACCGATGATGGCCTTTGGGTCACCAATGTGGGAGATGTAGGATCCAATAACTACGCCCAGACTGGTCATAGCACCGTCGAAAGCGTTCATGGCGAAGTAGCGGCGGAGTATCATCTCCGCCTTGGTGACCCTCATATAGTTGCTTATCTCGCTGATCTTGTCAGATATCCAGCTGACAGCCAAGTCCTGACTGTCACTCTCTGAGTCATTGTCTTGGGAGGATTCGCTCAAACGTCTATGCACTCCTGCGGGGTGGCACGCAGTAGCCTAAAATCCGCTTAACACCCATTTCAGGGGAACACTTAGAGAGTACAATCCTGTGGTGCTAATAAACATTGTGTAGTTGATATTTTGACCACTCAATGGGCTATGATACGCCTCGGATTCAAAATAATTAAATTATATTACGTTCAATGAAATGAGAGAATCAGATGAGGAACTGTGAATAGTTTGGATGAACCCAAGATCAAGGCCTTGATTCTGGACGTTCTGAAACCCCACTCCCCTTCACTACCCGCTTTTGCTACTTTCCTAGCGGAGTTTGAGGGAGTGATCGGAGTGGATGTCAGTCTCGTGGAGATGGATGAGAGGACCGAAAGCCTCAAGGTCGTACTCAACGGCCCGTCCATAGACTATGACGCCCTCAAAGTTCACATTGAGAAGCAAGGGGCCGTCATCCATAGCGTCGACCAAGTCATCGTCGAAACTGACCAGATATAATCCCCTCTCAGTTGCAGGAGTCGTTGGGAGCCAGTTGAAATGGATAATTTGCTCAGACCAGTACTCCAGACCCTCTTTGAAACCGTGACCCCCCTTGAGAAAGCTCAATATGCCATATTCGGTGCACCCCTCGACATCACCGCCACCCATAGAGCCGGTTATAGATTCGCTCCCACCGCCATAAGGCAGGCCAGCCTCTACATGGAATCTTACAGCACAAGGACGGGTCTAAACCACCGGGATATAGCCATGGCCGACGCTGGCGATATTACCGGCCTAGACTCAGTCGAATCTCTGACTAAGATCGAGGAAGCTATCCACATGCTGACCAAAAAGAGGAAGATACCCGTCATGATGGGGGGGGAGCACACCGTCACCCTCGGCGCCCTCAGGGCGCTTCAGCCAGACCTCGTCCTCTGCTTCGACGCACACCTGGACCTGAGGGACACGTTGTTCGGGGAGCGGCTATCCCATGGAACATTCATGCGGAGGGCTTTAGAGGAGTCTGACTTCAAACTGGTTACCATAGGTGCCAGAGCTCTCTCCAAAGAGGAGTGGGATTTCACAGAGGATAATCCCGGAAGGGTCAAGGTGGTCACAGCCACCGATATCCGCAAGGGAGGTATTAAAGCAGCCGTCGAGACGATGAGAGACTGGATAGAGGACTCCCCCACAATCTACATAAGCGTCGACATGGATGTCATCGATCCCGCCGCAGCCCCGGGCGTGGGAAATCCCGCTCCAGAAGGTTTAACCCCCACAACCCTCCTAGACCTCATCTCCTCCTGCTCCAGTAGAAGCGTAACAGGGATAGACCTCACCGAGGTCACTCCAAATTACGACTCAGGGAGAACAGCGACCCTTGCGGCTTACCTGCTAATTGAGAGCCTCTATTCATTAAAAAAATCTGGAAACTAACCCTAATAGCGTATGACTATACAGCCATCCCTATTACGATCATCGTAGACAGTGTGATCAGTGAGACACGGGGTTAAACAATTCTCCTCTTTTTAGTTATACTTCATCTCCCCAAGACTCAACCAATAACAATCTACTAACCAATTTTGTACTTCGGTCTATTATTCATGTGTTGAGGTTAATTATTCAAACATTTAGAAAGTTCATCTAGAATTGGTGTAAGCCCATTATTAAGTAAAGATATAGAAAACCTTGAGAAATCCGTCCATTGTCCTCCTCAGCGGGTAAGATTAATGATAAACCCTTCAGAGTAGTATATGATTCTCATGGCTTTCATGAATGACGACGAGGTCTCGGAGCCGAAGGGGAGGCTTGCTCCCGACAATCTTTCTCGGTCTTACTTGTTATCTGCTGGGTATGATGGTAAGCAAGAGAAGGCTTTCCTGCGTCTCTATGAGCCGGAATCTGAACAGGTCTACCTATGGTACGATAATACGGGCCACCGGTCATATGCAGTCTCGAAGGAGTCTCCTGAAGAACTCAGGAAGAATCAGAGATTGATGAGCTATCCAGACCTGCTCACCCTCGAAGAGGTGGATAAGTTCGATGCCCTTGCTGATGAGGAGATACAGGTCACTAAGGTTGTGGCCACCAATCCACTGGCCATAGGAGGGGGGAGGGGTGGGGGTATCAGGAACATACTGAAAAACAGCTGGGAGAGCCGTATACGGTATTACCAGAACTACATATATGATCGTGGTCTCATCCCCGGGATGCCCTATAGGGTCGAGGGGGGGGACTTGGTTGAGATCGACTATGAACTCCCAAGGGGGATACGGACTGAGCTCGAGGGCTTATTTGCAGAGGAGGACCCTGAGTTCAGAGAGAGTTTACTGGAGTGGGCCCGACTCCTCCAGTGCCAGGTCCCAGAGATCAGGCGGGTAGCAGTGGACATCGAGGTCCACAGTTCTGTCGAAGATAGGATACCAGACCCCGACGAGGCGGTAGAGCCTATCACAGCAGTCTCCTTCTCATCCTCCGACGGCGTCAGGCGGGTCATCCTCCTCAACGAGACCGGTAGAGAGGTGCCCCTCCCAGAGATAGAAGGAGCTGACGTCGCATTCCACGAAGATGAGAGGGATCTCATCGCAGAGGTTTTCAAGGTACTGGACGAGTACCCTGTCGTCTTGACCTTCAACGGGGACAACTTCGACCTCCGCTATATCAGGAACAGGGCTCAGAATCTGGGCTTCACCCGGGAGGAGAACCCCATCACCTTGGGGCGGCGTTTCACATACCTGAGGAACGGCCTCCACATCGACCTGTACAGATTTTTCTTGAACAAGAGCATCCAGATCTACGCTTTCGGGAACAGGTACCGGGAGAACAACCTTGACGATGTCGCTGGCTCCGTTATAGGGAAAAACAAGATCGAGGTAGGGAATATCGCAGAGCTCACTTTCGAGGAACTGGGGAGGTATTGCCTCAATGACGCGGATATCACCTTCGGGCTCACCAGTTTCAATGATTCTCTCTCCATGAAGCTGATGGTGATCCTGAGCAGGATCAGCAAGATGACCATAGAGGACCTGACCAGGATGGGGGTGAGCCGCTGGATCCTTGCTCTTATGGAGTGGGAGCACAGGCGCAGAGGGTGGCTGATCCCCAACACTCAGGATATCATAGAGGCGAAGGGGATGGCCACCACAGAGGCCATGATCAAAGGGAAGAAATACAAGGGGGCCATCGTCAGGGATCCGAAACCGGGTGTCCATTTCGGTGTCACCGTCCTCGACTTCGCCTCTCTCTACCCCTCGGCCATCAGGAACTGGAATTTGAGCTATGAGACCCTGCTCTGCGATCACCCTGAATGCCATGAGAATACGGTGCCCGACACCTCCCACTGGGTCTGCACCAGGAAACAGGGTCTCACCAGCCTCATAATCGGGAGCCTCAGGGACCTCAGGGTAACACGTTACAAACCCCTATCCAAGGATGAGGGTATCACAGAAGGGGAACGTATCTTCTACGATGTCGTCCAGAGCGCCCTCAAGGTCTTCCTCAACGCCAGCTATGGTGTCTTCGGTGCCGCTAGCTTCCCTCTCTACTGTCCACCCCTGGCGGAGAGCACCGCGGCCATAGGTCGCTATGCTATGAACCAGGCTGTGGAAGAGTCAAATCGCCTCGACATAGATGTCCTGTACGGGGATACTGACAGTGTCTTCCTCGCTCAGCCTACCCAGGAGCAGATAGATGAGCTGGTCTCCTGGACAGATAAGGAGCTCGGGATCGATCTTGATATAGACAAGGTCTACCGTTATGCCATCTTCTCTAAGCGGAAGAAGAACTACCTCGGCGTCTACCATGATGGTAGCGTTGACATAAAGGGACTCACGGGGAAGAAGCGGCATATCCCGCCTCTCCTCAAGAATGCCTTCCTCGAACTCACCAAACTCCTGAGCAGCGTCAATGAGCCTGAAGATATGCCCTTAGCAAAGAAGCAAGTCCAGAATCTCGTCGAGTCCGTATACCTCAAACTGAAGGAGAGGAAATTCGACATGGATGAGCTCGCGTTCAGCGTGATGCTGGGGCGGAGGCTCTCAAGCTACCAGACAAACCCCCAACATGTCAAGGCGGCGAAGATGCTCGCAGCTCAAGGGATCCCGAAAGACAAGGGAGATATTATCCATTTCGTGATCACTAGGGACGATGTCAAGCCTGTACGGATGGCAAGCCACAGGGATGTCGACATCAAAAAGTATATCGAGCACTTGGAGTCGATGTTCCAACAGCTCACTGATGCCCTAGATCTAGATTTTGATACCATTGTGGGCCGTCCCAAACAGACCAATCTGGGTCGATATTTTGGGGTTTGATATCCATAATCTTAAATATCCAGTATTGGACCCGATCCGGGGGAAAAGATGTCCGGTGAGTGTTTTAATCCGGGGATATCTCTCCACAGTGCACTTTAAACCACGTAATATTCTATCACAACCTACAGTCCCTGGGAGGCCTCCATAGTTGTCGGGGCAGTGGGACATAGACAGGGAATTATTGGAGCGGGTTGCCAAGACCGCACGGCTAGAGCTGACTGCAGAGGAAGTCGGACGGTTCACAGACCAGCTCAGTGTGATACTTGGGGTGTTCAAGGAGCTGGATGAGGTGGACACCGAGGGGGTTGAGCCCAGCTTCCACCCCCAAGAGCTCAGTAACGTCCTCAGGGACGACAAGGTGGAGCCCTGGGACTGGGACCCCTTGGAGAATTCACGGCACAGGGAAGACAATCACTTCAAAGGGCCGAGGATCCAATGAGGGACACCATCGCCAGAGCCCGGGAGTTCGACGAGGAGTATCACATCTTCAACGCTATCACCGATGAAGATGACTCTCAGGGTTCCGGGAGGCTTGAAGGGGTCGCCATCTCGGTCAAGGACAATGTCTGCACCGAAGGGATGCAGACCACAGCGGGCTCCCGGATCCTCAAGGGATATATACCCCCCTTCGATGCCACTGTCGTAGCCAAGTGCCGACGGGAGGGGGCTCTAATCCTGGGGAAGACGACTCAGGACGAGTTCGGGTTCGGTACTTTCAACGTCAATACGCCCTTTAAGGTCCCCCTCAACCCCCACGACAAGGACCGTAGCTGTGGCGGCAGCTCAGGGGGAGCCGCCTGTCTGACGGCTGTCGCCGACTTTTCCCACCTCGCCATAGCTGAGTCTACAGGGGGCTCCATCAGCTGCCCTGCCGCGTTCAGTGGAGTCGTAGGTCTTACTCCTACCTACGGCAGGACAAGCCGGTGGGGGTTGGTGGATTATGCTAATAGCCTTGACAAGATCGGGGTCATGGGGAGGAAAGTCGAAGATGCCGCGCTGCTCCTTTCGGTCATAAATGGCCCTGACTGTTATGACTCCACCGTCCTGGAGACCCCCCCTGAGGACTTCACCCGACACCTTGTTGAGTCTGTCGAGGAGATGAAGGTCGGGGTTCCACGGGAGTACTTTGGGGAGGGGATTGATCAGGGGGTCTCGGAGAGGGTCACCGCATCTATCGGGGAGCTTGAGGACCTTGGGGCTGTCATAGAGGAGGTCTCTCTCCCCCACACTGAGGCCTCCCTCGCCTCCTACTATATCATCGCGATGGCTGAGGCCTCCACCAACCTAGCGAAGTTCAGCGGACTCCGCTATGGCCTCCACCTACCCCTGGAGGGGGACTTCGACCGGTATTTTTCCCGGGTCAGGGCGAAGGGCTTCTCCGAGGAGGCTAAGAGGAGGGTGATCCTGGGGACCTTCGCGCGTATGGCGGGGTACCGGGACGCCTACTACTTCAAGGCTCTGAGGGTGAGGACCAAGATCATCGAGGACTTTAAGAGGGTTTTCAGATCGGTAGACATCCTCGCCGCCCCCACGATGCCCGTGGTGGCCCCCCTGTTCGATGAGATCGCCGAGATGGAGCCGGTGCAGCACTACATGATGGACATCCTCACGGTGGCCCCCAACCTTGCAGGAATACCGATGATCTCGGTCCCCTGCGGTCAAGTTGACGGCCTTCCTGTGGGGCTGCACCTGATGGCAGACCACATGGATGAGGGGATGGTTATCCAAGCCGCCCACACCCTGGAGGCGAGGGGATGAGGACGGTAATAGGCTTGGAGATCCATGTCCAGCTTGAGACCGATAGCAAGCTCTTCTGCCGTTGCAGCACACACCATGAGGGTCAGGAGCCCAACCAGAATACCTGCCCCATCTGCCTCGGGTTCCCCGGAGCCAAACCCATGGTGAACAGGGTGGCGGTTGAGCACGGGGTGAAGATCGCCAGGGCCCTCAGTTGCCAGGTCCAGCCCCATTTCCTCTTCAGCCGGAAGTCCTATTTCTACCCCGATATGCCCAAGAACTTCCAGATCACCCAGTACGAGATCCCCCTTGCTCAGGGTGGTCACCTGCTCCTGGACGGTAGGAGGATCGAGGTCACGAGGATCCACCTTGAGGAGGACCCGGCCAGACTAGTCCATGTTGGGGGTGGGATCTCCTCGTCTACCCACACATTGATCGACCACAACCGCAGCGGCGTACCTTTGGCGGAGATCGTCACCGAGCCGGATATGGCCAGTAGCAGGGAGGCCCGTCTTTTTCTCCAGAAGCTCTCCCTGATCTTGGAGCACCTCGGGGTCTACGACCCGGCCAGGGAGGGTTCCCTGAGGGTGGACGCGAACATCAGCCTTGAGGGGGGTCAGAGGGTTGAGGTGAAGAACATCACTGGGTTCAGGGCGGTGGAGGACGCCCTCAATTATGAGATCATCAGGCAGCAAAGCATGGCAAGTATGGGCATCGCTGTGGTGAGGGAGACCCGGCATTATGATGCCGAGACCGATAGCACCAGCACCCTCCGCAAGAAGGAGTGGGAGGAGGATTACGGCTACATCATCGAGCCTGACCTGGTGAGGATTGACATCGATGAGGACTGGATCAGGAGGCTCAAGGGCGAGATGCCAGAGCTCCCGGACGCCCGCATCCAGAGGTTTGTGGAACAGTACAGGATCCCCCGGTTCCAGGCGGGGGTCATCGTGAACACTGGCCTGGACCTCTCCCGGTTCTTCGAGGAGTCCTGCAAACTTTACCCCAAGCCCGCTGAGGTGGCGAACTGGATCGTCACCTTCCTCCTTAAGAGCCTCAACTATGAGGGTCTCAGCCTCCGGGAGTCAAGCGTCCGCCCTGAGACCTTCGTCGAGCTCTTAGAGCTCATTGATGAAGGGACCATCACAGAGAGGGGGGCGAAGGAACTCATCAAAAAATACGTCAACACCGGGGGATCCCCCCGGAACATCGTTGAGGAAAGAGGTCTCGCCTCGATGGCGGAGAGTGAGCTCCAGACGGTTATAGAGGAGATCCTTGAGGAGAACAAGAAGGCAGTCTCCGATTACCAGGCTGGGCGTGCAAAAGCCCTCAATTTCCTGCTGGGGCAGGTGCTGAGACGGATCAGCGCCCGGGGGGATCCCGTCGAAGTGAAAAGGCTGATAAAGGAGGTCTTACACAGCGAGTGAAGTTGTGCCTCGGTAGCTCAGCAGGTAGAGCACCCGGCTGTTAACCGGACGGTCGGAAGTTCGAGTCTTCCCCGGGGCGCCATTTTACATGCAACACTTGAATAATCTATAGATACGCGCGATAAGAACCAGTATCCGGTTTTCTAAATATTTTTCAATACTTTAAATTAAAATAATCTGCTATGAATACGTGGGTAGAATGCCTCCTTCGGCAGTCAGGAGTCTCAAGGATCTCATCTTTTGGCAATATGCAAAGATAATCTCAGAGTCTGCAGGCTTTGGGAAGAGGAATTACGGGTTTATCATGGACCGATTTAAGAAGCTCCAATCTGGTGAGATCGAATGGTCTTCATCCATCAGGGAATGGGTCAAGGAGAGGGAGAACCCTATTAATTGTATCTATTGTGGTGTGGAGGAGAAGTTAACGGTTGAGCACATGATACCTTTGTCTAGAGGTGGACCAGACAATCCTGACAACGCTGTGATGGTGTGCAGCCACTGCAACTCCTTGAAGGGGGATAAGAGACTTTACGAGTTCTTCGAGTTGAAGAATAGAAACAGGATACCACGGATTGCTGAGGGAAAATATCTGAAGCTTCTGTACGATAAGTTGGATAACCGTGATCTCCTCGATCTGGATAAAGACAGAATAGCTGACCTCTGTGAGTTGTGTGACCTGGGGCAGAAATGTCCTGTTCCTGAGGACCTGAGTGTATATTGCCTCGAAGGAGTTTTCACAAAATAATATGCTCAGTCCGCGCCTGAGATGCTCCTAGCCTCTGAAGTGGGGGATTATCTCCTCTCCGATCAGCCTGATAGTCTCCACTGGATCAGGCCCCAATGGAGGACCGAACCTCACATGGGTGAGCCCTCTCTCAATCAGATCCTCGATCCTCTCGACGCAGTCATCTGGGGTTCCGTGGATTGCCAGATCCGCCATCTCATCCGTCATCAGAGCCCTCGCCCTGACAAAATCTCGCTCCTCCAGAGATTCCCTGATTAGATCGAAATCTTCCGGGGAGAGACCGATCTTCCCAATCATCTCAGGTGCGAGGTGGGGACCATAGAATGTGACAAGATCCCTCAGTGCATCCTTGGCGGCTTCGGGATCCTTGGAGACTGAGAACCATAGACAGCCGACCACATCGATGTCCTCAATCCCCCTCCTCGTCTTGGCGGCTCCCCTCTTGATGTACTCCAAGACCTCCTCTATGTACTCCGGTGGGAACAGTAGGGGGAGCCCTCCATCAGCTATCTCTCCTATAAGCTCCAGCATCCGGGGGCTCTGGGCTCCCAAGTAGAGGGGGATCTCCTCCCTGAAGGGCTGAAACCGCAAGTAAGCGTCCTCTGTCCATCCTTTGAACACTTTCCCGTCAGACTCCACCCTCTCACCCCTGAACAGCCTCCGGAGGATATCGAAGGACTCCCTCATCGCCGTTAGAGGCCTCCTCACATTGATGCCCACCCACTTGAGGAACTCCACGGCCCCGACGCTCACACCGAGCCTGACCCTCCCACCGGAGAACTCGTCGAGGGTGGCGGCGTGCATAGCCAGCTCGGCAGGGTTCACAGTGTAGGGCGTGACGATACCGGTGCCCAGATCGATCTCCTCCGTGTTGGCAGCCGCAGCCGTGAGGAAGACCCAGACATCCCTCTGGAACAGATCCTGGCAGTACCACACACACTCCAACCCTTGCTTCTCAGCCATAACCGCGTATCTCACAGCATCAACCGTAGGCCCATGCCCACTGTTCAATGAAATACTAAATGAAATCGTCATATTATTCAACAACCCTATGTGTTTTTTTCAGCTATTGTGTGAGTATTTCTATTATTATTCACTAGGACGTTTAAAGATGAATAATAGTACATTTAGGGCAGGCTTCTTACTTTCCGACTTTATATATTCTTTGTGGTGCACGTTATCCATGTAAGTAACCAACTCCCAGTCTTCTTTATTATGTTTAGTGAATATTTACTGTAGTTCATGCTAGTTTTCCTTCCCTACATAATTCAGAAAGCGATATTCTCGCGCGCAAGCTGCCGGTCCTATCAGGTTGAGCTCATGTACGCTTCCTACGCCGTAGAGTCTATCATTCCCTTACAGGTTCAGGATACAAAAAAGAGGGTTAGGTCTTCAAACGAGGGAGAAGGCATTTATTTTCTGTTAACAATGAAATGTAATATTCAATGATTGAAGAAGATATTTTAGTTACTTTACTCAATTTGTCTTACCAGAGTATGTTGAGTTGGATGGGGTTAGGTTTAGCATCATTCGTAGGGATTATGGACCTGCTCTCAATATTCAGAACGAATAAAATTAATCTCGCGCCCACATTTCTATATTTCCTTTTTTGGTTTTTCATTGGTGTCAGTGTTCACAAGGTATTAGATAAATGGGAGCACATACGTTTATGAAAAAAAATTAACAAAAGGATACGGTTATCAATTTGCGGGACCTGCAAAAAGACAATCTTCTATCATATTAGATGAGAGTTTAAATTTTTTATACAGCAACCCTGGGTAGAAATTATAATCGCTTTATTAGTCTGTTATATCATGGTTGTACAATTTTTCGAAAGAGTACACGGAACCTCAATATTTACGGCAGCATACAGATTCTTAGTAGCTTCAAGATAGATACTAGGCACAGTTGAGCGGAAAAACCCCATAAAAACAAATATTTCCTCATATAATTGTCTTTTTGTGCCTATTTTAACAAAAACATCTAAAATGTTAACCACGCGTAAATTAAAACATGTATGAGAGCTCATTCGATCCTTCCAAGACTGGATTCAGGAAGACATTGAAAGAGTACGAAGAGTTGACTCTGAGGTTTATCTGGGAAAATGCAGAGGAGGGAGCCGGTTCAGGTCTAACCTGGAAGACCGTGAACGAAAAGCTCGGAGAGGACAAGACCATCTCGAGACCATCCATCATACTGTTCCTCAACAAGATGGTAGACCAAGGCATCCTCTCCTGGAGAGATGCCACTGGCAAGGGCGGACATCGCAAGATATACTATCCCAGGCTCGATGAGACGGGATACAAGAAATACCTGGTAAGGACTATCGTCCAGAGTCTCATGGATGACTTCCCCAAAGAGACAAGAGAAGTTATAGAGAAATACGTCTAGGCATGTACGGTTCTTGTCATGTCTCTACCTCACACGGAGTGAAGTCATGTAATTCCTCGGTATCGGTAAGTGTCTTCCTCAGACACGGCATATAATGAGATGGCGTACTTGGTCGAAGTCATCCACAAATACATGTGGAAACTACTCAAAAAGGAGGGGTGAACCCCCATGAGGATATCACTTGTTATCCAATGAGATACTTAACCTCACAATGATCACCACATGTGAAGCGTAGCAATTGAGGGGGATAACATACTTAACTGATGGGATTAACGTTTAAACACTCAGAGGCATGGAGGCAACACATTGCAAGATTTGAAAGTAGTGGTAAAGGAGATCATGGGTTACTGCGACACGATTAAGGTAGGGGACTACTTCATCGTCAGAGGAGGAGAGATCAGCATACCCGAAGGCCACTTCTGCTACTGGGCTCTCAACAGTATCCTCCCCCTTCTCCCTGCGAAGCAGAGGAAGATTGATGAGCCTGACGATTGGATGTCCACTACATGGGAAGTAGAGTGCCCCGACCCCAAGGGGCAGGTCATCATGCAGATCATACCCATCAACCCCGAATAAAGCCCATTTCACACGGGAACCCAATGAAAGAACTTTGATCACAGCCCTCTCGGATTGTCTGGTCCA
>JASFTK010000041.1:0-12179 GCA_050053595.1 Candidatus Bathyarchaeota archaeon | reverse complement strand
CTAGACAGGCTGCTAGAGAGGCTCGATGACCTGATAGAAGCTTTCATCGGGATACAGACCCGCCTTGAGTTCCTCTGTGAAGAGATAGAACGTACAAGGGAACGAAGCGCCCAGAAGGGAATGAGGGTTTAAAGGCCTTCATACCCTGGGTCTATTATACCCATACCCTCGTACAGTCCTAACTTGTGAAACATTTTTAGGTTAAGGGTGGATTCGTAGGCTTTGATCGAGTCGCGGGTGTGTCTCATTGGCAGGCAAGAGGGACTACTATGAGGTTCTGGGTGTCGAGCGTAATTCATCTCAGGACGATATCAAACGGGCTTTCCGTAAACTAGCGTTCAAGTACCACCCCGATAGGAACAAAGAGGAGGACGCCGAGGAACGATTCAAAGAAATCTCCGAAGCTTATGCAATCCTCAGTGACCCCCAAAAACGTCAGCAGTACGATGCCTTTGGCCACGACGGCATCAGAGGGCGATACTCCACAGAGGACATATTCAGGGGTGCTAATTTCCGGGATGTCTTCTCAGAGTTCGGCTTCAACGTCGAGGACCTATTCAGCCGCATCTTCGGTGGGGGCTTCGGCTTCAATTTCCAGCAAACCCGAAGGGGTCCCCGTAAAGGTAGCGACCTCCAGACCAGGATAGAGGTCACTTTGGAGCAAGCAGCCACCGGTGCAGAGGTTGAGATCAACCTCAAGAGGCTTAAAAAATGTAGCAGGTGTGGTGGGAACGGTGCGGAACCTGGTACGGATCTGATCACTTGCCCCAAGTGCAACGGGAAAGGCAGGATCGAACATCGAACCCAGTCCCTCTTTGGCCAGTTGATCCGAGTTGTCCCCTGTGATCAATGCGACGGAAGGGGGCGTATGCCTGAGACTAAATGCAAGACTTGCGGTGGGATGGGTCTTGAAGAGGGTAGATCCAGGCTCAGTGTCAGTGTCCCTAGGGGGATAGAAGATGGTACACAGCTCATCCTCCGTGGACAGGGGGAAGATGGTCCCTTCGGCGGTCCCCCTGGTAACCTCTATGTTATGGTGCGGGTAAAGCCCCACGCCCAGTTGATTAGGAAGGGGCGGGACCTCATCTACGAAGCCGAGATAAATTTCCCCCAGGCCGCTCTTGGGACCTCAATGCAGGTACCAACCCTGACAGGGGAGAAAAGCCTCAAGATCCCCCCGGGGACCCAGAGTGGGACTATACTGAGGATGAGGGGGGAAGGTATGCCCAGTCGGTTCGGGAAGGGAGACCAGCTGGTCCACGTCACGGTCAAGGTCCCTGAGAAGCTGAACCGGAAGCAGAGAGAACTCCTCGAAGAATTTGGGAAAGAACTGGAGAATCAATCGAAGAAAGGCTGGTTTGGTCTGTAACCACTACCGACGATCGATGATCTCATTGACACCCGGCCCTGTTCCGATAAGGGTCACAGGTAGCTCAACCTCTTCCTCGATCTCATCGATAAAGTTGATGGCCTCCGGGCTCAGGGATCCCTGATCTGACGCTCCCTTGCAACTTGGATACAGGATGTCCATTTTTGTTACAGCGATCTGGGTAGCCCCGTTGAGCATCGCCGCCCGTCGCGCTAGATTGAAGTTGAAAGGTGCTGCCCTCCTCTGGCGACCTGTGACAGTGCCATACTCGTCCCACCCCCGTTTCTTGGCCTCCTCGTAGCTTATCTCACCCGCTAGATATCCCGCACCAACCCGGGTGACATAAGCCTTGAGAACAAGGATAACTTCGTCAACCTTGGTGGGACCAAGCCCAACATCGGAACATATAGCCGAGGCACAGACATCATTCGAGGTTACATAAGGATAGGTCCCGTGGTATAGACTGATGTAGGTGCCCTGTGTCCCCTCTAAGAGGACATTGGTCCCAGCGTCGATAGCTTCATTGAGTTCCGCTGGAACATCGGTTATATACTCTTTGAGTTCCGGGATATCTTTGGTAGTTTTTACGACTCTCAGGGCTCTGTCAGCGTTACAGGGGCCAGTCCCCGTTCCGGTGGTCCCGATCTTCTCTTTCAGGTGTCCTCGCCTGTCGGCGTCAATATGTTTAGTCTCGATGATAGCACATTGGGGGTCAAGCCCAAATCTATCTCCGATGCCTAACTCCTCCACCTCTTTGAGGACCACATTGGGGTCTACAACTACTCCTGGTCCAATGAGGAGCTTAGTGCTGGGATTTACGAAACCACAGGGGACCATCCTGAGCTTATGGGTTACTCCCTCGTCCACTACGGTGTGCCCCGCGTTGGGGCCGACCCCACCTCGTGCGCAGACAGTCACATCGTCCGAGACGGCCAAGTAGGAGACCACCTTCCCCTTCCCTCCATCGCCGAAAAAGCCATCCACGATCACTGTACAGACCAGACAAAAACACTCCTTGAAACGATTTCATCAATCCCTGATGAAATTTAAGATTTCCCCGTAACATTGCCATTAACATATAAGCACACGTAAGTAGTGGGCGCTTCAGCGGTGCCCACACTCTAAAGACTTATGCATAGATCGATATTTCACTATACGAAGGTTCGATGACGACTCAGATTGGAATACTTGTTGTGGGTAACGAGATCCTTGACGGCATCGTTCTCGACACTAACAGCCAGTGGATTATTAATCAGCTGAAACCCCTAAGTCTCCAAGTCACGGAGAAGATGACAGTAAGAGATGAGGTCCAAGCTATAGCCAAGGCTGTGAGACGGATGCTCTCCAATGGTACAGATCTAATCTTCACTACTGGTGGTCTAGGCCCCACCCACGACGATAAAACTTTGGCGGGGATCGCGATTGCCTTCGAGCTTCCTCTTGAACTCAATGAAAAGGCCCTTGAGATAGTCATCCGCCAGTACAGTGATCTCCATGAAAGGGGGGTAATCGAGACCTCAGAGATCACTGAGGCAAGGCGGAAGATGGCTATCCTCCCGAAAGGAGCCCGTCCCCTTGACAACAGGGTCGGTGGGGCTCCCGGAGTTGTGCTTGACATCGAGGACGCTCAGATCATAAGCCTCCCCGGAGTACCGGGGGAACTTATGTGGATCTTCGAGAACCAGTTGCTGAATCTCCTCAAAGGGAAGGTGGAAGGGGTATTTGCTGAAGAGGTCATCTTTCTCCCCCTCCGGGACGAGTCCACACTGGCTCCCATCATTGATGAAGTGATGCAAGATGTCCCCGGGGTCTACATTAAGTCGATGGTGAAGCCTTACGGAGAGTCGGGGATCAGATTATGGATATCAGCCAGCGGCCAGAGTAAAGCCGAGGTTGGGGAGAGGGTTAACCGGGTTACCAATCTGCTCATCAGGAGATGCGAAGAGAAATTCCCCAAAAGCTGATACTCCGGGATAAGTGAATTAAAGAGGTCAAAAGTAAATTTAGGCTGATAACTATGGTTGAGGTCTGGCTCCCATACGGTAAGACGGAGGTTCATGTCAGCATTCCTCTGAAATATCTTGTAGGTACAATCGAGCCAGCTGTGAGGGAGATCTCTCCTAATCCCTTCGAAACGGTCGTTGAAGCGCTACGAACTCCCCTTGATACTAAGGTTCTCCAAGAGACTGTCGAGCCGGGAAATAAGGTGGCTATAGCGTTGGACAGCACCATGGATCCCTTTCTGGCTTCCTTATCAGCAGCAGGTATCGCATGGACCTTGAATCACATGGAGGTACCGTCTGAAGACATCAAGATAATAGTAGGAAATGGCCTCAGGGAGGGGAGTGATCCATTAATGCTGGGGGCTCTCCAAGAAGCTGATGCCCTGAAAGGGATCGAGATCTTGGAACATGACCGAGGGTCAGGTAACGTTGCCTCGATTGGTGCTACATCGGGGGGGACTGAAGTGGAACTCTCAACCCCCTTCATAGAGGCCGACGCAAGGATCGCTGTCGGAGAGGTTATCCCCGATCACTTCGCGGGTATAAAAGGAGCCCAGAGTACTGTACTACCGTCTTTGGCCTCATTCAAGACCTTAGAGCAACACAAAGAGGGCGCATTCCAAGGCGATATCCTGCCCGGGCAATACCGAGGGAATCCAGTCCACGCCGATCAGATAGAGGCATGCGAGATGGTGGGGATTACTATGGCCCTCCAATTGGTGACCGACGGTAGGGGCAGTCTTGTCTCAGCGTTCTCAGGGAGCTTAGACTCATCCTTAGAGAAGGCAGTCGAGGCTCTCGGCGATTCATATAGGGCGCCTTTTGAGGGAGAGGCTGATATTGTCGTGGTGAGCGCCGGTGGGGACAGGTTTGATTTCGATCTCTACAACGCTATCTGGGCATTGAAGGCTGTAACCCCCATGGTGAAAAACGGGGGTACCATCATCTTTTGTGCTGAGTGCCAAGACGGTCTTGGGGCGGAGGGTTTAGACACCTTGGCCCTTGTAGATACCCTTGCGGAGCTGCGGCGGAGGTATATGTTAGGGGCTGGGGCTGTCTATACAATCAAATCCAGTTTAAGGAACAACGAAGTCATAATGGTCTCAGCCCTGCCAGACTACCTCGCCGAACCCCTGGGGCTGACTGTCAAGAGGGCAGCCAATGAGGCCTTTCAGAAAACACTGCAGAGGAAGAGAGGGAGACAGACTCTAGTGGTTACCCACGGTTGCTCAATTGTCCCGGTCAAGCATCTAGAGGGGGAAGAGGGAGACTAAGGTCAAAAGAACCATCACAAGGTAGACAATTACCAAGATCTTCCTAGACAGACTTAAGGGTGAAATATCATCTAGAGGTGCATCTCCTACGCCATTTGAACGCATCATAAAGAATGCAACCATAACAGCCATGATGAAGTAACCCGAAAGGAGCAGTATGATGATACCGACGACGGACATGATCTTGTGATAAGACTTCCCAAGGAGAGCTCTACTGACATGTCCACCATCCAGTTGCCAAGCTGGTATCAAGTTTATGAATGTGACAAGGGATCCCACCCATGCTGCGAAACCAACGGGGTGAAGGATAAGAACCATATCGTCAGGTACAGGTCTCAAGAAATTCGAGAGCCATTCTAAGAGTAGGGGGAAAGGTATTGACTGGAACCGTATCTCAGGGAATGATACCATCCATACATTTACTTCCTCGAGGGGGACTACGAAAGAGAGTCTAAGCCCCACGACAGCGACCAACACCGTGATCAGGAACCCTACTAAAGGCCCGCTGAGCCCGAGGTCGAAGAGAGCATCCCTGTTTGTGGGGGGTTCTTTCTGGGTAATGATGGCGCCAAAAGTACCTCCCATACCTGGAGGTGCGGGTATGAAGTACGGCATAGAGGCTTCAACCCCCCTCAGCGAAGTGACGACTTTGTGACCCAATTCGTGTAAGCCGAAGACGGCTAGGATCCCCAAGGTGAAGAGGAGGGCGTTGATATAAACAGGGGTGTCCGGCATTAGAACTTGTACGAGGATGGGGTTGTTGCTTCTCAGATAGCCGTCTAGGTATATGGTCGCTGTGGTGGCTAAAAAGAGGTATATATTCCTTCGGTGGTTTGAGGGCTTACTTGGTCTTACTCTGTTGAGGCTGATCCTGTATGTGTCGAGGTCTCTGCTGAGTCTCGGAATATATCCATAGGGACGGATATCTTTGACGAGGGCTTCGAAGTGTCTTTTCACGGATCTCTTGGGTCGGTCGGTGTTTAGCGGTGTAACAGCGTAGTTAGGTTGGTCCATGTAGAAGTATCTGTCCTGTACCATGAAATGCCTCTCCAGTGCCTTTTCGACCGCAGGTTCAGAGATATAGTATCCAGCCAAGCTCCTTGGTGCACTCTCCATCAGCCGTTGATGGTTTGATCTCTGAGTATAGCGGGAGCCTAAAAACCTACCTGAAGAAGAGCGTATAACACAGTCTTTAAATCCCAGGGGTCGCGACGTTTAGAGGTCGAAATTGGAGACTGAAGGTTTCAGGGTTCGGGGGTTCAGGTCCGAAGACCTGAGCAGGGTGATAGAGATCAACGAAGAGTGTCTCCCCGAAAATTATAGCACCTTTTTCTATAGGGATCTCTATAGGAGATTCCCAGAAACTTTCATTGTGGCTAAAGCAGACGGCGAGATCCAGGGTTATATTATGTGTCGCATCGAGCGAGGGCTCTCAAAACTTAGGAACCTCAGGCCAGCGCGTCAATGTCATGTCGTTTCTGTAGCAGTAATGGTACCCTATAGGCGTCGAGGTATTGCTTCGGCGTTACTTACTAAGGCGATGGCGAACGGGAAAGCCAGTTATGGTGCGTCGGAATGTTTCCTTGAGGTGCGGATCACTAACGAGGCGGCCATTGGGTTGTATGACACATTCGGCTTCCAAAAGGTGAAACGTAATTATGGATATTACATTGATGGGGAAGACGCCTGGGTGATGGCGGCTCCTATCAAGTGAGTTGGGCTCCATCTTCAGGATAAAGGATATAGGCGACCGTTCTGGCTGAATATCCGTAGGGTTTTGATAGACCGGGTCACAGTGTTGACATGGGGGGTTCTACTGTTCTCCCTATTTCTATTATACATATTTGGTAGGTTTACCCTAAATCTCATCAAGCAGCACCGGAACATCTATCATCTACTCTTTGAGCTGGAAGAGCAGGAGAAGGAGAAACGGTAATTCTAGGGCCTACACCGAATTATTGCCTGATTATAAGGGTTCTAGTGGGGGTAGGGTGCTATCTCTCAAAGTTTCGATAGATATTTAGCCCCCCAATGGGGATTGGTTTCTGAATCTATGGGTAATCCGGGCTTGATCCCTTGGACGGAGGTCCGTAGTTGGTCCTGTGTTGCTTGTGGTAAGTGTTGTAGAGGATACCGGGTACCCCTAAAATTGGATGAATATGCCAAGGTTGCGCAGATCTATGGCACCGGGGTTTTGGAGTTTGGACTTGGGAAGGTTTACCTAAAGAATAGTAGCGGAAATAGGTGCGTCTTTCAGAGGCCTACAGTCTTCGGGAGGTGGGTGTGCAGCCTCCAAGGGATGAAGCCGTTAGCCTGCAAACTTTTCCCCTTCAGGATCCAGACCAAGCCCGCGTACAAACGGGGGGACAACAGTGCTTTCCGCTACAGGGGACGCACATTTTATGTCTACATGGATCCCGAGTGCGAAGGTATCGTTATAGGCCACTCTAACCCCAGATTCAGAGAGGAGATCCTCCCTGAGATCCTCCAGATCGGACTGGGGGAGAGGGTGAAGCAAAAGTACACAACCTCGAAGTATATTTCATGGACCCCCCCTTGATCCGGGTGGATTCATTAAGGCTCGGTAATCTCATCCAGTGTTCTGCTTGACCAATACCCTCGATGTTATAGAGAATAGGTGAGTATCTCTTCCTTCAGGTTATCTGTGGTTGGCTTTATTCTCCCATGTTTGTTTCTTGTCAGGATAATCTTCGAAGAATCGTTTGATGATCTCTTCGACCCTGCTCTGGGCTCTGGTGAGGGCTTCTGTAACGTCAATGGTAGTGATCTGTTTGTCCTTCTTGAGGATTTTACCGTTGACTATGACCTCAGATATATCTCCGCTGGTGCCATAGAGGACGATGCTGGTGAGGGGGTCCATAGTTGGTGTAATGTAGGGGTTGTATAAGTCGACGAGGATGACATCCGCTTTCTTACCCATCTCAAGACTACCGACTTCTCCCTCAATTCCCAGGGCCTCAGCACCACCTCGCGTCGCTAGCTCTAGGATCCTGTAGACACTAGGGCGGGATGTGACAGGGCTTGAGGCGAGCATCCCCTCTGATCCTCCGACAAGGCGTGCCCGGGTCTTCTGTCCTTGGAGATTCTCCCTGAGGAGTTTGAGCATATCGTGGAAGTAGTCGTCAGTGCCTAGCCCAACTGGGATCCCCTGGTCAAGCCAACGGAGGAGGGGGTTGGAGACCGCCCGGCAGTGGAGGATGCCCATCCCGGATCCCTGTATCAACTCAAGGTCCCTCTCTGTAGCGTATGTACAGTGAGCCCCTGTTAACAGGTCGTCCATGACCCCTAGGTCCTTGAGATGCTGGGGGGGCGTCTTACCATAAATCCTCTCTACTTGTTTAACCTCTCTCCAGCTCTGGGAGAGGTGGGTGGTCATCCTGAGTCCATGTTGCTCAGCAAATCCCTTACATTTGAGATACGTCTCCGGACGGGCGAGGTCTCCAGCTTTGGGGGCCATGATGGTTGTGATACGCCCTTCCGCCCCTCCTTGCCAGTTATCATAGAGGTTGACCGCTCTCCTGTAAGCGGCCTCCCCCTTCTCGGGGTTATACTCGTAGACCCCACTCATGAGTTTCACGAGATCGACTTCTTCGATGTCGGCTCCTAGGATCGCCCTGAAGCCTGCCTCAGCGACGCTCTTAGCGAAGCCGTCGGGGTATGTATATATCACCATTGCAGTGGTACAGCCCCCGTGGATGAACTCTGCACAACTGGCAGGACCAAGCCACTCCATGTCCTCAGGTCTTCGGTAGCCCTCTAAGGGGAGATTGACGGTGTAGAAGTCACCGATGAGCTCGTAGACACCTCTGAAGTACTGTTGAAGGTGGCTGTGGGCGTTCACGAAGCCGGGAAGGACCGCTCTATGGCTGGCGTCGATGACATACTCGGGGCTCCGCGGCTCCCTTACCTTTTTTCCTATCTCGGTAATTCTGTCGTCTTCAATGAGGAGACTACCCTCCTTCAGTATCTTGCGGTTTCTATCCATTGTTGCGATGAAGCCATTCTCTATCAGGATCTCGCCCATTTCTAGCACCTTGAAGGTTGGTCATTCTTGGGCTGATGGTGCTTATAGGTATGTCAGTTTGATCTTTCAGGGGCATCGATATTTATGGCGCTATATTCCGTCGAGCCTATACCCCTAGCCCCTCGATGAGCTGGCAGACCCTGCAGGTCTCTCCTGTGGTGGGTTCTCCACATTCTTTGCAGAGGTGTCTGACGCTTTTTCTCTCATCTTGGGGCGTGAGCTTGAGGGCGGTACGATATACGATGAACTTTGTACTTGGCCTTTTATCTTCCATACGGTTGAGGAAGTCCCGCGCGTCTGTACGCATCGCTTCGGAGGCGTAGGGGCAGGGGAGACTCTGGAACTCAATGCCCCTGATGTAGGCGTATAGGGTGGATTCCCTCTCGGGCACCTCGCAGAACGGTTTGATCCTGCGGACGAAGTTTGGTAGCTCCTTGCCCCCGGGGTCTATCATCGCCAGCCTGTTTAGATCTCCCCTGAGGAGGTTGAGGAGGGCTGTCTGGGCCATATCGTCGAGGTTGTGAGCTGTGGCTAGTCTGTCAGCCCCAAGGGCTTTTGCAGCTTTGTCAAGGGCTCTACGCCTCAGCACTCCGCAGTAACTGCATGTGGAGAGTTCCCTCTGTCTCTTGGCGATCTCATCCATGGTGATCCCAAAGATGTCTCTGAAGCTCTCTTGACGGTGTTCCACCCCAAGTTTCTTGCAGGCCTCGGAGGCGAGAGTGAGGGCTTCATCCCGGTAGCCAGAGATTCCCTCATCAATGGAGATGGCGATGAGTTCAGAGTGGGGGTATTTTTCCTCGATTCTTTTGAGGAGCTCTAGGAGGGATAGGCTGTCTTTCCCTCCGGATACTCCGAGGGCTATACGAGAGTCGTGGTCGAGCATCTTATGGCGGGCGATGGTCCGTTTTACTCTCTCTCTGATGGATTTGGTGAAACATGGGGAACAAAGGCGTTCCCCGCTGTAGGGGCGGTGGTAGATGGAGGGGCTGTTGTCGCATATAGTGCAGAGGGAGGGGACCAAATCTGTCGATCGGGATCTCAGGGAGGAGATATAAGTCCTGTGTGGGTCAGCCGCCGTGGGTGATGGAGAGGAGGACGAGGGAGTCTCCGTCGCTGAGAGGGGTCTTGAGGCCTTTGAGGTTGTTGATCTCGACGCCGTTGAGTAGGATGAGTGTGGTGATGGGGGTCCCAGTTACGGGGTCAAGGAGGGCGTCCTTGAGTCCCTCGTTGTGTCTCTGTATGATGGTCTGGAGGAGTGCGGAGACATCTGAACCCTCAGATATCTCAAGGGATTCTTCCGCGGTGCCAGCGGCCTCCTTGGCGACCCCCAGAAACTTCACTGTGATCCCGATCATCTCTCGTTCTGTCTCTGTTCGTAATGTATAAATCTGCGGTGTCTGATGTTGTTTCTGAGCCCGATGAAGGTTGAGGTGAAGTATTATGCGATGCTCAGGGAGGCCTCCGGGAGGAAGATGGAGGATATTGAGCTTCCTGAGGGGTCCTCAGTGGGGGATCTGATGGACGTGGTTGTCGGGAAGTATGGGGAGGATTTCTATCGGTATGTTTATGATGGGCAGAAGAGAGTCAGAGATTACCTGAGTTTCATGCTCAACGGGATCAATGTAAACAGCATGGATGGGTTCGAGACCCCGGTAAGGGATGGCGATGTACTTGCTATACTGCCGCCGGTGGGCGGTGGCTGAGGGCGGGGCTATATTATTTATTTATAGGGTGTCTGGTTTCTATGGTGGGCTCGTGGTCTAGTCTGGATAAGACGTCAGCCTGCGGAGCTGGTGAGCGTGGGTTCGAATCCCACCGAGCCCGCTTTTTCGCATTGGGCGACTGTAAAAAGTTTTCAATATTCTATTTTTTATGTGAATTTTCTAATTTTTATGTATTTGTTCACTAGTTGTTTGAATGTTGTCAAGTGCTCTAGAATCCAGTCTGTTTCAGTTGTTTGGAGTAGTCGAAAAAGGGTTGATCTTATTATTAGATCGGATTGAATTCTCATTTTACTGGGGAAATTGGGGTTCTCAGAGGATATATAAGATGTCGTTGGTATAATATCTTGTATTCATAATGACAAAAAAGACCAAAACACCAGATGTCGATTTACAGACAGATTGGCAGGACACTCAGCTGGAGCTCCTGAAGACCCTTGAAGGGTACAAGATAGTGAATAAGAACGAAGAGCTCGGGAGCCTAGATTATGTAGCGGAGAATGAGGACGGTGAGAAGAAGCTCCTCAGGGTGATGATCGACCCCAAGTTTAACGCTTCAGCCGCTTATCTCGTCACAATCAAGAAGACCTTAGAGTCCGTCGAGGAAGGCCCCTATGAGGAAGCTACCATACTGGCCAAGCGGCTGACCAAAGCTTCAAGGAGGTTGGTTAGGAGCGAGGGCGATCTGGAATACATCTCTAACAAGAAGGAGCCCTATTCCCACTTCGAGGTGATCGAGGCCCTCCAGAACCTGACGACGGAGCTATGCACCCTGAAATGCGGCTCCGTCCCTCAGACTGAAGGGGACTGCGAAGGATACAATGATGGTGAGTACTCCTGTAACATACGGAGGATCAGCGATGACGCTGATTTCCACGCCAAAATGGGGTGGCTAAAGTTGTTGATGAACGATTTCTCCAGACTTATCACTCTCCAAAGAGAAATAAATAACTCCCCCCTAGCTCCCCCCCAATAAATGGAGAAAAAATCGTAAAAAACGGCTAGATCGGGGCTTAAAGGCCCCTAAAACAGGGAAAAATACAGAATGGTTTTAAATCACTCTTACTCATTCTAGGACGATCATCGGAGGTGAAGAGATCATTGAAGGGCACAGTTAAACGGTGGCTCATGGGCAGAGGCTATGGATTCATCAATCCTGATGGCGAAGACGACGATGTATTCGTCCATCACTCAGAGATCGAGAATTCTTACGAACTGAGAGAAGGTCAGGTAGTAGAATTCGAGGTTGAGGACACGCCTAAGGGACCCAGAGCTGTAAATGTGAAGGTCGTCGAGTAATCGAGCTTTTAGCGCGGGTTATTCTGGGATTCGAGGATATCTGAAAATTCCAGACCGCGCAAGTGTCAAACCTAAGTTAACCATTTTCATTTCTTACTATTTTTTCCAAGGATTTAGCATCGCCTAGGTCATCACCCATAAACTCATATTTTTCCAGTTGCAGATGAGTGAACCTGAGGGATCGGGGTATTGTTGAACTCTAGAGAGATCAGGTTTCTCATTGAGGAGAAACAGCTCATCACCGACTATATTGACCTAGAAACCCAGCTCCAGCCCACTGGATTTGACCTCAGCCTGAGCAAAGTCCACACCTTCAAAGGACAGGGAGGTGTTGATTTCTCTAATATTGAGAGAGAGATCCCCCCAAAACAGCTCCTAGAGCCCGACGAAGGCGGTTGGTACAGTCTTGAACCGGGATGTTACACTATCGTCTACAACGAGATGGTCAGGATCCCACTCGATATAGTG
>JASFTK010000040.1:0-12598 GCA_050053595.1 Candidatus Bathyarchaeota archaeon | reverse complement strand
CAAGGGGCTGTGGGTCTGAGTATACGAGTTGATGAGTAGAAGGGAAAGGAAGATGATGACATATGTGAGAACTAATTTCTTTCCCTTCATATCAAACTCACCATTCAAAGTACCCTTTTCTTACCCAAACCTAGACCATGCTTTTTTCGAAGTATGGACCTTTTTATAGGATCGCCTTATAAGTCTTAGGGGTAAAGCTTAAATATATGTAATAATGTAAAGCCAAACCGCGTTAGACACAAAAAGTGTAAATATTATTAAATTAAACCAAAAAAATTGAAAAAAATAGCAGAGGAATGTAAATAAAATCATTTTTAAATAGGTAAGTTACTATTCCTAGACGCGATATAAATGAAAAGAAACAAACTCTTAGGTTTACCCATCCTTCTCATCCTACTGATCACATCCGCATTCATCGTGAACGCTTCCGTAGACGGCTTTAAGGTCACAGCCGCAGCCAGAACAGTTTCCACAGACAGCGACTCACTTAAAGACGATATCCTAGTCTACGGGAAAGTATCCGTCTCAACCACAGATACCGTTAAGATCAACCTTGAGATCGAGATCACCGACCCGGAAGGGGGATCAGAATCCCAAAAGATCAAGTTGACCGGGACAGGGACAGATCAGTCCGTCCTAAAGATAGACTACCAGACCACCTTCAATGATTTCGTTACGATAAAGGGCATGTACGAGATAACCGTAACAGCATACTGTGAAGACCTCACCACCACTGCATCCTTCACTTTCGATCCACCAGGTGGAACACCAGGCCCACCAAAGGGATAGGTAAAGAGAAGTCTACCCAGAAAGAGTAGAATATGGTCCAATGGGGAAACCAGGGGAATAGAACTTGAGTCTTGATGCCAGGGCTCTAAAGGTGCTTACGATACTAGGTAAGACACCCACCTGTACCAATCAACAACTTAGTGAAGAGTGCGGCATCGCCCCCGCCACCGCGAAAAAAACAATGGAGACCCTCTACGCCAAAGAGATCGTCTACGGCGTCTCAGCACAAATCAACAACTTCACTGTCGGCCTCGAACCGCTGATAGTTATGACCAAGGTAGGTCCGGAAAATTGGATGACCTTTGAGAAAGGCCTGGATCTCCACCCATACACCAAGTACAGGATAAGATGTTTCGGAACTTGTATAGGCATCTTCTCTATCTTCGCCATCCCCACACACACGACCCCGACTCTCTTAGAGTTCTTCGACAGACTCAGAAAAGAGGGGATCATCCAAGGGTATAAAACCATAAACACTCTCACAAACGTCTTGACCGTCGAGACCGATTTCAGCTACTATAACCCCCAGGAGAAATGGACCTTCAACTGGGCAGAGTGGAAAGAGACCCTGGGCAACATAGAGCCCGAAAGACTGAATAGCCCTCCCCAGAGCGTGCTCCACCGCCTCGACAAAGCGGATATGAGGATCCTCAGGCAACTATCCAGAGACTCTAAAAGAAAGTACAAAGATGTCGCCGCCGACGCCGAAGTCGAGCCCTATCATCTGAGCAGACGGAAGAAGGCGATGGAGAAGAAAGGGGTTATCCAAGGCTACAGGGTCGTCGCCGGGATGCACCTGCTGCAGCTCACCTCCCACACCATCCTCAACTGTAAGTGTCCAACGGAGACCACTCAAAGGGTCGCCGCAGCCGTCAAACTTCTCCCGTTCCAGAGCACCTTCATCCAGACCCTTGAGGGGTTCGTCCTCTACACCACAACCACCGCCATTGACTTCCCTCCCCTAGTCACCACCCTGCTTGAGGAATGCGAATCCGTTGAGATACACTGGTGCGACTACAGGTCCAGCATGAGGTACTGGTTCCACGATGAGCCATTCCAAGACGGTAAATGGCAGGACGACCACGACTACATGGTCGGATCCGTCATCTCCAAGATGGATCTCTGACCTTTTTATCACGGCCGAGAAAAACTACAAAAAGATACCCCCTCATTCGAGAACGGTCAACTCGGGCTCCTCCGCTTCTTTTCTCAACTGCATGAGGAGCAGAGACGAGGCGACTGTCGCCACAACTGAGAGCCCGATCAAGCTATAGAACAAGGAATACTGGTTATTCGCCACGTTCTTCGCCTCATCGGCTGAGGCCTTCGCCGAGTCCGCAGCTGCCCGAGCGTCTTCAGCTGATACCCGAGCCCTCTCATTATCGGAGAGTATCTCGCCGAACTCCTCCACCAGACCCTCAGCGGAATTACGCAGGGACTCAGTCTCCCCCGCAGCGGGAGCAAACCCCTGGGAGAGGTTCATAGCCAACTCTGATCTGAACTGGTCTAAACCCCGGTCAACTATACCGATCTGGGACCTCACATCCCCGAGACCCGCCCCGACGTCAAACACATTGGCACCCAGATCATCGAGGTCCACAGCCACCTCCAACAGGGAGTCCCCGATACCGGACAACTTCCCTGCGATAATATCGGTCTCAGAGGGCTTGACCTCGAATGAACCTTCATCAAGCAGCGCCCCCCGTCCATCAATGAGACGCCACGTCCACAAGCCCGTTTTAGCTCCGCGGGGGATCCTGTAGGGACCACCGCTCACATCATCGACCTGGCTAGGGTACAAGATATGATTAGTGTCCAGTAGTGAGACCCAATCGCCAGCATCAAAAGATGAGGTGTAGAACAGCGCCCCGGATGAATCCCAGATCTCAAGGAGGAGATAGGGCTTGGGGAAGTTGGACTCGATTGTGAAGGTCATATAGTCGCCAAGATGGTACGTACCAGCGTTGGGTCTGGCGTCTATACTCACCTCCACGACGGAGACCCTCGTCTCAGCCCTCGTGGTGTTCGGATCCAGCGAATCACACGCCTTTATGGTATAGTTCCGCCCGACCATCAGGGAATCGGAGACGTTCCAGACGGCTGTGAAGCCCCCCTCGCCGTCGATAAAAGCCTTATCGGAGCCCCCGGGAGCCAGAACCTCATCTGAGATCTCCATGCTCCAAGTAGAGTTACTCACGACCCAGACCAGACCCGTGCCATTGGAACGCACAAAGTCCTCCCCGGTAAAGGTGAGGTTGTAACCCACCGCTGCGTTCCCCGTCCCGGTCTCCAACGAGGTGGTGGCACTCACCGAGAAACTGGAGTTGTACAGATACCCCCTCGAGTCGTTGACAAATACGGCGTAACTACCGACGGGTAGAGAAGGGATATAGAATGACTCGTAGAGGACGCCCCCCGCCGAGACGGTGCCCAGAGCCTCAACCAGATAACCGCCCATGAGGAGATCGAAATCCCCAGCCGAGAAACCGGAGCCGGTGATGTTTACCTGGATACCGGATGGACCTGAGGGGGGATCCACTGACAGCTGGAAATACCCTATATGGAAGGTCGTACTCACGTTCACCTCGTCGGAACAGTTGGCTGTGAGGGTGTAGTCTCCGGGAGAGAAGGAGGGGACAACGAATCCCGTGGAAAACCTGCCATTGCTGTCTGTTGAGGCCCCCGCAACCTTGACCGAGGCAAAGTATATTTTCACGGTCCTACCGCTCCAACGGGGGAAATTGGTCCCCTCCACGGTGACAGTGGTCCCCGGTTCACCGTAGACCGCAGAGAGGGTGACCCCGGCCAACCCGGTGACCTCAAAATCCTCAGAGTCGGAGTTCGAGCCCTCCGTTACCTCAAGGGTGTGCACCCCCAGGCCACGGGAGGGTACGACAACATAGGTCGAGAAACGTCCATTGGAGTCTATCGAGGTCTTGTTACTGATGAGTTGGACCTTGGTCCAGTTGTCCCAAGAGACGTCCCCCTCCGCGACCTGACCGCTGGGCGTGAACCCCCTCCCGCTGACCTTGATGATTGTACCCTCGGGCCCCGAAACCGGCGATATAGAGATCACGGTCCCCATCGTTACTGTGATGGAGACCTCCCCCCCGGACTCGTCGGTCGAGTTCACGAAATAATCGCCATCTGACCAGTTGGGCAAAGTGACGGTCGCTTCGAAAGATCCCCGCGAGTCACTCACCAAGTCCGCGGGATCGGTACCCAGAGTCGCAGTGTTCGAGGCGTCATTGATCGTCAGAGATATCGAGTCTCCGGGGGTGAGGCTGTAGCCTCTGACAACCAGTTCATCCTTGGCCGCCACCCTCTCATCCATGATGAGCTTGGGCTCCACCGTGAAAGGCGTACTCCGGGCGGTCTCACGCTGCTCAGGGGCGACCACCCACACGTAATGGACACCTGCCAGACAGTTGGGAACCGGGATCTGGACCTCAAAGACCCCTGCAGACGTCCCAACGGTCGAATTGAGCAGCCCCGTGCAGCTAGAAGGATCCCAATCACCAACGGAATCCCAATAAACATCGATAAGCCCCCCAGAGACAACACCGGAACCGTTCACCAACAGGACATCGCCCTTACCCCCTGAGACGATCTGACCCCCCGTCACAACATCAAACAACTCCCCCGACCCTAAACCAATAGAAAGAGGTGAAGAAGAAGACACCCTCAAGGAATTAGGGAAAAGAATGGATAAAATAATGATGATTAATAAAATACGGAAAAAAGGGTTGAACCTATAATTATTTAGTGCCACTTATTCACCATGTGAAAAAAGAGCATGATAACGTATCAGTTATACCGTTTTATTAATAGATGGAATTAAAACAATGAATGGTTGTTGGGGCTGGAAAACATTATACGGATCAGCCACCTTCATCAGTTATCCAGGTGATTGTATGTCCCAGAAAATAGAGATGTTGAAAGCCTTCGCTGAGACGGGCTTCTCCAGACTTGGGAGGGCTATAAAAGATCTCAATGAGGAGCAGTTAGACTGGAGATCATGCCCCGAGGCCAACACCCTCAGGTGGATACTGACCCACCTCTCCCACGAACTCCACGTCTTCGTCCCCATGATCATAACGGGGAACAGAGAATACACCCCCGAGGGTTGGCCAGAGGACTACGTAGACAACCCCGACTTCACATTGGAGAAGATAGTGAGAGACCTAGAGGAGGGGAAAGATAAGCTGATGGACACCCTGGACAGCCTCGGCCCACACACCCTGGAAGAGGAGATAGACTGGTTCATCGGGAAACAACCCAAGACACAGTATATACTCCTGGCAATATCCGAGATCCACCACCACGAAGGACAGATCGCAGCCATCCTAGGCCTCAAGGAACGCATGGGAGAAATCTGACACCCCTAAATCTCCGCTCAAAGTAGAGGTTCAGGGTACTCCTCCGAGGACCTTGTGGGATAGATATGCGGGGACAGCCCAAACGATAAACCAGAAGAGTGCGGATACCACCAATAAGAGGTCCCCCTCAAACGATATGTTGAGAACAGCCAGTTCTTGCACCCAAGGAGGTCTGATTAGAACCAACTCCAAGAACAACCCGAAGACACTGGAACTGGCCCCCATCCCCACAGTCCTATAGCTCTTAGCGACGAAAACAAGGCTACCAGCGAGACTGTAGAACAAGGAGAAGGCAAGACCCCCAGGGAAAACATCCGTGAGATATCTCATTGACCCCCCAGCATAACCAGCATTTACCAGAGTTGATACGATTAATTCCAAGGCGAGGATGGTAGAGAAGGCTATGAGACAAAATAGCAGGGAGACCTCCGCCATCCTTGGTAGCCTAGAGGGCATAGGTGGGTCTCCTCGACAGGGGAAAATAAGGTTTACCGGGGAAGGTCAAGCAGGGTTAAGCCAGATTCTTAACTGGGGGGGTATCAGAATTTTTAAACTCCTAGAACCCTCAGAATCCCCCATGGAGAAGCTTATCATCACAGCGGCGATAACAGGTAGCCGCATCCCCCGTTCCAAGACGCCTTACATCCCCATCACCCCAGAGGAGATCGCCCAGTCAGCGTACGAGTGCTGGGAGGCCGGAGCGTCCATCGTCCACATCCACGTCAGGGACCCCGAGACGGAGATCGGGACCCAGGACGCTGAGCTCTACAGGGAAGTCGTGGAGCCCCTGAGGGAGAAGACGGATCTGCTGCTTTGCCTCACAACCAGCGGGGTCCCCGGGCTCAACTATTCCACCGAGAAGCGACTCACCCCCCTCCAGTTCAAGCCCGAGCTAGCTAGCCTGGACGCCGGGACCATCCTGCTGGGCGGTCGACCCTTCATCAACACCCCTGAGTTCTTGGAGGCTGCAGCCAGAGCCATGAGGGAGGCCGGGGTCAAGCCCGAGCTTGAGATATTCGATCACGGCATGATCGCTACATGCCTCCGGATGCGCAACCAGGGATTACTGGAGGAGCCCCTCCACTTCCAGTTCGTCCTAGGGACCCCCCACGGCGCCCCCGCGACTCCCCGGACCCTGATCCACATGGTTGACTCCATCCCCCAAGATGCAACCTGGTCCATCATAGGGATAGGGAGGCACCACCTACCCATGTCGGTCTTCGCCCTGGGGATGGGGGGGCATATCAGGGTGGGGATGGAGGACAATATCTACTACCGCCGGGGTGAATTGGTCGAGAGGAACAGCCAGTTCGTGGAACGTATCGCCCACATTGCGCGCGAGTATGGGAGAGAGATCGCCTCCCCAGACGAGGCGAGAGAGATCCTCAACATACCGACCTGAGATAAACCTCCCCCTCAACGCCAAGGGCCGGAAAAACCCGTACCCCTTACGCTGGACTAGACGTTTACGGGGTTGAGAGCTCCCTCGATGACCTCAAGACCGTTCATGTAGGGTCTGAGGGGTTCAGGGACAAGCACTGAGCCGTCCTCCCGCTGATACTGCTCGAGGATGGCGATCATAGTCCTGCTGGTGGCCAGCGCCGTGTTGTTCAGGGTGTGGACCGGACCTACCGGGCTCTGCCCCTCCTTCATCCTGTACCGGGTGTTGAGCCTCCTTGCCTGATAATCGGTGCAGTTACTGTTGGAACCGACCTCACGGAACATACCGTCAGCCATCCAGATCTCGGTATCATATTTCTTCGCCGCGATACTGCCGATGTCCCCAGTGCAGACATTCACCACCCTGTAGTGGACCCCCAGCCCCTGATAGAGCTCCTCGCAGTTCCTCTGTATCTCCTCATGGATATCCCAGCTCTGTTCGGGGAGGCAGAAGACGAACTGCTCGATCTTGTTGAACTGGTGGACCCTGAAGAGCCCCTTGGTGTACTTGCCATGGGTCCCGATCTCCTTCCTGAAACAGGGGCTCACCCCGCAGAGCCGGAGGGGCAGATCCTCAGCGAGGAAGGTCTCGTCCATGAACATGCTGGCCATGGCATGCTCGCTGGTCGCGATGAGGTATAGATCCTCCCCCTCGATCTTGTACATAACATCCTCAAAATCCCCGAGGTCAGTGACCCCCTCGTATGGCTTCCTCCTGATCATGTAGGGGGGCTCGATGAGGGTGAACCCTTTTTTTATGAGGTGGTCGATGGCGTAACGCATTATCGAGTAGTCCAAGAGCGCCAGTTCGTTCCTGAGGTAGTAGAACCCCGCCCCTGAGACCTTCGCCGCCCTCTCCATGTCAAGGATCCCGAGGGCCTCCGCTATCTCTGCGTGACTCTTTGGGTTGAAGTCAAAGGCCAGGGGATCCCCCACCCTCTTTATCTCTATGTTGTCGGAGTCGTCGACGCCGTAGGGCACGGACTTGTGGAGCATGTTAGGGAGTACCAGCAGGGCGGTCCTGACCCGGTCGCCATAGATATCCCTCTCCGTCTCTGCCTCGACGATCTGCTTTGGGATCTCCCCCGCCTCCTCCCTGAGGGACGACGCGTCACCACCCTCCTGCATCACATTGGCGATCTCTGAGCTGATCTCATTCCTCCGCCGCCTGAGATCGTTGACCACGCCCGTCAGCCGCCGCCACTGGGCGTCGTCCTCTATCAGTTTGTCGATAAGGGCCAGATTCTCAGGGTCATGCCTGCGGGCCAAGTTCTCCTTGACCAACTCAGGTTTCTCCCTGATGAGTTTGATATCTAACATCCCTCAGCACTCAACCATAACCATGTTCGACAACCCCTTTTTAGGGGTTATCCAAGGCCACTTTCACCTGTCTCCCAGCCTGAAACAGCTACGGACGGTTTAAAACCAATGGCGGAGAGCTCAAATCGGGGAAGGTGATGTCAAACTACCGGATCGGTGCCTTCGAGGCACTGCAGTGGGCTTGGTACATGATGCGGAACTACAGGGACCATCCCGGAGGAGTTGACGAGGCCAGGAAAAACATTTACCAGATACTGCTGAACATGGGTGAAGGAGCAGACATGGACTTCGAGGAAGAGATACATAAATTCACCCTCCCCCACTGACCCAACCGCAAAGAGATAAGGGGGAGAAACCCCCTTCTACTCTCCCAGTATGAACGATATTGACCACATTCGTAGGAACCAAGGCAGGGGGGTTTCTGATACATGAGGGTATCACGGTTCAGCACTGTCTCCGGAGCCCGGGAAGCCCGGGGGTTGACGGTGATTATTGATGTTTTCAGGGCTTTCACCACCGCCGCCCATGTTATGGCTAACGGGGCGGATCTGATCGTGCCCGTGCTCACCGTCGAGGAGTCCTTCGAACTGAGGAAAAAGCACCCCGAATGGCTCCAGATCGGGGAAAGGGGGGGTATCAGGGTCGAGGGTTTCGACTATGGTAACTCCCCTTATGAGGTGAGCCTCGCGGATTTCTCAGGGCGGACGGTTATCCAGACCACCGGCGCAGGGACCCAGGGGGTGGTCAACGCCACCTCAGCTGATGACATCATACTAGGTAGTTTTGTCATGGCGGGCGCGATAGTCAGACGTATCCAGAGGATCCAGCCCGATTTGGTCTCCCTCGTCGCGATGGGAAATGTGGGGATGAAACCCAATGAGGAGGACGAGAGCTGCGCTGAGTATCTGGAGGCCCGTCTCAGAGGGGAGAACCCCGATATTGAGGGGATGAAGGAGAGGATAAGGGCCGCCCCCTCAGGGGCCAAGTTCTTCGACAGGTCCAGACCCCAGTTCAGGGAGGAAGACTTTCACCTCGCCATGGAGCTGGACAGATTCGACTTCGTCCTCCGGGTTGTCGAGGGAGAGCCCCTCACCGTAGTAATGGAAAAACCCTAACATAGCCCCTCCAAGTCTTAGGTTTCATTTCGCCGACATAACCGGGGCCCCCTCTATCCTTCGTTCCAAGGTTGGCAATATGGAATATGATGGTGGAGGGGTCAGTAGCTCTTTGGCTCGGGGTCCCGTATCAGGGAGCCGGCTGCGCAGTGGATGGTGCCGCTGTTCCGGGGGCCCACCAGGCTGGAACACTCCACCTCGACGACCTCGACACCGATGCTCTCAAGCCACTTTGTGGCCTTTGGGGCTCCTGTGGGGACCATAACCTTCATGGGCTCCAGGACGACGCCGGTTTCGGGGCCCCTCTTGATCAGAACAGCCCTTTCATCCCGGGTCCGGGTGGTCCTGCAGACCTCGTCAGGGGGTATGATGAACTCCCAGTCCATCTCGTTCTTCATCCACTCTACCAGATAGGCGTCCATGGTCTTGGGGTCCTGGACGCTGGTGTGCCTGTCGATGAGGGTGTAGTGGCTGACGCCGAGGCGGGTGCCGTATCCGGGGCAGAGCCTGACATCGACCTCGGGGTCCTGGGTCTTGATGATCCTGGCGAACTGCTCGTGACCCGACTCGTTGGCTCTCATCACCTCGGGTTGGGTGGTGTTGACCCTCGGATAATGGACGGCGACGACGACGTGTTTCTCGTCGAGCCAGCCTATAGGGCCGCCTTCAGCCATCCCCTTCCCGACGATCATCCCCACCACGGGGCAGCCGATCTCAGCCAGAGTCTGGAATGTTGGGGGTTCCTCACCCTTCCGGATGTTGTCGTACATCCTCAAGATTATCTGACCGTAGACGCCGGGGTGGCAGACGTCGTCAGTGTAGATGGCCTTCACCTGGTAGGGGTGATCGTTGGGGTCAGGTTTACGTATCACCACCTCTACCCCTTCCGCCTTATAAGCGTCGACTAGGTTCTGGTGATGCTCCACCATCTCATCAAGGTCGGGTTTGAACGCCATCCTCCACGCCCCCAAGCTGCTGTCGTGGGGGGGCCAGGGTGTTGGCTTCCCGACACTGAGGAACTCCTTCCCGGGGCGGTGGAGTAGGACCATACGCAACTTCCCGACGTTGGTGTTGGCCTTCCATTTTCTGCCCCAGTATTTCCCCATCTCGTCCTCAAAATCAGAGAGGATTTGAGGGTGATACTTTATATACTGCTCACGGAGGGTGAGGCCGGTTTTCTCCTTGAAAAAATCCTCAGGACCTCCGCTGGCGGCTTGAAACTCTCCCTCGCTTGACATAAGAACACCTGTGTTAGACTCTTAGATCCGATATTAATTGTTTCGGCTTCTCTCAGTACCGGATCCGGGGGTCCAGGACCACGTATAGGATCTCCAGGGCGAACCGGATGGCTGCGTAGACAAGGGCGTAAGCGTAGACGATCCCCAAGAGGAGTCCGGCGTTACCGTAAGTAGCAATATCTCCCGACCAGACCACCCTCCAGAGAAGGAATCCGAGGCCGTGCCAGCCGAATATAGCCTCGACGGGTACGGAATTTGCTATGGAGGAGTGGATAACGAGGCCTACCTGGGTCAGTATGGTGGGGAGGCCAACCCTGAGGACGTAACGCCTGTTGATCCGGGTCTCACTTAGGCCCTTGGCTTCCGCTACAGTCACATATTCCTCCTGAGCCACGTTGATGAGGATGGAGCGGCTCTGGTAAATCCAGAAGCCGAGGGAGGGGATGGCAAGGCTCGTGACGGGGAGAGCCCAGTGGTAGAAGAAGTCGAAGACGGGGTGGACCTCTCCTATAGCGAGGTACCCCCCTGTAGAGATGAATCCCCCGTAGAAGAGGTTCCCCCGATACCAGGCCCTGAGTAGGACGGCTGTCAACATATAACCAAGGAGCCAGCCCGGGAGAGCGTAAGATATGGTGGACATCATCGCCGTGACGGTGTCCCCCCGATCCCGGGCTTTCCTGGCCCTGGATGCCCCGATCATGATGCCGAGAGGGGCGCTGATCACCATGTTGGCCAGCAGAAGGAGGAGAGTGTTGGGGACAGCGTCGGAGATAGCCCCCCAAACTGATACCCTATGGAACCCCCCCGCCTCAGCGTGCGATCCCGTTTCCCCCAAATCGAAGGTCATCACCATCAAAAGGGTTGAGAGAAGCCGTCCCCACCAAGGCCTGTCGAGTCCAAACTCCTCCAGCTTATCCTGGTAAAACGCCTCCAGTAACCTAGGGACCTCATCGGAGTCGAGATCCCCCGCCGCCACCTGGGCGGCCAGGCTCATGCTGTAACCTCCCCGGAGTTTATTGAGCTTCCCCACGAGGATCCTCTCCTCAAGGCCCGTCGCCCCAGCGATGAAGGTGATGGCGAAGAGGGTGATAAACACAACACTGAGGATCGAGATCCCCCTCTTCGCCAGGGTCCTGGGGAGGCTCATGTTCGATCTATCCCTGTGATTTTGATGGTTTAACTCCCATGTTTGAAGACATCGTAGTTAGGCCCTTGGAATTATTTCACCCCTTGACCCTTGAGAGATAGTCCTCCCGGGGTGGTGCGAAGGCCTCTATGAGGACAGCGGGTTTGTCGCCAGTGGCGTCAAAGTTGTGGGCGGCGTTGGGCGGCACCAAGAAGCTGGCTTGGGCTTCCATCTCCCGGGTCTCGCCGTCTATGAAGAGGGTCCCACTCCCTTCGATGAGGAAACCAATCTGTTCATGGGGGTGGTTGTGGGGCGGTGTAGGTATCCCCGGCTCTATTGTATTCACCATCATCATGCACTTCTCACCGGCCATCAGGATCTCCCCATGCCTCCCCTCCACCGTCTCCAACGTAGGGGCATCCTCCCTCCTAATGATCTTCATATCGGATCATATCTGATCCAAGGGACGAGGATTTAACACAACCGAAAATTTGGCGCCGGGAAAGGGATTTGAACCCTTGCGTCCATACGGACACTAGCTTTCCAGGCCTGAGCCCCTGCGGGTTAGCTCCCTTCCAGGCTAGGAGATCCCGGCCCAGAATATACCACCGCCACCCGGATTTAAGAGTTCCACCAGACCCAAGACGTTTAAGAGCCGCCGCTGCGCTATTATCTCGATGAGCCAGATGCGCCATAACTGGATAAAGCGGAGCGAGAACACTCTCAAGCAACTCCAATTGTTGATGGAGAGCCCCAATCAAGACCGGTTGGAGCTGGTACGGGTCATGCGGTTCGCCTTCGGGGCTCTAGGTCAGAGCCTCGCTGGGTGGATGCAGTGGGTAAACAGTCCTGAGATCATGTCGAGCTTCAATCAGGAAGAGCTTGAGAAGATGACCGAGACCATCACCGGTATGGTTGAGGAGTTCATAAAGTATGACATCGACATAACCAATGAGGGCACACAGAAGGGTCTTGCCAAGCAGAGAGAAAAAGAGAATCAGAACAGCCGATTCATCATATAGAAAGAGGCCCACATCCCGGGTAAGAGTCCATCCGTTCTAGCCTCGCATGTTTTTAAGCAGCATCTATTCCCAATTGTGATAGATGAGTGCCTTGGATGAGAAGATCCTAAGATTACACCGGGAGGCGTTGGTGGTGGACACCCACTGCGACACACTGAAATGCTTGATG
>JASFTK010000039.1:0-12654 GCA_050053595.1 Candidatus Bathyarchaeota archaeon | reverse complement strand
AGCCCCTTGCTCTCCTGAGCAGGAACTTCAGCGCCCCTCTCAGCTTGATCCTTGCAGTCCCGGGCACCCTCAGCTCCTTCTTGGAGTAGACGGTGGACTCCTTCGCCCGCTGGATCTCCAGCTTTAACCTGTCGAACTTTGCCTCCCTCTTACCTGGGTCTGAGGTCGACTCTACAATGCGGTCTATCCTCCGCATCACGTCCCTCGCGAGCCTCAACCCGTGGTCGATCTTCGAGGCATCCTCGGGGGTAGTTATCCCTTTCTGGGACTTGATCACGTTCATCCTGATCATGGCCTCGTAAGTGGTCTCCGTCATTTGGTCTCGGGTCATCCAGTCCGTCCGGTAGTTGAGGTAGAGCTTCCAGCTGGGCTGGTAGAGGGCCTCTTTGTGCTCCCTAAGTGTACCATACTGAAGGGTGTATCCATTCTCCCGGGGGTCCTCAAAGATGATGCTCCCAGGATCCAGGAACGGGGCCATTGGAGCAGTGAACGTGTAGACCCTGGGATCGTCCCCTAGACTCTTGTAGAGCCTCTCTGAGTACTCAACGGACTTGAGGGCGGACTCGCTGGTCTGTCCCGGGAGGCCAACCATGAAGAAGACATCGAACTTTCCGCATCCATAGTCTAGGGCATTCTTGATTGTCTTCTCCATCTGGGAGGTGGTGTAAGGTTTCCCCATCAGCTTCCGGACCCTGTCATCGTGTGACTCGGGGGAGATCTCCAGTGTGAAGGACTCGCAGCTCTCGGCTATCCTCTTCATATAGTCCTCGTTCGCCGCTTCGAATAGTTCTAGGGTGACGGTGTTGTCGATGCCCTCCTTCTTGATGCTGTTGAGGACCGCCTCGGCGTAGTTCATCCCCCCCTGCCTGAGGTCCCCTATGAGGAAGAGGGGTGCCTTGAAGTACTCGCTCACGATGTTCATCTCCTCCACCAGCTTCTCGGGGGACTTGAATACAGGGCGCTCCCTGTTGAAGAAGCGTTTAAAGGCATAGTTCGAGCCTCCGCATGTCCTGCAGTTGTAGTTGCACCCCTTGCAGGTGAAGAGGGCGGTGAACGGGTAGTCCATGAAACTCTCGAAAGGGAGGGTGCTCTCAAGGTCACGATGCCTGAGCACCAACCTCACAACCTCCCCATAGTCGATGAACAGGTCGTCGATATCCTCGGGGACATATGAGAGAGGGTTGACCCGCTTCCTGCCCTCCCTGCTCCTCCAGGTCAGGTTCTCAACCCTCTCAGGCTCCCTCTCAGCCTCGATATGTGCCATAAGATCAAGCAGCGGGTTCTCCGTGGAGTCCCCCCTCAGGATGTAGTCGATCTGGGGGAAGTGCCCTATGATCTCCTCGTGGAAGTAGGTTGAGGAGAATCCACCTAAGAGCACGGGCTTATCCCCGTGATGCCTCTTGACCATCGCGGCGAGGTCGAGGCTCCCCGCTGCGTGGGCGAGCCAGTGTAGGTCGAAACCGAAGGCTTTGGCGTCCAGTTTTGTGATGAGCCGTTCTACGTCGAGGCTTGGGTCCTTGAGCATCTTGACCGCGAGGTTGATGATGCGGGCGTGGTACCCATGCTGCTCCAGGTATCCGACCATACTGACCCAGCCAAGGGGGTACATCTCGAAGACTGGGGTTGAGGGGATGACATCGCTGATGGGCCCGTACATGGTAGGGCGCTCTCTGAAGTCGTAGACGCTCGGTGCATGCAGCAGGATCAGGTCCAGATCGGGCAACTCGGCTCCCTATCACAACTATAACTGGGATATATAATGGTGGCTGCTCGGATGAGCACTGATAATAAACGGATTGGAGGGGCTAGTTAATGGAGCCCTACATCTCCTCCCTCAGATCCTTCTTGAGGACCTTCCCGACTAGGCTCATGGGCAGTTCATCCCTGAACTCGACCTCCCTGATCCGCTTGTAGGGGGCGACCCTGTCTTTCACGAACTGGATCAGCTCATCCCCTGTGGCTTCCGTACTTTCCTTGAGGACGATATACGCCTTGGGGATCTCGCCGCTCACCTCGTCGGGTTTGCCTACGATGGCGGCGATCTTGACAGCAGGGTGCTCATAGAGGACATCTTCGACCTCACGGGGGAAGACACTGTACCCCTTGTATTTTATCAGGTCTTTCTTCCTGTCGACGATGTAGAAGTAGCCTTCCTCATCTCTCTTGGCTATGTCTCCTGTGTAGAGCCAGCCATCTTTCAGCACCATTTCAGTCTCCTCAGGCATGTTCCAATACCCCATCATAACCTGGGGGCCTCTCACCGCGAGTTCCCCGACCTCCCCGATGGGTAAAGGTTCCCTCGTCTCCTCGTCAACTATCATAGCCTCCGTGTCTGGCCAGGTCAGCCCAATGGAGCCGATCTTCACAGTCTCAAGGGTGGAGTCGAGGGGGTTGGCGTGGGTGACCGGCGATGACTCTGTGAGCCCGTAGCCCTCGACTAGGACGCCGCCTGTGAGGTCCATAAATTTCCTCTGGACCTCTGGGGGGAGGGGCGCGGAGCCCGAGATGCAGAACTTGATGGATGAGAGGTCGTAATTGGATATGTCGGGCCTGTTGATCAGCACGGAGTAGAGGGTGGGGACCCCGCCGAAGATGGTGGCCCCGTATTTCTCTATCGAGCTCAGCACCTCCTTCTCGTCGAATCGGGGTATGAGGACCATGGTGCTGGCGGATGCTATGGCGTTGTTCATGGTGACTGTCATCCCGTAGATGTGATATAGGGGCAGGATGTTGATCTGGACCTCACCCCCTTCCTGGGCGTTCATCCAGGCGTTACACATGAAGGCGTTGGAGACTAGATTATGATGTGTGAGCATAGCGCCCTTCGGGAGTCCTGTAGTCCCCCCCGTGTACTGGAGCAGGGCAAGATCTTCCTGGGGGTTGACCTCTATAGGCTCAGGTGCTGGCGGGTACCCCTTGATGAGGTCCTGGAAACGGTGCATATTGGGTCCCATCTCCACATCCTCCTTGGGCACTTTACCCAGTAGCCCCCCCAGCACCCTCTTGAGGGTAGAGAGGTAATCCCCTATCCCTGTGACGATGGTCCTCTTCAAACGTATCTCATCCCTGACCTTCTCAACAGTAGGATAGAGGAGGTCAAGGACTACGAGGGTCTCAGCCCCTGAGTCGTCGATCTGGTGCTTGACCTCCCTCTCCTTGTACAGGGGGCTGATAGCGGTGACGATAGCGCCAGCCTTGAGGGCGCCATAGTAACTGATCACGAACTGGGGGATGTTGGGGAGGAAAAGGGCGACCCTGTCTCCCCGGGACACACCCAACCTCTGGAGGGCTGTCGCAAACCTATCGACATGGTCCTTGAGCTCACTGTACGAGACGCTGTTGCCCTGGAATATCAGCGCTGTAGCGTCAGGATGCTTCTCCGCTGAATCATCTAGGAGCTCGAAGACGGGGACTTCGGGATACTCAATAGATTGAGGGACCCCCTCGGGCCAATTTTCCACCTTTTCCATAAAAATCTCACACTTAAGTCTACCATGGTATTTATTATAAAGATTCATCGGTGTGTAACCCCCTCCCCAGTTGACTCGGATACAGCGGTACAGTTGAGGGAGGAATGAAGCCCTATCACAAAGAATTAATTCCCTCTCATGTGTGGGATCCACAGTTTCCTGCATAACCAGCATAGAACGGGAAAATATTGATCCCCTCTCTCCTTTTCGGGAGGTTATTCCTCTACAGGTTATCAGGAGGTCCCGGCGATAGTGTTAAATCGCTCTTTTCAAAGCTCTCAGAGGGGAATTATTTCTTGAGGAAGGTTGCCGTTATCGGGGTCGGCCACTCAAAGTTCGGTGTCAGGAAGGACGTCAATCTCTCGGAGCTCACCTTCGAGTCGGTCAAGCCCGCTATTGAAGACGCGTCGGCGTCGCCGGAGGACTTTGACTTCGTAGCCTTCGCGACTGTTGGGGGTATGTATGAGGAGTCGTTGCCTGCGGTGGTCGCCGCCGAGTATACGGGGCTGACCGGGGCTGGCTTGGTCCGCTGTGAGGCTGCATGTGCCTCTGGGAGCGCTGCGTTCTACACCTCCTACCTCAATGTGGCTTCTGGGCTGTCAGATCTCTCTATGGCTGTGGGTATCGAGAAGATGACAGAGGTGGACACCCCGACTATGATGGAGCTGATCGGCAGGGCGGGGTCATATCTCTGGGAGTTCCATAACTTCGGGATGACCTTCCCGGCCTATTATGCGCTCTACGCCACAGCCCACATGGCGGAGTATGGGACCACTGAGGAGGACCTTGCCAGGGTCGCCGTGAAAGCGCACAAATATGGGGCTATGAACCCGAAGGCCCGGTTCCAGAGTGAGACCAGCGTCGATGACGTGCTCTCCTCTTATCTGGTCGCCTGGCCCCTCAAGCTCTTTGACTGCAGCCCCATCTGCGACGGCTCAGCCGCTGTAATCTTGGCTTCTGAAGAGAAGGTGAAGGAGCTTGGCGTGGAAACCCCCATCTGGGTCACCGGTATCGGCCATTCATCAGAGACCGCTAACCTGAGCAAGAGGCCAGATTACCTGGGTCTCAAAGCCAGTGTTACGGCCTCAAAACAAGCCTACGAGATGGCGGGTGTCGGCCCAGAGGATCTCGATATCGCAAATGTCCATGACTGTTTCACCATAGCTGAGATTCTGGCCTATGAGGATCTGGGTTTCTGCAAGAGGGGGGAGGGAGCTGAGCTTGTAAGGGAGGGGGCCACCGAGATCGGCGGGGATATACCTGTGAACGTCGACGGGGGCCTCAAAGCGAAAGGTCATCCTATCGGCGCCACAGGGTGCTCTATGATCTATGAGTTGACCAAGCAGCTAAGGGATGAGGCTGAGGAGAGAGGGAGGCAGGTACCCTTGGACAGCTACACCGCCCTCGCTCATAACGTTGGGGGGACGGGTCACTACTGCTATGTGACCGTCCTAGAGAGGTGATAGGTATGTGGAAAAGTTGGCCTTCGATCAAGTCAAGACCCCTGAGATTAGAGTTCGAGATCCCGATAGACAAGACCCAGGAGTTCTGGGAGTATGTCGAGGCCGGGGAGTTCAGGACGACCAGGTGCAGATTCTGTGACTCCCTCCATTTCCCACCAGTCGCAGATTGTCCCGACTGCAGGTCGTCTGATATGGAGTGGGTCGCCCTAGAGGGTAAAGGAGAACTGGTGGCGTTTACCCATGTCATCGCTCGCCCCACCTCTTTCCAGGGGAACGCCCCCTACACTATTGCCATCAGTAGCCTAGAGGAAGGGATAAAGGTCCTCGCTTGGCTGGTGGATACCGACATCACTGATGTAGAGGTCGGGATGAAGGTGAGGCTCAGGGCAGGGAAGACCACCGACGGGGATCCCTCCTACTGGTTCACCCCCGCCTGACCAGTGAAAATCCTTATCCCCTCACTTTGTAATATTCCTATGAAGTAAAATGGAGAGAGCGACTGTTATCGGAGCCGGGGCTATGGGCCACGGCATAGGTGAGTTGCTGGCCCTAGCTGGCTTCGAGGTGACCCTCGTGGACATAGACGAGGAGGTCCTCAAGAAGGCTGTAGACAATATAAGCTGGAGCCTCAACAAATTCGTGCAGAAGCGGAGGATAAGGGATGAGGACGCCAAAGCGGCTCTGGACAGGATCCATACAAACGTGGATCTAGAGGCTGCTGTGGGTGAAGCGGATCTCGTGGTTGAGGCAGTCCCCGAGGTCATGGATCTGAAGAGGAAGATCTTTAAGCGGATTGACGATGCGGCGCCGGAGGACGCTATCTTGGCGAGTAACACGTCCAGTCTCAGTATCAGCGAGATGGCTGAGCAGACGGAGAGGCCTGATAGGGTGGTGGGGATGCATTTCTTCAATCCGCCTGTCTTGATGGCCTTGGTGGAGGTAGTGATGGGGGACGACACCAGTGATGAGACTACTGATACCATCGTTAGACTGGTGGAGAAACTGGGGAAAACACCCGTAGTGGTCAGGAAGGATGTCAGGGGCTTCATAGTGAACCGGGTCCTAGGAGCGGTGATGAACGAGGCCTTCCTAGTGGTCGAGAAGGGTGAAGCCACAATGGAAGAGGTTGACGCCGCAGTCAAATACAAGGCCGGGTTCCCCTTGGGCGCTTTCGAACTCGCCGACATGATCGGCTTGGACGTGATGTACGAGGTCGGGAGGATCATGGAGGAGGCATACGGGGACGTCGCCAAACTGAGCCCCCTTGTGGAGAACCTGGTGGAGGAGGGGAATCTGGGACAGAAGACCGGGAAAGGCTTCTACGACTGGAAGGTAGGCCGCCCTCGGATCCCCTTCAGGCTGGCCGGCAAGTTCGACGTGGATAGGCTCTATGCCGTTGCAACGAACGAGGTCGCCCGGCTGATCCATGATGACGTAGCGGGTCCCGAGGACATCGACACCGCTATGAAACTGGGCACAGGCTGGCCGAGTGGCCCCTGTGAGCAGGCGGACAAGCTGGGCATCGACAAACTCCTCGCTAAGCTCAATGAGCTCCACAAAAAGTATGGGGAGGCTGCCTACGTGCCCAGCCCACTCCTGGAGGAGTATGTGGACGCAGGGCGTACGGGTAAGGCGGCGGGGAAGGGGTTCTACGAGTATGCCTAAGAAGTCCCGTTTCAGCACCATCCAAGTCGAGAAAGAGGGCGTTCTCCTCTGGATCACCTTTAACCGCCCGGGACGGATGAACGCCTTCAACCTTGACATGGTCGGAGAACTGAACACCGTCATCGAGGAGGTCGACGCAGACGACGAAGTCCGTTGCGTCCTCGTAAAAGGGGAGGGCGAGCGGGCTTTCAGCGTAGGAGCGGATCTCACCATGTTCACGGGCCTCGATTCAGAGAGGGCGATAGCCACTTCTGAGAAGGGGCAAAGGCTCATGGACAGGATCGAGGCCTCGCCCAAACCTTTTGTCGCGGCGATCCACGGGTTCTGCCTCGGCGGGGGGTTGGAGTTCGCACTGGCCTGCGATTTCAGGGTGGTGGCGGAATCAGCGCAGATGGGGAGCCCCGAGATCAATCTGGGCATAATACCGGGTTGGGGGGGCACCCAGAGGCTCTGCAGGTTTGTGGGTTTGCCAAAGGCAAAGGAACTCGTCTTCCTGGGCGACCGTGTTTCAGCAAAGGAAGCCTTAGAAATTGGGCTCGCCCATAAGGTCGTCCCTCCAGATAAGCTCTACGAGGAGGCTGAAGCCCTAGCGCATAGGTTGGCTGAGGGACCTCCGGTGGCCCTGAAAGTCGCGAAGCGGGCTATGAACGAGGGAAGCCAGCTCACCCTGGCGGAGGGCCTGAAGATGGAGGCAAAGTCCTTCGGGACACTGGCTGCCACTGAGGACATAGTTGAGGGTATCTCTGCGTTCTTCGAGAAGAGGAAACCCGAGTTTAAGGGAAAATAACCCTCACTCACTTTTTTATGCAGTGTTGTTTAGAAAAAAGGGGTTGTGCTACTCCCCGCGGAGTAGGAACCTCGCTACCATGTTTTTCTGTATCTCTGTGGTGCCCTCATAGAGTTCGGTGACCCTGACGTCTCTGTAAATGCGTTCGATGTCATATTCGGATATAAAGCCGTATCCGCCGAATATCTGGAGGGCTTCTGAGACGGTCCTACCGGCGGCGGAGGTTGCGAAGTTTTTAGCCATGCATGACCACTTGGGTATGATCCTACCCTGGTCGATGTACCAAGCAGCCTTGTATGTCATAAGGCGGGCGGCCTCGATCTGGGTGGCGATGTCGGCGAGCTTGTGCTGTATCACCTGGAAGTCTGAGATGGGGCGGCCGAATTGGGTCCTCTCCTTGGCATATGCCATAGCCATCTCCATTGCCCCTTGAGCCATCCCCACGGTCTGGGCGGCGACTGCGACCCTCCCGACATCAAGGAACTCAAGTGTATGGTAGAACCCCATGTTCTCGACACCGACTAGGTTGTCCAGTGGGACCCTGCAGTCGCTGAAGGAGTACTCCCCTATGACCGAGGCCCTGATACCCATCTTCCCATGTATGTGGGAGGCATCGAATCCCGGGGTATCCTTATCGACGACCAGGAGGCTGCTGCCCCTGTGCTGGACCCCGGGATCCGTCTGGCAGAGGATGACGCCGAAGTCAGCGATAGGGGCGTTGGAGATAAGGGTCTTGGTCCCGTTGATGACGTACCCATCATCATCCTTCTCAGCGTTGGTGTCCACCATAGTGATGTCGCTCCCTCTGGCGGGCTCGGTGAAGGCTCCTGAGGCGATCCACTCACCTGAGGCCACTTTAGGCAGGTATTTCTGCATCTGCTCCTCGGTGCCGAACATGTGTATCATGTCGCTGCCGAAGGCCCCGATGAGCATCGAGGTGCCCAAGGTGGAGTCGGCCCTGCAAAGCTCCTCAATACTGAGGACCATCTCCATCAGGCCGTATCCCTGGCCACCGAACTCCTCCTCGAAGTGGAGGCCTATCAAGCCCAGCTGGGCGGCTTTCTTATACAGTCCGAAAGGGAACTCTTCTTTCTGGTCGTACTCCCTGGCGAGTTCAGGTGTGAACTCCTTCTCGGCGAACTCGCGTACGGCCATCCTTATCTCTTCTTGCTCTTCAGTGAGCTCAAAATTCAAACATTAATCCCCATTTTAGATCAACTCTTAAGATTGAAATAATTTTCTGGATCTGTGTAGGAGTTTGCAGAAAAAAAGATGGGGGTTAGCGGATCCTGTTGTCGATGCCGAACCGTTTCAGTACGAAGGCATAGGTCTTCTCTAGGTCTTTTTTCAGCAGTTCCACGGACCTAGGGTCTCTCTGGAGGGCTGCATCCACCGGAGGCTTAACCTCGCCAGCGGGTACCCCGTAGAGGTCCATGAGGTCTCCTGTGGGCTCGTCGACGAATTTGATGTCTAGCTCCATGCCGATGTAGACGTCCTCGGGTTTTACCCCTTTGATCTGCATGGGGAGGGCGGTGTCCGCCCCTTCGACCTTTACATAGGCCAGGACGAAGGGCAACTGCTCCATGAAGGCGGTGGCTGAGAATAGCATGACGCTGAAAGTCCAGATCTCTCCCTTCATAGGGAGTCTCATCCATTCGGTCTCGGCGACCTTGCATTCGGGTTTCCAGCAGTGGGCTCTTGGAGGCAGGTAGGTGGTGTCGCAGAGAGGACAGTGGGTGCCCCAGAGCTCTTTGTTGAGGAGTCCTTCGAAGAACTTGGAGACTAGGCCCAGGCTGTGCTGGTAGGTGACGCCGTGAGGTCTCTCGGCGATCATGTAACGTTCCGTGGTGGTCTCACCGAGTTTAGGTCCTTTGGGGGCTTCGATGATCCTGTAGCCCGGTATGCTCCAGTTCCCTTTCTTGGCCCAGGCGATCCACTCCTTGAGGGCTGATTTCTCCTTGATTATCTTCTCTTCCATCTCAGTCCCTCCCATAGATGATCACCCCTCCCTGGCATCCTGTACCCCCGTGGCCCTGGATCAGGGCTCTCTCGGCGCCGGACTGCTGGATGGCAGAGGCTTTCTTCCCGTAGACCTTTGGGATCTCCTCCCTGAGCTGCCAGAAGATGTGGAGGGCCATCGCTAGGCTTGAGGCCCCGACGGGGTGTCCCTGGGCTGTGAGGGCTCCGCTGAGCTGTGTCGGTAGCTCCCCTTTGTTCTCGACGACCCCCTCACGGATCAGGGTCTTACCTTCTCCCCGCTTGCAGAACCTCATGTCCTCCCAGAGGGTGAGCTCCACCCCGTTGTAGGGGGCGAAGACCTCAGCGAAATCAAGCTCTCTGACCGGGTCCTTGATCCCCGCGTCCTTGTAAGCCGCGTCAGCGGCGACCCTCATAGCCCCGAAGTTAGCCATCTCGGGATACGGGGTCTTGGGCGCGGACATACCAGCCGGGTAGAGCTTCTCGTCCTCGGGGTACATCCCCTCCCATGCCCAGTTGCAGAGCCTGTCTCCAGGGCGCATCGAGTCGCTCCCCAGGCCAACCCCCTCGAACCAGACGGGGGAGTCTGTGTATCTCTTGGCGACATCTTCAGATGCCAGGAGGAGCACTGAGGCGCCCTCGGATATGTTCGCGATGTTCAGCGCTCTGTAGGGCCAGGCGATGAGGCGGGACTCCCATGCGTCGTCCATGGTGATCTTACCGGTGCCGTGCTGGCTTACCCACTGGCTGAAGGGGTTGACGACAGCGTTGTTGTGGTCCTTGACGGCGATCCTGTTGAGGTCCTCCTCTGTCTCGCCGTAGAGCTGCATATGGCGGACCTCCAGGGCGGCGTAGTAGCCGTTGTAGTACCCGCCGACGGTGAAGTCCCAGTCTGTGTCGGAGGCGGCTGCGATGAACTCGTTGGTCTTGGCGGTATCCACCTCTGACATCTTCTCCCAGCCGGGCACTAGGATCAGGTCATAGTATCCGGACTTGATGAGGAAGTAGGCGTTGATGATGGCGTCGATGGGGGTGGACCCCCCGGACTCGACCCTGTAGCCGGGCTTAGTGCTCAGCCCCAGGTAGTCCTGGATGATCCAGCTCATGCAGAGCTGCTGGTTGAGGTGGTCGCTGAAGTAGGAGGAGATCACAGCCTCGATGTCCCGGGTCTCAAGCTCAGGCATCGAGTCAAGCATCTGCTTGTACGCCTGGGCTACGAGCTCCTCGGCGACCTCCCGCCTGTGGACATCGAACCTGGAGATCCCTCCCCCAATCAAGGCGACCCTCGTCATCCCTCATCCCCCTTGAAGCTTGCTGGTGTCCCAATTAGAACAGAACCAGTCATCTTATACTCCAACTAAATCAGAAGCCATTTAGTTTTTAAGACTGTGCATAGAACCTAACGCCGCAGCAGGAACCGGGTCACCGTGTTCCTCTGGATCTCCCGGGTCCCCTCATAGATCTCAGTGATCTTCGCATCCCTGTACCCCCTCTCGACGTCGTACTCAGCGATGTATCCATAGCCCCCGAGGATCTGGACCGCCTCGTCCGCCACCTCCACCGCCACCTTCCCAGCCCTCGCCTTCGCCATCGAGGAGACCATGGGATCTCCCCTACCCCTGTCAACGAGCCAAGCGGCTTTGTAGACCAAGAGCCTAGCGCCCTCGACCTTGATGGCCATATCGGCGAGCTTGTGGGAGATCGCCTGGAGTTCTGAGATGGCTGTCCCTGAGACCTCCCGTTCCTTGGAGTAGGCGAGAGCCCTGTCCAGAGCCCCTTCAGCGATGCCCAGGGCTTGTGCGGCGATCTCAACCCTGCTGCTGTTGAAGAATTCTAGGGTCTCGTAGAATCCCATGTCCAGCTCTCCCAGGAGGGACTCCTCCGGGAGCCTGACGTTCTCAAAGGTCACCTCCCCTAGAGGGGCGGCCCTGATCCCCATCTTCCCCTTGATCTCCCTGACCTCGACACCCTCGGCCCCGCCATCGATGATGTAGAGGCTCTGGCCCCTGTAGGGGGGGTCGGCGGCGAGGTCACTCTGGCAGAGGGTGACGAAAAGTTGGGCGATAGGGGCGTTGGTTATCAGGGTCTTGCCCCCGTTGATGGTCCAGTCTTCCCCGGCTCTAGTGGCCGTGGTGTCGAGTCTCTCCGAGAGGGCGCTCCCCCTGGCAGGCTCTGTCAGAGCAATGGAAGATACTGCCTCTCCGTTCGCTACCCTCCTCAAGTGTCTCCCCTTCTGCTCTGGGGATCCAAGAGTGTCGATGAGCTCGCAGCCGAGGTCAGTGAGGATCAGAGCGGTCCCTAAGGTCGAGTCCGCCCTGCACATTGCTTCGGCGACTATGACGTTCTCTGTGAGGCCATAGCCCCCTCCCCCATATTCCTCAGGCAGGTGTATCCCGATGAACCCGAGGCGTGCCGCCTCCCTGTGTAGTTTGTGGGGGAACTTTTCCTCTCTGTCGCACTCTCGTGCGAGCTCGGGGGTGAAGCTGCCCTGGCAGAACTCCTCCACGGCAGCCTTGATGTCGGACTGCTCAGGGGTCAGCTGGAAGTTCATAGTACTGCTGCCTTCCCCCTCATCTCCTGAGGAGACAGCGGGTGATGTTGTTCTTCTGGACCTCCTTGGCCCCCTCATAGATCTCGATGACCTTGGCGTGACGGTAGAACCTCTCGATCTCATAGTCGTCCAAGAAGGAGTAGCCCCCGAATATCTGGGTGGCCTCATCAGTCACCTCGACCCCAGCCCGGGCAGCATAGACCTTAGCGATAGAGCTGATCATCGGGTCCGGCTCCCCCTGGTCTGCAAGCCAAGCAGCTTTATGGGTCAGCAGCCTCGCGCCCTCGACCTTGATAGCCATATCGGCGAGCTTGTGGGAGACCGCCTGGAGCTCCACCAGGGGCTTCCCGAAGAGGGTCCTCTCCTTGGCATAGTCGACAGCCCTGTCCAGGGCGCCCTGGGCGATCCCGACCCCCTGGGCGGCGATCTCGATCCTAGACTCGTTGAGGAACTCTAGGGTGTGATAGAAACCCTTGTTGAGCTCCCCAAGGAGGTTCCCGGCAGGGACTATGGCGTCGCTGAAGGCGACCTCGCAGGTCTGGGAGGCCTTTATACCCAGCTTTCCCTTGAGCTTTGTCGCGTCCATCCCCGGGGTATCTCCATCGATGATGAGTATGCTCTGCCCCCTGTAGGGGGGCTCCGCCTCGGGGTCTGTCTGACAGATGGTTATGACGAAGTCGGAGATGTTGGCGTTGGTGATGAAGGTCTTTGAGCCATTGACGACATACCCGTCCCCCTCTC
>JASFTK010000038.1:0-12708 GCA_050053595.1 Candidatus Bathyarchaeota archaeon | reverse complement strand
AGGAACGAGATCATCATCCAACGCTGCCTGAGGGATTTCAAGTATGACAGGAGCATGACCATAGCCGGGGGGAAGCTTGTCGAGGTGGGAGACGAGTTCATAGGTTGCACTCCCCAGCAGGTAGAGTATGCTATTTCTGACCGTACCGCAGCTATCCACTATATGGCTCACGGACCCACAGGGAACTTCGCTTCCCCTGATTGTGATATAGTTCCCCTTGAGGAAGTCATCGAGATCGCCCACCGCCATGATATCCCCGTCATCGTGGACTCCGCTTTCCAGGTATTCCCCAAGGAAGGTCTCAGAAAGTTTGTTGCGATGGGTGCTGATGTTGCGGCTTATTCCTGTAAGTACTTTGGGGGGCCCAACGCTGCTGGTATCCTTGTTGGGGAGAAGGGGCTCATTGAGACCATTGCTCTCCACAGTTTTGTGGGTCAGGAGGGGGGTCCGGGAGGGGAGATAATCCTTGAGGCTGAGCCTGGTAGGCCTCATGGGAGCGTCTTCAGGGGCTGTAAGTTGGATAGAGCTTCAGTAACTGGAGCAGTCGCTGCTCTGGAGGAACACCTCTCCACAGACTATGAGGCGGTATTCAGGAAAGCCCATAAGAAGATCGACGAGCTGAAGGCGAGCTGGGAGGACATCCCCGGTGTGGAGTTTGAGGTCCACGACGTGGGCACTGTCCCCGAGGAACCGGGTCGCATAAGCCTCCACCTTGTTCTAGATAGGCCCCCTGTGGTGGTAGAGGAGATTGTGAGTGCGTTGATAGCGGGAGATCCTGCGATCTGGGCTTCCACTCAGGGGAATCACTTGGTGATCAATATCACCAGTTTCAGGGGACTGATGCTCGCCGATGACAGAGACACCCCCATCATTGCTGAGAAGATCAAGATCGCGCTGAGAAGTCACTGAATCTGATCTGGTCTCCGTCCAACCTCAGAGGAACAACGTCGCGCGCAGGCGAATTCAATAATTATGAGTTTTTGAACCAATGAGATATTTTTCAGCTAGGCCGCTGCTCCCACTCCCAAGGGAATCCAACTCAAGACTCATACGACTGTAGTCAACAGACGAAAACCCACGCCCCACAAGGCCTCCCCGACCCAATAGAAGCAGAGCATCCTCTAACCAACCCGCCCCCATTCATCCCCCACCCTCACGCGAAGAAGGCCACGCTCTGCCGAAACTCCGGTCTCCCGATGCCGTAAGCCGCTATGCAGACAGCGTACACCACCATCAACACCAGACCGACGTGAATCCCGGCATTATCCAGCCCCTGCCAGGTAAGCCGCTGATACGCCAGACGGCTCTTCGCCCGCCCGTTGAACCCCTCCACCACAGCTCGCAGCCGCTTGTACACCGTCCTCATCCACTCCGGGCCCTCCACGTCGATGCGGTCCTTCACAGTGAGTACATCAGGAGGATTGACTCTGCGTTTGAGACGTCTCCAGGCGATGATGTGGCTCATCCTGAGGGACTCTAGGAGCTCGAACACCGCCTGGGACTCGAACTGGCTGTCCGCGGCGAGGAGCTCCACCTCGATGCACTCGCCCAGCACCCGGGTCAGCAGCTCCTCGACCAACTGCTTCTCGTTGACGTTCAGCGGTGCCTCGACGTGACCCAAGGGGAAGCCCTCGATGTCCACCAAGAACAGTGACTGGTAGCCGAGGAGGAAGCCTTTCTTGCCTCTGCCAACCCTTGCATCGGGGTCTCCGAGGCCCTGCTTGGTGTCGTGGGGGTCTCTGCTGCTCCAGGCGGGGAGATCGGTGCCGTCTATGCAGGCGGCTTGGACGAGACCCGTGGCTGATAGAGGCTGAGACCTTCTCAGCTTCAGGGCTTCTCCTCGGAGCCAGGCTTCTATGATGCGGAAGCCCTCGGCTCCGATGCGTTTCTTCATCTGGGAGAAATGGGCCTCACAGGGAGCGCGGTCACCATAGCCGCATATCTCTCGGAGGTAGGGGTTTCGTCTGAGGCGTTTGACGAGGTCCTTGACGTATGGGATCTGCTCTAGCTGACGGAGCATCAGTGCCCTGAGGTCCCACTCTGGCTGGTATTCGACGGGTCTTCCGGGGCCGTGTTTGTGGAGGTCTGTCCAGAGGATGGGATGGATCGGAGTTAAATCCACGTTCTCGAAGAGTAGTTTGGGAGAACCTGCCTCTGTCACCTATCCTCAGGATGATGTGAGGTAGCTATCCCAATAAATCTTGAATTATTGAATTCGCCTACGCGCGCAACAGTTTCCCCCTAACCCCTCAGCCTTTCGAAGCGGCTGGGGGCTGTGGAAGCCCGTGCCTCGCAAGGATCTCTTTGAAGACCCGGTCTAGGCGTTCCTCGGCGTCTAGCGGTAGAGGCTTTGGGACATGATCCGTCAGCAGTTTGTCAACCATCTCCTTAGCTCGGTCGACGCTGTTCTTCGAGCCGCTCTTCCTCCAGGAGTCGGGAGTCAGCCTGCAGAAGACACCCGACGGCATGAACTGCTCCCTCATCAGGTTCTCCCGTGTGTGCTTCTCTGCTAGGAAGTGGCCGCCGGGACCGACCTTTGCTATAATGTCTGTGGCCAGTGCTGAGCCCTCTAGGGAAACGCCATCAACGAGCCTGTAAGCCATGCCACAGATCTCGTTGTCGATGACTAGCTTCTCCAGGCACTGGCAGTTCTCGGTGGCGAGCATCCCCGGACCTGAGACGATGTTGACACGGGTTAGCGCTGCGAGGAAGATGCCCAGCCCCGACTCGAAGCCGTTCTGGGCGTCCACCACTTTCGAGTCGCTTAGCCCTAGGTAGGCGTTGGTGGGTAATCCATAGTACTTCCCGATCTCGGCGGCGGCGCAGGTCGCCATCATCGACTCGACAGCTCCATCGGGGGCCGTGCAGTATCTCATGTCGAAGGCAACGGGGGAGCCTCCGTATACGATGGGGGCTCCAGACATCACCGTTTGCGATATTACGAAGCCGCTGAGGAATTCAGCGTTGGACTGGACGAGGGTTCCGGCGATGGAGACGGGGCTGGTGGCTCCCATCTGTGGCGCTGATATGATCTCGGCTGGGATGCCGTACTTGGCGCAGTCGATGAGGTTCTGGCAGGTGACATCGCTCCACATGAGGGGCGACGAAGGGCAGACGTCGAAGATGGCCCTCGGCGCATTGGCAAGCTCCTCTGGGCCGCCGACGACGGCCTCCAGCATCCTCTTCATGTCTATGAGCCCCTCCTTGGTAAAGGCCCCTGTCACAATCGGCTTCGGCGAATTCTTCAGGATGATATAGAGCCTGTAAAGATCTGAGATGGCATCTGAAACATCGGCGGGGACGATGGCTGTGCTCTGAGCGTGGACATACTCCAACGCGTCGACCAGCCTGACCAGCTGGACGAGGTCTCGAGTCAGAGCCCTCCGCATCTCCCCTGTATCCCTGTCGATGAAGTAGATGACCGCCGACCCGGGATTGTAGATGACATTGTCGCCACCAACTTTTAGGTTGCCATCGCCATCACGCATGTGAAGCCCTATCGATGAGGGCGCCTTCTTCAGGCACTCCTCCACTAGGCTCGGCGGTATGTGAACTACCTGGGCTTCGACCCTACAGCCAGCCCCCTCCAGAAGCTCAACCGCGTTGGGATTATTCACCAACACCCCTGTACCCTCAAGTACTTTGAGGGAAGCCGCGTGGATGGCCTCTATATCGTTCCGGGATAGGAAACTGATCCTAGGCATCAACACGAGCCTCCTGCGAGCGCGAGAGACAGTCATCAATCTCCCTGATCTTATCAATATTGCGTACAAGTTTAAGCCTGCAGAAAAAATGATCCTTTTTTATCTTCATTACTTCTCACTTAATATCAAGTCGTTACAGAATTTAATGACTTGCTGTACTCGATTTCTCAGATGTATTCCAGGATTAATCAAAATGGTACCAGGTAGTTCCTTAATTCTCCCGAATACGAACTTCCAAGGTAATTCATCGCGCGCATAACCAATGCCCATTTAAACAGTGTCACGGTTTAATAGATTCAGGAGAATACATAATGAAAATAGCCGTGATAGGAGCGGGCCTCATGGGCCCAGCCATCACGAAGGATTGCCTCGAGGATCAGGGAGTAGAGGAGGTTCTTTTAGTCGACATCGATGCCGAGAGGCTGCGCCATGTGGCGGAGGAACTGGGAAACCCAACCAAGCTCAAGACCATAACCCAAGACGTTACAGACCGTGAGGGGCTGGCCCGTGTCTTGGAGGGTTACGACGCTGTAGGCGTTGCGCTCCTTGAACCCCTTAACACCCAAGCGATCTGGGGGGCTATCGACGCCGGTGTGGGAGTCGTCGATTTGAGCGAGCCCAGTGATGAGGATGTTGAGGCGATAGATGAGGCGGCCAAGAAAGCAGGCGTCGCCATCATACCAGGCTGCGGCGTGGAGCCCGGGCTCACTGACCTCCTTGCGGCTCAAGGGATGGACATGCTTGATAGCGTCGAGGCTGTGGATATCTGGTGCGGTGGGATACCCGAAGACCCTAAGCCCCCTCTGGATTACAAGATTGTCTTCGGCGGACCTTACCTCCCTCTCTGGCCGGGGAAGGTGAAGGTCATCGAGAACGGCGAGGTACGTTACAGGGATCGTTACTCTCTGGGCGACCCCCCTCGCTTCGACGGCATAGACAGGCCCTTGGAGTGCTTCTACGACGGGTTCCCGGAGACCCTTCACCTCGTCGATAAGTTCGAAGGGGTGCAGAGGTGCACGGAGAAGACTGTTAGGTACGAGGGTTACTGTGAGAAGGTCAACTTCTTGGACGAGTGTGGCCTCTTGAGCAGGGAGCCCATCGAGTTCCAAGGAAGGAAGATCGTCCCCTTCGCAGCGTTCAGCAAGATCATTCACCCCAAGGTCCGCCTCGAGGAGGAGGAGAGAGACATCACTGTCCTCAGGGTCAAGGTTAAGGGTGAGAAGGATGGCCGGGAGATCCTCTACACCTATGACATGGTGGACCGCTACGACAACGAGGAGAGGGTCACCTCGATGGCCAAGACAACCAGCTATACGGCAGCCATCGTCGCCAGAATGATGGCAAAGGGCGAGATCAGTTTGACGGGATACGTGGCGCCGGTCAGGGTCATCCGGGGGGAGAAGATGGATGAGCTGCTCGCGGCCCTTGACGCCCGGGGCGTGAAGATCACCAAGACGGTGACACACGCCTAGTAAGTTACCTCCCCGTTTTTCATTTATCCAAGATAGAGGTTAGTCCCCTTTCCTTCTCGACGAAATCCTCTCGGACGGTATGGAAAATGTCCAGCATCACAAAAGGCTCGTCGCGTGCGCAATAAAACCTAATCATTTGCGTCGTCTCAGTAAATCGTGAAATTCAATATACACTTTACTAGTAAATCTGTGTGATTTCCCCTCCCCATGCACCTTTTTCCCTATTTTCTTAATTCTACGCTAGTTTCTTATCCATATCCAGGCTTATCATATTGAAGGGGGATTTGGGTGTCAGATTTCAAGAATTATGTGGCGGTCGTAACCGGGGCGTCCCGCAGCATCGGTCGAGGCATCGCATTGGCGTTTGCGAGGGAGGGCTGCTCCGTGGTAGTAAACTACAGCAAGAGCCGGGAGGAGGCGGACGAGGTAGTAGACACCATCAGGGGGATGGGTAGTATGGCCATAGCCGTTCAATGTGACGTCTCCAAGAGAGACGAGGTCGAGGCTATGTTTGCCACCGCCATAGAGGAGTTCGGGAAGGTGGACATCCTCGTTAATAATGCTGGAATAGCCGCCGGGGGCTCGATCCTGGAGACCACGGACGAGGTGTGGGACAGGCACATGGCCGTCAACCTCAAGGGCGTGTTCCTCTGCTCCCAGGTGGCCGCGAGGCACATGGTGGAGAGGCGTTACGGCAAGATAGTGAACATCTCTTCCAACTCCGGGTTCGGGGTAGCCATGGACGGCGAGACCAGTTACGGGGTCTCCAAGGCAGGCGTGATTCAGCTCACCAAGAGCTCCGCGTACGACTTGGGCAGGTACGGGGTCAACGTCAACTGCGTCGCGCCTGGGGCGGTTGACACGGTGATGCTTAAGGGAGGCAGGAGCGACGAGGAGTATGAGAGGGTTCTGCAGGGGAGGAGAGACCGGTCGTCCATCGGGATAGTCGGTACGCCGGAGGACATCGCCAACGCGGTGCTCTTCTTCGCAAACGACAAAACCCGGTACATCACAGGCAAGATACTGCTGGTTGACGGCGGTCGAAGAGACTTCCTCTAGACCCCCTTTGTTTGTGGATGGAGGCAGGAACCCATAGCTAAGGCTTTCGAGGGTTCGAACCCCTCCCCCTACTTTTTAGATAATTAAATCGCAGATGCCTAAAATTTTAGGAAAGTCCCCCCCCCAGTCCACCATCGAGATATCAATCTGAAAAGAGTATTGAGTACTTGTATGCATGCCGATATTCCTCTGAATAAAGACATAGAAAAATATCTCAATGAATGAGAAGTTCCCACCACGATGGTCTACACATGATTATCTGTCATGCCGGATAAGACAAGGAGACCCGCTGTGGCCGGCTTGAGGAGAATCCCTTAATACAATATCCATTGCATATTGTTAGAATCCTGGAGGACCGAGAGACATTTGATTAAGGCTCTCAACCTGAGGCTCCCTGAGGGGTTTGACAGAGACCTCAAGCTACTTATGGGCTCCATGACCTTCCGGAGGGTCGCCATGGGGTTCCTACATGTGGTGCGGCCCATCTACTTCGCCCTGTTAGGCTTCAGCCCAGTAAAGATCGGGCTCCTACTGTCCATCGCCACACTCGTGAGCGCCTTCCACTCCATCATCTTCGGGTTCCTCTCAGACCGATACGGCAGGAAGATATTCCTGCTCCTCGGAGGAGTTTTCGCCTCCCTCCGCCTCATCATCTTCGCCGTCAGCACCGATTTCTGGCTCCTAGCCCTAGGCCAAGGCATGGGAGCCCTCGGGGAGGGCGCAGGAGCCGGGCAACCAGTGGTCTCAGGCTACATCTCGGACAAGACCGATATCATGACCCGACCAGGGATCTTCAGCGGTCTCGCCACCTCCAATGCTCTGGCGTCCACTTTGGGCTACCTCCTCGCAGCCCTCCCCGCTTTCTTCCAGACGAGCATTGGGATGGATGTCGTGGGAGCCCACGCCCTGCTTTTCTGGATCGGCACCGCTAGTACCCTCATAGGCATACTACTCCTGATCCCCATAAGAGACACCAAGGCCCAGAAGCCGGTTGACGAGAGCCCTAGGGAGGCCTCGGGTAGGAGAGAGTCCTGGGGGATCATAATCAAGTTCTCCCTAGTCCGGTCGACCAGCGGTATAGGCTGGGGTTTCATCCAGTCCCTGCTCTCCCTCTACTTCTTCATACGGTTCGGGGTTGGCGGGGAGGTCCTGGGCCCCATCTACGCCGCCACAAGGCTCCTGAGCGTCTTCAGCTACGGCTTCATACCGTCAGTGGTGGACAGGTTTGGCGAGATACCGTCACTGGTCGGTTCAAGGATAGTTACGGCAGCCCTGACCATTGGCTTCTCGCTGAGCCCCTCATACTTGCTGGCCCTCTTCTTCATGGTCGCCCTGAGGATATCCATCATGTTCACCATGCCCATCAGGCAGTCCTTCGCCACCACCATCGTCGACCCCGAGGAGACAGCCACAGCCATAGGGATCAGCAGTTTTGCCAGGATGTCCCTCAGAACAGTAGCCCCCGTTATCGCGGGTTACATGTTCGAGACAATAAGCCTCTCGCTGCCCTTCATGATAGGCGCCCTATTTATCGCAGCCAACGGACTGCTCTACAAGAGCTTCTTCCAGCCCGAAAAAGAGGATCTTGAAGACTGAGCCCTTCTGGCTTCATCCAAGGAGTGTTACCTCGACCTCAGCCCCTTCCTCTATGACATCAAGGTTCACAGGGAGGACGATGTAACCATCAGCGTGGGACATGCTCGTTATGGCCCCGGATCTCTTGAAGGTGGGGATTGCTACCCCCTCTTCGACCCTCACAGTGAGGAACTGCTCCCTGCCGGAGCCCGAGACGAACCTCTGACCCATCCTCGCTTTTACCGTTCTAGGCTTGGCGGGGGGGAGGCCCGCGAGCCTCCTGAGGGCGGGAGTGAGGAAGATGTATGCATTGCTGAGGCATGAGGTGGGGTACCCTGGCATCCCAAAGATCGGGGTGCCATCGACGATCCCGAAGAGGGTCGGCTTCCCCGGCTTCACCTGGAGGCCATGGAAAAGGACCTCTCCCAGCCCCTCAATGGCGTAAGCGAAGAGATCCCTGGCCCCGACGGAGCTCCCCCCTGAGAAGATGCCTAGGTCATAACCCGACGCCTCCCGGACCGCCTCATCAATCCTGTCCTTCTCATCTGGGACGACGCCCCTCATCACGGGTTGGCATCCATTTGAACCTACAAAGGAGGACAGGGTATAGGAGTTGACATCATAGATCTGGCTCGGGTGCAACTCAGAGCCCAGGGGCCTGATCTCGGAGCCCGTGGAATAGATGGCGACCCTAGGTCTGGCGTAAACCTCCACCCTCTCAACGTTCATGGCCGCCAAGGCGCCCACCTTAGCCGGGGTAAGGACCTCTCCCGCCCCGATCACAGTCTCCCCCTCCACAATGTCCTCCCCCACCGGGGAGACATTCGACCCAGGGTATGCGGGTTTCTGGATCTCAACTGTCTCCCCCTCGCTACGGGTGAACTCCACCATAACCACGGAGTCAGCCCCCAGGGGGACCGGGCTCCCCGTCGCGACCTGGACACACTCCCCCTGGTCGACCTCCCCCTGGAAATACTCGCCGGCGTACTGCACCCCCAAGAGTCTCAGCCGTTTGGGATCGGTTGTCGAAGCGCCGTAGGTGTCCTCTGCCCTAACGGCGTATCCGTCCATAGCTGATCTTGCGAAGGGGGGTACAGAGAACCCGGCAACTATGTCTCCCGCGAGGACCCTGCCCCCAGCTCTCTCAAGGGGGACCTCCTCGACCCTCTCAATCCTGTTGATGTTCTCCTCGATGATCCTCAGAGCCTCCAGTCGGGGGAGGAGGGTCTTGAAGGGCTTCATGCCTGTCATCTTCCCAGCTCCCATAGCATATGCCCCAGAGAGGGGAGGATTATCTCTCCCAAGGCGGTCTCCATCGCCCCCCTGGACCCTGGGAGGCAGAAGACCAGCTTCCCCCTGGCGACCCCTGAGACCGCCCTGCTGAACATCGCTGCCTCCCCGATCTCATCATAGCTGAGGCGTCTGAAGAGTTCACCGAAGCCCACGATGGTCTTCTCGAAGCTGGCTGAGACCTCGTCCACCGTCTTGTCCTTGGAACCTATCCCCGTGCCGCCGCTGGTAAGGATCACCTGGATCTCACTGTCCCCGAGGAAGCCCTCGTAAGCCACTTTGATCTTCTCAGCATCGTTGGGGACGATCACATAAGCGGCCACCCTGTGACCCGCCCCCTCCAACAACCTTATGGCGGTCTTACCGGTCTCGTCGTTTTCCGGGGTCCGGGTGTCGCTGGTCACCATCAGCGCGACGGCGGCTTCTACCTCCTGGTCTCTTCTGTGCTCTCCCATCCTCATCCCTTCCTCTTCTCCACTACCCTTATACCTGATATGGTCGTTGAGGGGTACTGGCCATCCTCGTCCTTCTCAAGGTACTTCACCATGTCCCATATGGTGAGGAGGGCTACTGAGACCCCGGTGAGGGCCTCCATCTCGACCCCCGTCTTGTAGTCGGCGGTAACCCTGCATCTCACCTCGATGTGATCCTCCGAGATATTGAAGCTGACATCCACCGAGGTTATGGGGACGGGGTGGCAGAGGGGGAGTAGCTCAGGGGTTTTCTTGACGGCGAGGATGCAGGCGATCTCCGCTGCCGGCAATGGATCCCCCTTCATTATCCTCCCCCCCTCGACCGCCTTGATCGTCGCCCCCTTCAACTTGATCCTGCCCACGGCTTCAGCCTCCCTGTGGACCGTCTCTTTCACTGAGATGTCCACCATCCTCATTGGGTCGCTACGCCCTCTCATACTCCTCCCCCTCGATCCAGAACTCCCCCTCTGGCGTGAACTCCTTCTTCCATATAGGCACCCTCTCCTTCACCGCCTCTAAGATGTATCGGCAGGCCTCGAAGGCCTCCTCCCTGTGACCTGCCCCGACAGCGATCATCATAATATTCTCTGAGACCCTGAGGCTCCCATACCTGTGCACTATTGCGACCTCCTCGACATTAAACCGCTCTAAGGCCTCTTCCCTTATCTCCTCTAGTTGGCTCCTAGCCATCTCCTCGTAGACCTGGATCTCGATCCGTTTGACATCTCTCCCTCGGGAGTGGTCTCTCACAACGCCCAGGAAGGTCACCACGGCCCCCATCCCTCTGGCCTTGATGCCCTTGATGACATTGTCGACGGAGAAATCTTCCCTCGTTATCTCTATCATCTCATCCACCGCTCACATGCGGGAACAGCGCGACCTCGTCGCCTTCCCCTAAGACGGTCTTAGGGTCGGCGTATTCGCCATTTACCGCTACCAGTAACCTCCGCCCCCCCAGTCCTCCGTGCCTCTCTTTAAACCTCTCCACCAGCTCTCCGACGGTCGAGCCCTCTAGGACTTCAACCTCTGCCTCCCCCTTCCCAAGGATCTCCCTTATCGAGGCGAAGTATCTGACCCTCACCCTCATATCTTCACTTCCAGTAAGGCTCCCTCAGGGCGACGGCCTTCCGGAAGGCAGCGACGATATCCTCCCTGGAGCCCCCATTCCTGAGGTGGGTGGCGGCCTCTACGTGGTTGTCCTCCCTCATGAGGCAGGGCTTGAGGTAGCCGTCCGAGGTGACCCTGAGTCTGGTGCAGTATCTGCAGAAGTCGGTGTTGTGCATCGGCCTCACTACCTCGACGACCCCTCCGCTCCTCAGATGGTACTGTTTTCTACGGTGCATCTCCCTCTCGACCACCCTCTCTGAGCCTGCTTCCAGTTCCCCCTCGATGGGTTTGAGGTCGTAGTGGTACTCGGCCCATCCCTCCACCCCTCTCTCCAAGGGCTGGAACTCTATGAGCTGGAGCGTTACGCCCGCCTCCCTGGCGAAGTCAATCATGGCATGGATCTCCCCCTCGTTCACCCCCCTCATCACCACCATGTTCAGCTTCACCGGGGTGAGGCCACACTCACGCGCAGCAAGGATCCCCGCCCTCACCTGAGGAAGGGCGTCCCTGCCCATGATCCTGCAGAAGATCCCGGGGTCCCCGGTGTGGTGGCTGACATTGATCCTCGCGAGCCCAGCCTCTTTGAGTTGGCAGGCCTTCTCGGCTAAGAGGTAGCCGTTGGTGGTCATTGAGACCTCCTCGACATACGGGGAGATCCTCTGCAATATCTCGACGAGGTCGTCCCTCAGGAGGGGTTCGCCCCCGGTCAGCTTTAGTTTCGTGATGCCTAGTTCGGCGCCTACGGAGACGATGGTCTCGATCTCCTCTAGTGAGAGCTCCGTCGAGGGGTTGGACTCCCCCTCCTGGTGGCAGAAAAAGCAATCGAAGTTGCATCGCTGGGTTATCGATATCCTGAGGCTGTTCACCTTGCGCCTGTAGGGGTCTACAAGGGGGTCCCTGGTCATCTTCTCCGTTAGATTTCCTATCGTCGTGTCCTCCCATTAATTGGGGTTATCAGTGGAGATGGTTATGCATAGCGGTGCATAACGTTCTTTTTCCCTATTACCATTTAGCCGAAAGCTTATAACGATATGCATGAATAAACACATCGATCAGAATAAATGTCCTGGAACAGACGCAACAACATCCTCATACTGGCATCCCTCACCCTCATCATATCAGCAGGGATCTACCTCACCTGGCCCAGGACCCCCGCCCATCTCCGTCTAGTGGTATCAACGACTACGAGCCTCTACGACACCGGTGTCTTGGACGAGATCGAGGGGACCTTCGAAGCGGAGTATCCTATCGACATCTACTTCATCTCCGTCGGTACAGGTCTCGCCATACAACATGCAAGGAGGGGCGACGCCGACATGATCTTGGTCCACGCCCCGGCCAGGGAATTTAGCTTCCTTGAAGAGGGCTACGGTGTCAACAGGAAGATCGTCGCCTACAATTATTTCTCGATAATCGGTCCTGCGGAAGACCCTGCAAGCATCAGGTACCTGCCCCCGACACAGGCCCTTGAGGCCATTGTTGAGGGGGGAGAACGGGGGGAGGCTTTATGGGTCTCCCGGGGGGATGACTCGGGGACCCACTCCAAAGAGAATGAGCTGTGGGCAGCTGCTGGGTTCGACCCTTCTATATTGAGGGATGAGGGTTGGTACAGGGAATCGGGCACGGGGATGGGGAAGACCCTCCAGATCACCGAGGAGTTCGGTGCCTACACCCTGACCGACATGGGCACTTACCTCAAATATTCCGAGGAGGGGCTGATCGATCTCATCGTCCTGGTGGGCGCGGGGAGGGAACTCATCAACGTCTACAGCGCCATCGCCGTCAACCCTGAGGTAAGCCCCGACGCAAATTTCGAGGGAGCCATGACCTTTATCGGGTTCCTGATCTCGGAGGAGGGACAGGGCATCTTCGCTGATTATGGGGTCGAGGATTACGGCGTCAATCTCTTCAACCCGGCTGTCTCGCTGCTAGAGTCCCGATTTGACCCGGAGATCGCAGGTTGGATAGAGGCCGCTGCATTCCATGAGGGCTCTGAGTGTCATGAGAGCTTCAGGGTTGATGCTGGGG
>JASFTK010000037.1:0-12946 GCA_050053595.1 Candidatus Bathyarchaeota archaeon | reverse complement strand
TCGACCTGAGAGAACCGAGCAACCCCTTTGAGGGTTGACCGAGAATCCATGTCTTCGCTGAACATCACTGATAGGGAGTATCGACACACAAACCCTTAATCCCAGAATAAGCCACTGATGACCGTGCGTCTACCTGTCCCAATCGACGCACAAGAAGCGGTTGAACGCCGCAGGAGCCCCCGGTGCCCACCGCAGGGCTCCATTCTCAATTTAACTAGTTACATCTTTAAACACGGGCCACAGACAACTCTATGGGTGTTTGAATGAGTGATAGTGATTCTCCGCGGGTCGAGAGATTGAAGGAAGTCATAGATTATCAAGATGGGGCGGTGGTGAGCAGGACTATCATCGACAAGCCAACGGGGACGGTCACCCTCTTCGCATTCGACGAAGGCGAGGGGCTGAGTGAGCACACCACCCCTTTCGACGCTCTTGTCCAAGTGCTGGACGGTGAGGTGGAGATCATCATCGGGAGTGAGCCCTACATACTGACGGAGGGGGAAGCGATAATTATGCCTGCGGATATACCCCACGCTCTAAGGGCGATCTCAGCCTTCAAAATGCTCCTCACCATGGTAAAAACCTAACCTAGGGGAGCCATGCTTAATATTATAGACCCGAATTTAATCTAGATGAGGAAACTCTGGATCATAGTGATCTCTATCGCTATCGTCGGTGGAGTGGCACTGTTCGAGCACTGGACCGCCCTCCAGTTCCCCATAGTAGACTTTGAGCCCACCCCCCTCCCTGAACTTCCCATAGGCCAAGAATGGATCTACGATTACTCCGTCGCCGGGGAAGTGGTTGGGAACTATACCTATTGGGTCAAATCTGTTGGTCCCTACCTCCACGGGGAGATGGGATATTTTATAGGAGAGGTGATCTACACCGTCCGGTCCACCACCTCAGCCGTGAGAGACGGTAGATCAGCAGAGCTAGAGGCCCTGTACGTTTTCACCGTCGAACTCAAACCAGTGGATTATAGACTCAACGCCACCCTAGGAGGGAGCTTGGAACAGATCACCTGCTTCTTCGAAAAAGACAAGGTCCTAGGGCGGCTGGAGACCGAGGGAAGGGTCATAGAGGAACCCCTAGATCTCCCAGAGAATTCGGTCCTCATCGACAATCTGATGGTTGGCCACTGGGACCTCCTCCTCAAGACTTTCACTCCGGAGCCAGGCAAGAGGATCGAGATCGATGTCTATGTACCCCAAACGTTGGGTTTCCTCGACCTGGAAATTATCGCAGAGAAGAACCCCCGGACTATAACCATCGGTGGGGACAGCCTTAAGGCTAGGGTCATAAGGGTGCCCGAGCTCAACCTGTTGTTATACCTAGAGGGTGGGGATGTCATCAGGATGGAGGAGACCCAGCAGGAGATCACCCTGACGTTGAGGCGTTAGGTGTGTCGTCCTATTCCATTAATGAGGTCGCATGAGCGAGGGCACCGTAGAGGACGGCATCTTCCCCCAGAGGGGTAATGATTATCTCGGGCTCTCTGTTGATGAGGTGTCTGTCGATGTTCTCTTGGATGGGTTCCAGGATCAGCCGTGGGTGGTTCAAAGCTATGGAGCCCCCGATGGTGACCATCTCAGGGTCGAACAGGTTCACCACATCAGCAAGTCCTATGGCGTTCACCTCCCCCAACATACGGACCAGCCTGATGGCGGTTGAGTCACCTCTCTCTGCCGCTTCGAATAGAATCTCAGCTGTTATCCCTCCTGGATCCCCTCCTGCCAGCTCCAGCATCAGACTGTCTGCGTCACCGGGCTCTAGGTTCTCACTCACAAAGTTGGGGATCCCGCTCCCAGAGGCGTATGCTTCCCAGTGCCCCATGCATCCACATCCACATCTCAACCGGGACTGGGGGTCGATGGTGAGGTGGCCAATCTCGACAGCGTTCCCATCCTTCCCCCTGAGCAGGTGGCCGTCCACCAGAGCGCCTCCCCCGATGCCTGTGCTCAGGGTTATGTAGACAAGATTGCGTACACCTTTCCCGGCGCCGAACCTTTGTTCCCCGAGAACGGCGGCGGAGCAGTCATTCAGCATCGCCACTGGGACACTGAATGCTTCCTGTAGGGGGTTGACAATGGGGATGTCTTTGAAAGGGAGGTTAGGGGTGTCCACGATCCGTCCCGATGCAAGGTCTATGGGCCCTATAGAGCCGATGCCGACTGCCCTTAGCTCAGATATACTGAGTTCTCCAGCCAATCGGACAATCTGGTCAGAGATCCCATAAGGACCATTTTTTCTGTCAGTAGACTCGGATATCTTTGAGTTCAACCTCCTATCGTCTCCCGAAGCCACTCTCAGGTTTGTAGCCCCGATGTCCACTGCGAGGTATCCCATACCACTCACTAGGGAGAAGGGGGTTGAGAAGATAAGGGATTACCCCTTGGCTACAACGGTGTGGCGGATGGTCCCTATCTTCTCCACAGAGGCCTCGATGATATCCCCCGGTTGGAGGAAGTTATCGGGCTCCGTCTTACCTTCTGGATCCCTGGGGCTGGTGTCTAGGGCGGTCCCTGAGCATGTCCCACCACAGATCATATCCCCGGGGTAGAAGGTCATGTCCCGGGTGAGCATACTTATCCAGAAAGGATAACCCCTGATCATGTCCTCTTGGGTCCCTTCCTGCCGCAACTCACCGTTGACCTTGAGCCTGAGCCCCAGTTTGTGGGGGTCCCCAATCTCATCTGCAGTGACAAGGCAGGGGCCCATGGGGACACTGGTGTCAAAGTTCTTGGAGAGGAAGAGCCCCCTGTCACCAGGCTGGTCCCGGAGGCTCATATCCAGGACGATGGTGTAGCCGTATATGTGGTCCATCGCCTCCTCAGGTTCGACATCTTTCGCCTCCTCCCCGAATATCGCGGCGACCTCCACCTCATAGTCCAAGCGCTCCGTCCGGTCAGGGTAGACTATCGGAGCCCCAGGGTCGATGACGTTCCGGGCCTGCTTCCAGAACCCCCAGGCCAGATACTCCCCAGCTTCCACCTGCCTCCTGATATCCTCCCTGGTGACCTCTTCCCCTGTGAACATCCTACGGACATCCGCGGCGTGGTCATAGAAATTCGCCCCAGCCATCATTATCCGGGTAGCAAGACTGGGCAGGGGAGCCTGGATCTCAACCTCATCTGGTTCGAAGATCAGCCTCTCCCCCTTAGGGCCTATCTCCGTCCCCTCTCTGACGTGCTCCACCGCCTCGTTTGCGGTCTTGAGGCCCGTTTCTCCCTCTTCGATAAATGCGAGGAGGTCGGGTGGGACCTCTGAGAGGGCATGGGCGTAGGATCTCTTGACCCCTCTACTCGCCAGGAGGGAGGTGTAGGCGAGGTTCAGGTCGATCACTGAACCGTCCTCCATAAACGCTCCAAGCCTCTTATCGTTGAATACTACTATCTTCATCCTGATCAGACTATGCTGGCTTGAGGCAATTTAAAGTTGAGCTACCACGCTGTAGATGGTTGGTGTCCTCGCTAGGGGAGCCCCGTCAGGTTTTTTATCTCCAGAGTCGGCCTATACTGTGTTCGAAATGGTGGTCATAACCCTACTGACGGATTATGGTATCAAGGACTCCTATGTCGCCGAGATGAAGGGGGCCATCCTCAAGATCCTCCCTGATGCCATACTGGTGGACATCAGCCATGATGTCGGCAACTACAGTATCGACGAGGGAGCCTTCCACATAGCCCGGAGCGTCCCGTATTTCCCCGAGGGCACAGTCCATGTCGGTGTCGTTGACCCTACTGTGGGCAGCAAGAGGAGGGCCATAATTATCAAGGTCAAGGGCGCATGGCTTGTGGGCCCCGACAATGGCCTCCTAGCCCCCGCTGCAGAGCGACTGGGGGTTGAGAAGGTCTATGAGATCAAGAACCGGGAGCTCCTGCCTGAGAAGGTCTCAGATGTCTTCGATGGTAGAGACACCTTTGGACCCACCGGAGCCTTACTCGCGAAGGGGGTCTCCCCTGAGGGTCTCGGCCCTGAGATCGATGGCTACGTCAGGCTTCCCCTATACGAGCCTCAGGTGATGGAGGATAGCATAGAGGCGAAGGTTATCCATGTAGACGGCTTCGGGAATCTGGTGACCAATGTCACCTACGAGATTCTGGAGAGACTAGGTGTAGGTGACAGAGCTGTGTTTGATGTAGGGATATCGGGGGAGGAGTATTCCCTGCCCTATGTCAGGCGGTTCTCCGCTGTCCCCCAGGGTGAGCCCTTGCTCCTTGTGGCTGGGGGTGGATACATGGAACTCGCAGTGAATCAGGGGGACGCTCAAGAGATGTTCGGTATCGACAGAGGGGAGAAGATTCTGTTCAGCCTAAAATAATCTCAGGCGGTCTCTTATTCCCCTTCTTTCTTCTTCCACTTCTCCAGGCTGAAGTCCCGGTCTCTGAAAAAGGCTGCTCTCTCAGCCTCATCCTCAAGGAGTTCCCTTGCCCTCTTCAGTATCTCTCCGGCGTATTCGGTGGGGAATTTGACGACGCCATGGAGGTCCATGTGGACCATGTCCCCTGGGGCTACCTTCATACCCCCCACTGAAACAGGCACCCCCACCGCCTTGATCATCATATCCCCATGCGACGGAGTCACACCGCTACAATAGTACTGGACCCCCAGGGGTTCGATGGCGTCCATATCCCTCATCGGGCCGTTGGTCACCACCCCCACCACCCCAAGCGCCTTGTACCGGGTCGTCATCATCTCACCGAACAACCCCACCCGGTCCGCCAGTTCAGGCGGGAACTGCTGCTCCGCGACCAAGACCACGGGCTTTCCCGTCTCCTCGATGTGTTCAGGGAGAGCCCAGCAGTCCACACGGGGGTGGTCCTCAGACTCCTCGCAGAAGATGACGGTAGCCACATGGCCTACCCTGGGACCCAGCTCAGGGTAGACGCACCTGATCTTAGTATCGGTGTACCAGCCCCCGTACCAGGCGTCGTAGAGTTTGAGGCAGTCCTCCGACTTGGGATAGGTCGCCACCACGTTGGAGATGGTGGGGGTGTCGATATCCTTGAGCCCCATTATGATCTCGGAATCCGATAAACCTGTCATGATCCTCAGTTGACCATCAGTCGAAGGGGTTTAAGACATTAACCCATCGTAGGGAGGCTACCTGTATCTGTCTTCTAGGGTGTAGGAAGGGTGGGTGATCTCCAGCTTCCCAGGTCTACCCCTGTACCTTGAGGTATCTACTCCCTTTGACTCTGCGGTCTCCAGTATCCGCTGATAGATCTCGTCGTCCAGATACAGGCCCTCCTTCCTCCGTTTCTCCAGCTGCCGCCACTCAGGCTCCCCCGGTATCAGTATCTCCTCGAATCCCTCCGCGAGCCTTGAGGACTTCATGTCGTCGATCAATGCATCTATCCCCTCTTTGAAGGTCTCCACGGGGACGAAAGCCTCGATATCGATGGCACCGAGGAAGACCCCGCACCGCTTGAAAGAGTGGGCCTGGGTCACAACATGACCAAGAAGGGGGCCCGCGAGGACATTCAGAATCATAGAAAATGTCATACCCTTGTAGCCTAGGCCCTCCTGGCCCAGGGGGCGTTGGGCTCCCACCCCGTCCCTGAAAAGTTTCGGGTCTCCATGGGACTTGCCCTCGTCGTCGATGTACCAACCTAGGGGGACCTCCTGCCCTCTCACCGCCAGGATCGCTGTCCTCCCACCAGAGATAGGTCCCACAGACATATCCACAACCATGGGTGGATACTTCCCCGTTGGGGCGGCGAAGGCTATAGGGCCTATGGGGAGCTTCCTGTCCAGCCCTCCCCATGGTGCAATGTAGACCCCCCCGGGTTGGCTGGCTATACCGATCATATCCTCGTCGAGGGCGAGTTCCACCCACTTCCCCACCCTACCTATATGGTGGATGTTCCGGATACCAGAGAAAGCGGTCCCAGCCTCCTTTGCTTTCTCCATGGTATCCCCCATCACATCTTGGGCGATGGTGTACCCGTAACCCCAGTTCCCATCATAGAACGCCGTCGCGGCTTTCTCCTCAAGAAGGGTGGGGCTCATCCCGGGCTTCAGGAAACCATCTTCAATAGCCTTGACATAACCTGGGATCTGCTGAACACCGTGGCTGTCAACCCCCTTCAAGTTGGAGAGCACCAGACACTCCGATACCCATGCCGCCTCCTCGGCGGGGGTCCCTGCAGCCTCAAGTATTTTGGCTCCAAACTCAGTGAGCAACTTGTGATTGATAACGACCATATCTAAACCCATTCAAAATCGTTCAAACATCTATAAAACAGGTAACATAGCAACCCCTACCGAGACCACATGAAGAGTCAATGGACGGGATCGCACTGTTCTAAACAATCTGTGAACCTTGAGTACTGGTGACAGTATCAACCGTGGAAGTATTGATATCACCCATTATCTCTTCTTTTTCTGTTATCTCTTGATAATCAGAATATGCCGTAATTGCTACATCTGAGACATCTATGATTCTCAGAGATTTTTATATTAACAAGATGAATTATCGCATAAAACCCCGAACAGGAATTATTAACTCATTAATGTTAAAATACCATGATTGGTAAGCCGATAAATAAAATAAATAAAGCATTTTCTCGAATAAAGCCTCATTTCAATCTTTACCCCTTAGATGTGTCAGACCCATTATATTCTCGGGATGATTCAAAGGTGACTGATTCGACGACGAACAGCGAGAGTCAAAATGTCGGGGTCCCTGAAGCAGAGGTGGAATCCGTCGAAGACCCCTTGGCCCAGCTATATCAGCTTGATAAGATCGAATGTACCCCCTTGGAGAAGGAGGCTCTGGTATTGGTCACTTGCCTACTGCAGAATATAGAGGAATACTACGTCCTCCAGGGACAGATCAAGGAGGTATTAGCTAAGGATGCCATCGTCGATACAAAGATCAAGGCTCTTATGGACGCCCTTATCAGGGGGCTCATCGTGGAGGAGACCTTCCTATGACGGGAGTTCCCCCAACTGAGTGGAGCTCTCTGACACACTACTTCCTGAGATAGAGCTTATTGGAGACGACCTCGGCTTCCACTATATCCTCTAGATACCTCTCCTTGATCTTCCTCGTCAATTGATGCTTAATATCCTCCGCTTCCGCTCCCTCAATGTTGACCTCGACATGGCTCCTACTGTCGATGATGAAAGAGTCAAGCATAGAGTCACACAGGTCTGTCTTAACCCTCTCTGGGACCTGTGACTCGATCTGCCTAAGTTCGAGGATCAGCTCTTCCAAGGCGTCAAGAGATGTATGAACAGCATTTTATTGTTTATGAACTGCTGACAACTCTCAATGAGAAGGTATATTGCACCATTTTTGAACACCAACCCCTCACGCTGGTGGTTCAACAACCTTTGATTGAAAAGAAGCCCCTCGAATGTCACTGCAACCTTTCCAGGGATGGCTTGTGAGAGGTTCCTGTGAGGGGTGGTGGGCCCGATGAGATTTGAACTCATGATCTTTCGATTATCAGTCGAACGCTTTGACCAAGCTAAGCCACGGGCCCGCTGCACAACTCAGATATCAAATCCTTATTAAATATTTAACTCCCTGAGAAACTCCAGCACTCGGCAATCGTCCAAGACCATATCTAAGGAGAGTAATCTGTCATGTACTATCTTTGCACTCCAGTTCCTGGTGTCAGTGTCAAATAGAGCCCCGTACATCAAGAGGAAATCTGAATAAGCTTTATTCCCCCTCTACACCCTTCTAGTGAGAGACCTTGGAGCCCTTGGAGATCCACTTCCTCGGAACCGGCGGAGGCCGTTTCACTATGATCACCCAGAGGCGGAGGACCGCTGGTCTCCGACTGGTCAACGGTGATACCCACGTCCATATCGACCCTGGTCCCGGCGCCCTGGTCTTCTCCAACTGGGCCCGTCTCAGCCCTCAGAGGCTCACGGGTCTAGTGGTCACCCACTGCCACCCTGACCACTACTCAGATGCCGAGGTCCTCATCGAGGCTATGAGCCGGGGGACGCGGGACCACCGGGGGGTTGTGGCGGCGCCCAACAGCGTCCTCCACGGGAACCAGAGTTTCGACCCCAGTATCTCCAGTTATCACCGTGGCCTCCCGGCGAGGATCGAGACCCTGATGCCGGGTCACGCTTTCAGTGTTGGCGATCTCTCCTTCGAAGCGGTGGAGGCGAGGCACAGCGAGAAGGAGGGTGTAGGCCTAGTCTTCGAAGCCCCCGGCTCAGGGAAGGTCGGCTACACTTCCGACACGGGGTTCTTTGTGGGGCTGGGGGAGATATACAGGGATCTGAGGCTCCTAGTCGCTTGCGCAATGTGGCCTCGTCAGGAGCACCTTAGGTATCACCTCAACACTGACGAGGTGCTGAAGCTGATGGAGGCTGCGGAACCAGGCTGTGTGGTCCTCACCCACTTCGGGATGAAGATGCTCAACGCCGGCCCCGATGAGGAGGCGGAGTTTATCGAGCAAGAGACAGGGGTGCCGGTGGTTGCGGCTCGGGACGGTATGAAATTGTCCCTCGGGGAGAGGATTGTGGTCCAAGGTCCCAGGAAGAGGGATGAGCCCCGTCTCATCGAGGCTTGAGTTGACCTCTGCTGCACAAAGTTTTTATGAAGTCTCCATCCTCTCCTAATCCGTAGCCTGAGAAGATGCACATGGGGTATCGCTTTGTCGCTCCCTCAGAAAGGGAGCACTGAAGGAATACTCGAAGGTTTTTCAGACAGTCCTCAGGATGGAGCGGACACCGTTATAAGCCCCAGCCGTGACACTATCCCTATCCGAAGCCGGGGACGGCGACCGCTAAAAAACTGGAGTGACCGAGATGAATAGGCTTCCAAAGAAAATCGATTTCCTTGAGAACGAAAAAAAATGGCAGAGCTTATGGGAGGAGCGAGGGATCCACAGATATGACTGGGATGACGACGCCCGACCCAGGTACAGCATCGACACCCCTCCGCCCTACCCAAGCGGGGACTTCCACATGGGGAACGTCCTCAACTGGACATACTTCGATATGAGGGCCCGCTACAAGCGGATGCAGGGGTACAATGTCCACTTCCCCCAGGGATGGGACTGCCACGGCCTGCCAACTGAGGTGGCGGTGGAGAAAGCCCATGGGATACGGAGGAGCGACCTGCCCCCGGACGAGTTCAGGGAGCTCTGCGAGGAGTGGATAGAGCAGTACATAGCCGTCATGAAGGAGGCTGTGATCAGCCTCGGCTGCAGCGTCGACTGGAGTCTAGAGTACAGGACCATGGATCCAGAGTATATGCGGAAGGTCCAGCTCAGCTTCCTGATGCTCTACGACAAGGATATGATCTACAAGGGGGAGCATCCCATCAACTGGTGCCCCCGGTGCGAGACCGCCATCGCCGACGCCGAAGTGGAGCGTCAGCAGCGGACAGGCAAGATCTACACCATCGCATTCAGCGTTGAGGGTGAAGACCTCCTCATCGCCACAACCCGGCCTGAGTACATCCCCGCCTGCGTCGCCATCGGCGTCCACCCCGACGACGACAGATCCAACCATCTCATAGGGAAACAGGCCAATCTCCCGCTCTCCGTTAGGGAGGTGCCCATCATCGCGGACGACGCCGTTGACCCAGAGTTCGGGACCGGCACCATGATGATCTGTACCTACGGGGACAAGGCTGACGTGATAGCTGTGGCCAGGTACGATCTCCCAATTATCAAGCTCATCGACGGCAAAGGGCAGATGACCGAGGCCGCCAGCAAGTACCGGGGGATGGGCATCGAGGAGGCCAGGGAGGCTATTCTGAGGGATCTTGGAGAGGCGAGGCTGTTGCGGGGAGTGGAGATAATTGCTCAGGAGGTAGGGATCTGCTGGAGGTGCGACACGCCCATCGAGATTGTGGTCACAGACCAATGGTTCATGAGGACCATGAAGCTCACAGACGACGTCGTCAGGACAGCCAAGGAGATCCAGTGGTTCCCCGACTGGATGAGACACAGACTCATCGACTGGGCCACAGGCCTCGACTGGGACTGGGTGCTCAGCAGACAGAGGGTCTTCGCAACCCCCATACCTGTCTGGTACTGCAAAGAGTGCGGCACGATACAGACGGCGAAGCCCGAGAAGCTCCCCGTTGACCCCAGGGTGACCACCCTCAAAGATAACTGCAAGTGCGGGGCATCTGAATGGGAGCCAGAGACAGATGTCCTAGATACCTGGTTCGACTCCAGCCTCACCTGTGCCATCCACGCAGGCTGGCCTGAAAAGGAGGACTGGCGGAAGCTGTTCCCGGCTTCAGTACACCCGTCGGGTCATGACATCATCAGGACCTGGGCTTACTACCTGATGGTGAGGCACCTCGCTCTCTTCGGTGAGACCGCTTACAACTCGGTCCTCATCAACGGTATGGTGTTCGGGAGCGACGGCCGCATGATGAGTAAGAGCCTCGGGAACTACGTCGCCTCCCCTGAGGTATTCAACAAGTACGGCGCCGACGCTGCCAGGATGTGGGCGGCTACGGGTGGGAGTACGGGCACAGACATCCCCTTCAGGTGGGCCGACGTCGAGTACGGTTGGCGTTTCATGAGGAAGCTCTGGAATGCCTGTCGTTTCGCCAGCATGCGTCTCAATGGATATCAACCCAGGGAGAAACCCGAATTGGGGCTCTTGGACAGGTGGATCCTGAGCAAGCTTGAGAGGGTGGTGGACAAGGCCACAGAGGAACTAGAGGAGTGCGGGTTCATGAACGCAGCCGATGCCGCCAGGAACTTCATCTGGCATGTTTTCTGTGATCACTACCTCGAGGCCGCGAAGCACAGGCTCTACGGGGAAGGCCCGGAGAAAGCCGCTGCCCAGTGGACCCTGTATTACGCCGTTAAACGGATGCTCCAGCTACTGGCCCCTGTGATGCCCCATCTCACCGAGGAGATCTATAGTGTCATGTACGCCGAGAGTGAAGTTGACAGTATCCATCTCAGCCGGTGGCCTGAGGTGGACGCCTCGCTCATCGACAAGGATGCGGAGAAACATGGGGAGCTGGTCATCTCCGTGATCAGGGATATCAGGAGGGAGAAGAACAGGAGGGGTATCCCCCTCAACGCGCCCCTTGAGGAGATCACCCTCTACGCTGAGAAGCCCGAGGAGGCTCATAGCCTTATCTTGGGGATCGAGGATATCTCGGAGACCCTCAAGGCTGAGAACGTGGATATCCAAGAGGGAGAAGGTGGAGACCAAGGGATCGAGGGCTACCCTGGTGTGGGATTCGATATATCCTACAAAAATCCGGAGGAATAGGTGCCGACAATCTTTGCCCCTTTACTTCATACACTAGGTTGGGACCTGCTCCTGGGTTCTATCATCCAAACTGGCGGTAGTTGAGGATGGCACCCAGTCCACCGAAGGACTTGAAGAGCATCACCCCCTCCTCGGTCTCTGTTGATATGACTTCGATGTCTGCGTCAGTCTCCTCCGCCATCTTGACCAGAGCCTCGAACAGGTCTTCTTTCTCCTCGATATCGTAGCTCGGGTTGCCACATCTGAGGCAGATCAGGTCACCCGTGTTCTCTCTGAACTCTCCCATCTCGTCTAGATCGATGATCTTGTTCTCGGTATAGCCGCAGTCTCTGCATCTGAGCTTGAGCAGGGCCCGGCGGATCCCCTCTGAGAGTAGCAGGGTCTTGACATTGTTGGCTTTGAGGGCCCGGATGATGTGCTGTTCACCGTAGGTGGCGAGACCGGTCTCTTGGCCGATGTTATACAGGAAGTCCTGGACGACCTTCCTCTCCTCGTAGAACCGTACGTCCCTGAGGAAGTCTCTGGACCGCTCCACCACCTCCTTCACCCCCTCGTGACCGGTGTAGCCCGTGTCGACGGTGGTGAGGATCTTGTCCTTGATCTCGTAGTGGAGGTAGTTGCCTTTCAGGAAATCCTCCTTGGTGGGCCCTGGACCGCCGACGATGATGCCCTTCAGATTGGGTAGGTCCTTGTATATGTCGGTTATATAGTCCCCGACTCTGGTGAAGAACTCGTTGAGGTGCATCTCTCGGAGCCTCTCGTACCTCCTGGCACTTTGGCCCCCCGCCCTGGTCTTACCTGCCACCCCTGATGTGATGTCCTTGATGATTTCCGCACGTTTACCACTGAGGGTCGCAAAGGTCGCGGCCTTAGCGTCCAGTATCACCACGCCGTAAGAGTCCTCGGTCCTCAATAGCTCCCATAGAGGATCGAGCATGAAACGGTGCTCGCAGCGGTAGTAGTAAGTGCCGATGGGCCGTGGGGGGATGAGGACATGGGTCTCCATATCTCCGACACCCTGCTGTTCGCCCACGATGGAGCCAGCGAGGATGACGAGGCCGTTCTCGGGGATCTCCTTGAACAACTTGAGCTGCTCCATCGCCTTTGTAAGGGCGTCTTGGACGTTCTTCCTCGTGGTTTTGGATTTGATATTGCCCGCAGTGCCCCACTCGGTTCGCAGGTCGTTCATCACATCGCTCACCTGTTTCCCTGGGGGGATGTAGACCGTTATGAGCTCCGTGCCCCTCCCCTGTTTCTCCTCCAACATCTCCAGCATCCGCTGGAATCGGAACCTGGCGAGCGACCTGTTAACTTCCTCTGGCAACTAGCTCCCTCCGCGGATGGTCAAAATACAATCCGACCCGTTATATACATTACTGAGTGCCGCCTAGACCCAACTTTGTCAATCGCTTCTCTTTCACAACGATGATAACGCTTTTCAGCCCAAAATATCCAGTAAACGCAGTTTTTTTTGGGTTTCTGGAGGAATGCATTATCTTTTTGGAGAAAACATATTAATACTGCGGATTCTGTCAATCGTAGAACACCATGCGATGTTATTTATTCACGGAAAGAGAGCGTGAGATCATCTGGCGTTATACCGAGAGAGGAGACAAGTTGGAAGGGTTCTCCACATTAAAATATCGTCTCAGAGACTGCTATCCCGAGATCCTGATAGACCTCCATCTTCTGAGTAAAATTTTTCTCAAAGACAGAA
>JASFTK010000036.1:0-13175 GCA_050053595.1 Candidatus Bathyarchaeota archaeon | reverse complement strand
CTGGGTCTCCTTTGCAACCCTCTCAGGCCTCCCGGCCACCGTCGCCCCCATAGGCAGGACCCCGACTGGTTTACCGGTGGGTATCCAGATCATAGGCCCTTACATGGAGGACGCTACACCCATCGACATAGCGATGAAGACAGTGGACCTATTCGGGGGATTCGAGGCACCCCCAGGATATCAGGGGGATCGATGAGGGGCACCTCAGCCCCTGTACTATAACCCAGAGATTGTTTCCTCGTGACAAACCTTTTTCCCTATTATCCCATAGTTTGAATATCCTGCCGGGGTAACAGGCCCTGTTGGATGGTTGAGGGGATGAAGGCGCTTATCGTCGGTCACGGGGCTAGGGAGCATGCCATCACAAAGGCTCTCTCTCGGAGTGATGTAGAGCTACAGGCGGCGATGTCAAGGATGAACCCGGGTATCGCAGCCCTCTCCGAGAAGGTCGAGATAATGGATATCAACGAGGTGGAGGACTACTCGAGGTTCGGGGATGTCGATATAGCCTTCATCGGACCTGAGGCTCCCCTGGCTGCCGGGGTGACCGACACCCTTGAGGGGATGGGCGTCCCCGTAGTCGGGCCTTCTAGGGAGGCAGCGAGACTGGAGTGGAGCAAGGCCCACACCCGCCGATTCCTTGAAGAGAATGGGATCGAGGGGAATCCAGAGTTCTCGATCTGTCGGACCCGGGGGGAGGTGGAGGGGTTCTTGGAGGGTCATCCTGATATCGCGGTGAAACCCGATGTCCTCACAGGGGGGAAGGGGGTCAAGATAACGGGGGAGCATCTTCACGGTCCCGGTGAGGTCATGGGGTACGCTATGGAGAGGATCGCTGGGGACGGCCTCGTGATCCTGGAAGAGAAATTGGATGGCAGGGAGTTCACCCTCCAGGCGTTCACCGATGGGAGGGACATCGAGGTTATGCCGTTGGTCAGGGACTTCAAGAGGGCCTATGACGGCGACCAGGGTCCCAACACGGGGAGCATGGGGAGCTACAGTTGCCCCGACCATGGGCTCCAGGCTCTCTCCCCCAGGTCTATCAGGAAGGGCACTGAGATAATGGAAGACACCATCAGGAAACTCGAAGCCTCAGGCACCGTCTTCAAGGGGTTCCTCTACGGTGGCTTCATGGAGACCCTGAGAGGCGTATATCTCCTTGAGTACAACGTTAGGTTAGGGGACCCTGAGGCGATGAATGTCTTATCCCTCTTAGAGGATCCCCTCCTCGACATCGGCTGGGAGATCGTCGACGGGAACCTATCCACCCCCTCCTTCAGTGAGAAGGCCACCGTCTGCGTCTACATCGTCCCCGAGGGCTACCCCGTGGACCCCAAGAGTGGCAACAAGATTACTATTGCCCCGCCTGAGTGGTCTGAACTCTATTATGCTTCAGTGCACCAGGAGGGGGGTGTCATCAGGACTACGGGGAGCAGGGCCATCGCCCTCCTCGCCAAGGGAGACTCCGTCCGAGAAGCTAGGGAAAAGGTATACAGGGATGTCCCCAAGATCCGTGGGGCTCTCTTTTACCGGCGGGACATCGGAGCGGGTGTGTGAGGTTTTTGCTGGGGGAGCGTAGACGTTATTAAGCTGCATTTCGACTGAATAACAGTAAGTTTTGGAGGAATATGGGGTATGGACGGGGGCGAGGAGAAGCTGGCGGAGCTTGAGGCCATCCTGTACGCCTCAGGCCGACCCATCTCTCTCACCTCCCTCGTGGCCCACCTCAGACTCGACTCGGAACTGGAGGTCTCAGCGCTCATCGACCAGCTCTCTGAGGCCTATGAGAACGACGGGAGCCCCTTGGAGATCGAGGAGGTTACCGGCGGGAGGGTCGTCCTGCAGCTCAAACCCAACTACACCAAGCAGGCCCGTAAATTCTCCATCAAGCCCATACTGACTTCAGGGCCTCTCAGGACCCTCTCCTATGTCGCCTACCACCAGCCGGTCATGCAGAAAGATGTAGCCGAGGCCCGGGGGAGCCACGCTTACGGCCACCTCAAAGAGCTCAAGGAGATGGGTCTCATCTCCAAGGAGAAGAAAGGCCGGAACACGCTGGTCAGGACCACACCCGATTTCGCAGACTATCTCGGCCTCAGCACAGAGCGGAGGGTTATGAGGCGCCAGCTCCGCAGTATCTTCAGACGCCTTGAGCTACGGCAGTTGGAGCGGTAGTCGCCGTAACCCCTTTTAGGCACTCAGGAGTATCTTCAATGGAGGGTAAATCATGGGGAAGTACATCCTCCTCTCCAAGTTGACTGATCAGGGGAGGGAAACCCTGAAGAAGAAACCTGAGAGGATCAAGGAGGTCAACGAGGAACTGAAGGCTTTCGACGTCGAGGTCCTCAAACAGTACGCAGTCCTCGGACCCTACGACTTTGTCAACGTAGTGGAGGCACCGGACAACGAGGCCATATTCAGACTATCCGTCGAATTGGGCAGCAGGGGCACAATTGAGATCACAAGCATGCCCGCTATGACAATCGATGAGCTCATCGCAGAGCTGAAAACCTAACCATCCCTTTTTTCTATCTGTTCCACGATCTCCCCAATCATGCTGTTATCTTTATTGGGGCTTTATTGTCTCCCATACAATATGGGCATGTTAAACTCTTACTATACCCATGTGGGTAGTCAACGACCAAACCATGTTCTGGACATTTAAAAACGTAGAAGTTGAGTTTCCCCCTCCATCCCTCTTTCTGTTTCTTCCCTACATAGGCGTATCCTTGAATCCACAATTGGAGTCGTTGAGCCCAAGACAAATCTGCAGGTGATTCCACACCCATCACATTATTTTATTATATTATAAAGGTAATAATTAATTTGTTGTGTGTTGAAAACGTGACACCTTAATGGGGTCTCAGGGAGAGCCCTCGATTAGGGTGTGATCTTAAATTTGTATATGGGGTTCTTGCTGTATAGAATCGACGGGGATTAATTTGACGATACTCAAGGAGATCCGGGTCTTGGATTTCAGCCACGTATATTTCGGTCCTTATACGACGATGGTGTTGGCTGATATGGGCGCTGATGTCATCAAGGTTGAGCCGCCATGGGGCGAGGTTGCGAGGATATATCCTCCCCTTTTCGGTGGGACCAGCAGAGTATTCCATTATCTAGACAGGAACAAGAGAGGGATAACCCTGAACCTAAAAGATCCCAGAGGCGTGGAGATCGCCCTGAGGCTTGCGGAGGAGAGCGATGTTGTCATCGAGAACTTCAAACGGGGAACCATGGAGAAGCTGGGGTTGGGATACAACGATATTAAGAAGCTGAATCCCGATATCATCTACGCCTCGCTGAGCGGCTTCGGGCTGGACGGTCCATACGCTGACCGCCCCAGCTTTGCCTCTATCGCCTCTGCTTTCTCAGGGTGGTACCGGCTGACTGGGGATCTCGTCGACCCGGAGGGCCCGCCCATCAGGCCTGCGGAGTGGCATGGGGACCTCGACCCGGCTCTCTTTGCGGTCATCGGCATCCTGGGCGCACTCCTTCACCGCGAATGGACGGGTGAAGGTCAGCTGATTGATGTCTCTCAGTTGGACTGCATGGTCGCTCAGAATGGGGTGCCTATCACAGGCTATCTCCTTTCAGGCCTCGTCCCATGGGAGATTAGGGAGAATTATATGGGGTTGAGATTCCTTGGCGCCTATGAGGCCAAAGACGGGTGGATCTTCATCCACACTAATCCCCGGACGATGGAACGGTTGAAGGAGGGTATCGGTGTCGAAGAGCTTGAGAGCAGGGATGTCCTTGAGAGGTGGGTCGCCGAGAGGACGAAGGGGAAAGCGGTTGATGCGTTGGTGGAAGCAGGTATCCCCGTAGCCCCTATCAACTCCGTGGCTGAGGTGGCGGATGACCCGCAGGTTAAGCACCGCGGCATGATAACCTCGGTGGAGCACCCTGAAGCGGGGGTTATAAGATTCCCCAATTTTCCCTTAAAGTTCTCGGAGAGCCCCACAGAGATCTCAAGGGCCGCTCCCCTCCTGGGGCAACATAACGTGGAGGTCTTGACTGAGCTCCTAGGATATGACGAGGAAAAGCTTGCAGAGCTCCGTTCCGACGGCGTTATCACCTGACCCCTGAACCCGGTATCCCAACCCTCCCCTTAACCTGGCTATGAACGAGGGGAATATATTTCACGCAATGACCTAATCACTCTTATAACTCGATGTTAAATCCTTCTAAAAATTAATTATTGAGCCTAAAAAACGGTGTTGTTAGCGATTTTATAAAAATAACCCATTTTTCTCTTTTAATTCCTAGTATTTATATATCGTCATTCCAGATTTATTGTGCGAAATCGGTTAATAAGGTTTGAATGGGAGCTTCCAGCTTCATCTGCCTACTGCTGCTGGTCCCATTTGGCTATAAAACAAGCCGATGCAGGACCTGCGTGAAGTTGGTTATCAAATTGGTGGTTGGGATCGGATGGGAAAGATTGAGGTCGTGTATTTCTTTATTGGGCCCCCGGTTCATTATACGGGGGCGTCCGGATGAGTGATTATAGCATCCAGAATGTCGTTGCCACGGCCGATCTCCATCAGAAGATACATCTCCCTTCCCTCAAGAAGGCTTTTGTGAATGTCGAATATCGTCCCGAGGAGTTCCCGGGGCTGATCTATAGGCTCAGGAGGCCGAAGACCACTACGCTCATATTCAGTTCGGGAAAGATGGTCTGCACGGGTGCAAAGTCTGAGAAGATCGCCCGCCGGGCTGTGAGGAAGGTCGTCAGGGATCTGAAGGAGAACGATGTCGTCATTCTGGGTCAGCCTGAGGTATTCATCCAGAACATTGTGGCGACCACCAATTTCAACGGGTTAGTGGACCTTGAATTTGCGGCCGATATCATGGACAATGTTATGTATGAGCCAGAGCAGTTCCCCGGTCTCATCTACCGTATGGACAATCCACACGTTGTCATGCTCATATTCGCCAGCGGGAAAAGTGTGATCACGGGGGCGAAGAGCGAGGAGGCGGTCGTAGAGGCCGTGAAGAGGATGAAGGAGGAGCTGGATGAAGGGGGGTACATCTACTCAAATTAGGGATGTAGGATTTTGTTAAAATGGGTAAGAAATTAGTCAAGAGCGAGAAGGATATCCGGGAGCACATGACGCTCCCCCGAGGAAATGATGTACTCGGAATAGTAACACGGATACTGGGTCAGAGGAGGGTGAGGGTGATCTGCCAGGACGGGAACAAGCGGCTATGCAGGATCCGGGGCAAGATGAGGCGGAGGCATTGGGTGAGGAAGGGAGACGCCGTTCTGGTCTCCCCCTGGGGCTTCAACTCGGATCAGAAGGGCGACATACTCTTCAGGTACACCCGTAACCAGGCCCACTGGCTCAGGAATAGGGGTATGTTGACCGTTGAGGACCTCGGGATGAACATGAAAAGATAGGATCCATGGATGTGAAAAAAGATGTCTAAGATAACGAGGAGGAAGGGAAAGTCTGGCAGGGCCGTTTCTGTCGAGTGCTCCATGTGTGGTGCCAAGGTCCCCCGGGACAAGGCTATCGAGAAGCAACGGCGGTCCCTGCCTCTAGACCGGAACACAAGACGCCTACTGAGGGAGAAGGGGGCCAAGCTCCACACCTCTCAGAATATAGTATACTACTGTGTCTCCTGCGCAAAGCACAGGAAATACGTGTAAGGAGGGGAGCGGGCTGGGAGGACAGGTCACCTTCAGGAACGGCCTGAAATCGGAATGGCTGAGGAACCAGGTCGAGCTTCTCAAGTCTCTGCACAACTACGAGGAGAAGGAGGCCGATGAGGAGTGCAGTGCCCTAGACTACCTGGCGGAGGAAGGGGGAGAACGGACCTTCCTCAGGGTGATATACTTCCCTGACGCCCGTACATCGAATGTCTCGGTGAAGGTGGTAGAGCGGACCATAGAGGTGTTCGAGGAGGGTGGATACGACAAGGGGATCGTATTGGCTGAGTCCTTCACCAGCAGCGCTCAGAGGCTGCTGCGGGATAAAGAAGGTTTGGACTACATCTCCAACAGGTCCCAGCGTCCCTACTCGGTGAACGAGCTGCTCTACGCCATCCAGCAGAAGACCTGGGAACTCTGCGTGAAGATATGTGGAGGCGTCCCTGAGAAAGAGGGGGACTGCAAGGGCTACACTGAGGATGACGCGGGAGGCCGGTACGAGTGCCGGGTGAGGAGGATCAGCGACGACTCCGACTTCCACGCCGACATGAAGTGGCAGAGACTACTGTTCACCGATTTCTGCAAGCTAGTAGAACTGGAAAGAGAACCCTAGATTTGACCCCTTCTCCTCTTCAGTGACGGAAGAGGATCCCCCGTAGAACGTTCATTGAGCTCCTTATACTCAGATATAATATTCGCGCTAAAGAAACTGCCTTTGTACTCCCCTTAAGCCGCGGTAATGTTCAATCTACATGCGTGAAAAAATGGGTCCCTAACCAAAATATGGTTTACTTAAGGGTCTAGATGGAGCCGGGCGAGGGATTCGAACCCCCGTGGAGCCGCTCTGCAGGCGGCCGCCTAACCGCTCAGCCAACCCGGCACACAGACGATATACCCCAAAACCGGGATTTTAACCTATCGCGTCCACTGATGCACCGCAACCCCGCTGATGGAAGTATAAATATAGTCCAACCCGATGGATCACTCGAGAAACCATTGGCGACCGCCTTCATCCTCATCAAAGTCGAGGAAAGGGAGCCCCAACAACTGCTCCCCGAACTACAATCAAGACTTGAGATCAAAGAAGCATACCAAATCCAAGGCATATACGAGATCCTCACCATAGTCCAGACCCAGACGATGCCCGCCATCGAAGAACTGGTCAAGGACAACATAGAGAAACTGGAAGGGGTCACCAACACCCTCACACTCATAATCCTCGAACCCCCACAAAACAGAGAACACACACCATAAACCCTACACCCAATACCCCACCACAAACCCAAGAAACCTTATCACACCCTACCATCGCGAAAAATGGGGTCGCCCGGATTCGAACCGGGGATCACGTGGACCCAAGCCACGTATCTTAGGCCAAGCTCGACCACGACCCCACGAGAACCAGAATCAATACCAGACAATATAATTTTATCGAGGATCAGACACCCCTCATCTTGGCCCTCTCAAGAGCCTCGATGACGGGCATTGGCTCCCCCGCCAGCAGAGCAAGCATCGCCCCGCCCCCCGTGCTCACATGACCCATCCTCCAGTCTAGATCCATCATCGACGCCAACCCCCCGAGATGTCCGCCACCTACAAGGGTGAAGCCCCCACAACCCGCCATAGCCCTCAAAACCTCCTTGGTCCCCGTGTTGAAGTGACGCCTCTCAAACATACCCAACGGGCCCTCCGCCACCACCGTCCCAGCCCCCTTGATCACCTCACTGAAACGGGCAAGGGTGTTCAGCCCTATATCGAACACGTTACGCTCATCCATCAACGAATCCACACCGATCTCCACCCTCTCCCCCTTGACATCCAAGGCGACATCCACCGGCATCTCGATAAGATCACCGAACTCGTCCATCAAACGCTTGGCCTCCTCCACCAACCCCATCCCCACCCCTGACATGGATCCCAAGTTACTAGATGAACCACGCTCACTCAGATGGAAAACATCCCTCACCAGCCCCCCAATCAACACCCTGTCAGCAATACCGTCCCTCAACACCCTGCCGATGACGGGGATCCGATCCTCAACTTTCACCCCACCCAAGATGAAGACGCACGGCCTCGCAGGATCGCTCAACACCCTGTCGATCGCATTCAACTCCTTCTCCATCAGCCTCCCCGCCACCATAGGCATCAACTCCCCGAACCCCACCAGACTAGGCTGACTACGATGCGCCGCAGCGAAAGCATCATTCACAACCAGATCGAAGAACGGCGAAAGACCCTCAACCAAACCAGTCTCCACCACCTCAGCCGGCGGCCCCTGCTTGTTCTCCTCGTCGATAAACCTAAGATTATCCAAGACCAGGACCTCGCCGACGCCGAGACCCTTGATAGCCGCCAGAGCCCTCTCCCCCAGGACATCGTCTACAAACTTGACGCCGCTGTTCAGATAAGACTGCAGCACCCGGGTGTGGAGTTCAAGGGAGGTGAAGTCATACTTCCCCGGCCTGCTCTGATGAGCGCCCAGCACCACCCTCGCATCCCTGAGATCATGGAGGGTGTCCAGAGTCGCCTTAATCCTCGTCGCATCCAGGATCCTCTTAGAGACTGGATCGAGAGGCGAATTAATATCGACCCTGAGAAAAACCGTCTTACCTGAGACGTCCACATCATCCAAACCGAGGAAGTTGAATGCCATACTTATCCCGTGGTCCACCGATTGAGGCGGTAACCGATATAAGTATTCTCCATGAAGGTATCAAAAAACTTCCCCTCTCACTGAGACACCCCTACAACCCACCAGGACCCGATTATCGTGAGGACCACAAACTCGGTTAAACAATATGGTTCACAAAGCCCTCAAGAGGCACTGTGAAAGATCCAGGATCTCTCCATCCCATCCTGTCCCACGAGAAGCCGACCTGAGATTCAGGATGCAAGCAGGGCACCCGGTGACGACCCCATCAACACCCAGAGATGAGAACTCATCTTCAAGTTTAGCCGAAGCCATCCTCTCAGCCAAGTCTATATCATAAGCCATAACCCCTCCACCACCCCCGCAGCAGAGCGCGTGCTCACCGTTGAGCGGGGGCTCCACGAGATCCAGCTTAGATATCGACCTCAACACCGACCTCGGCGGCATATAGACGCCGCAGTGCCTGCCCAAGTCGCATGGGTCGTGCCAGACAACCCTACGCTTCAAACTCTTGAAGTCAAACCTATCCTGCTGTATAAGGCTGTCAAAAAGGTGAGATGTGTGGAAGACCCTGAATGGGGGGGACACGCCGAGCCGGGGGTAGATCCTCGAGAACGCATAGTAACATCCCGCGCAGCTTGTCACCAGTGTCTCCACGGTTCCATTGAGCTCCTCAACCCTCTCCTCGGCGATATCAACCGCCTGATCCCAGAGCCCGGCAAGGTACAAAATTAAGCCACAGCAACCCTCTCCCTCCCCGAGAAGTCCGAAATCAATCCCGGCTGTCTCCATAACTCTTGAGGTGGCTTCGACGACCTCAGGCAGCCTGTAGGCAGTGGTGCACCCAGGCCAGTACAGCACCTCGTTCCCCTGGTACAGTTGTCTATCCCCCAACTCCTCCCACCAGAGAGTCCTGTCCTCAGCTGGCATACCCATCGGGTTCCGCTCCTCCAAGATATTTCTGAGGGCTGACCCTCCGAATCCGGGGCCAAACCCCCTCCCTGTGATCTCGCGTCTCGCCCTCACTACAGCATTCTCCATCTCCAGAGGATCCACACCCAGCTGGTCGTAGCACTGGCCACAGGTGGTACAGCTGAAAAGCGAGTCCACGAGCCGCTCAGAGGGCTCCAGCTCACCCTTCATCAAACCCCTTGAGAGGACAAGCCTTCCCTTCGAAGAGAAGGTCTCGACACCATTGAAGAACCGTTGGACCACACAGAAAGCCTTCTCCCCCAAAGATCGCTCGTCAATCCTGAAGCCTTCAACCAAATTCATGAAATTGGTGAACCATCGATAGATTGGCGCTCTCCCTCTCAGGGTCTCCTTGGTGTCCTGCGTCGCGTTCTCCAGATCATCTAGAGCATCCTTCAACTGTCGAGGGTCTAGATGGTCACGGCTGTCCACAATAAACAGATGACTTCCCTGAGAACTGTCGTTAATTGTCTCTCCCGTATCAGTCACTAACCGGATACCTAACTCAGAGATCTGGTCTATCTCCTCAGGGCTGACCCTGAGAACAGCTAAGGGCTGGTCCAAGGTTCTGACACCGAAATCACCCAGACGGGAGTAGACATAGAGATCTTCGACATCCGTGAGGACGCTCTCAGAGCCGAGAAGCCTCTCAAGCTTTATGATAATCCGCTTGGAGTCGTTCTCTTTTCCGGTGGTGATCATCGGATGATACTGCTGCTGAAAGTCTGCTTTAAAGTTCCCCTTCTAGGTCAATGTCCTTTGGATTATTAGATTCCGCATTGACAAAGAGTCTTTAATAAGAGAAAAGAAGAGGTAATGTTTATTATGATCAGCGGTTGGGCGGGTAAGACTCTGCAGATCGATCTCACCACTGGTAAGGTCTCCACCGCCCCTTGGGTTAAGGAAGCCCAGATGTTCTTGGGTGGGCGCGGGGGGAATGCCTGGCTATTCTGGAAACACAGCAAGAGGAACCAGACCCCATACGACCCCGATGCTCCAGTGATCATGGCTGCCGGTGGTTTAGCCGGGACAGGGCTAATCGGGGCCTCGAGGATGGAGGTTACGGTGGTCTCCCCGGTAAAGACTGAGAGCCATTCTATCGGGAACGTGGGGATGGGGGGGTCATGGGCTCCCGAGTTAAAGTTCGCCGGTTATGATAACCTGGTGATCAAGGGGAAGGCGGAGGAACCCATCTACATCTCCATATTCGACGATCAGATTGAATTGAAGGACGCCTCCGGGGTCTGGGGGAAAGGGACCTTCGCAACTCAGGGACTGATACGGGAGGAGCTGGACGATGAGGATGTCCAGGTAGCCTGCATAGGTCCAGCAGGGGAGAACCTGGCTATCCAGGCGACTGTGGAGCACGGTTACAGGAGCGGGACCCCGGTGGGTGCTGCACTTGGGGCGAAGAATCTCAAGGCTGTAGCGGTACGGGGTACAAACGCCATAGATGTCCACGATGCCGATGCTGTCATTGAACTCAACAGGGTACTCACTGAGAGGGTTGCAGCGGCCAAAGAGAGACAGGGGATCGTCCGTGACAAGGGGACCGACGCCTACTTACAGGGGTTCCTGGTGGGGGATGCCGGGGTCGTCGGGGACTATGAAAGCCACGCGTGGAGAGAGAAACCCGATATCAAGCGGGCATACGAGGAGAACTATATCGACGATTACTATGTGAAGGATATAGGTTGTTTCGGCTGCCCCTTCCCTTGCCAGCCCCTATACAACGTCCCCGAGGAAGGGGCTTGCATATGGAGGTGCTATCCCACCTACTGGCCTTGGAAGCTCTGGATGACCGACCTCAAATCCGCGTTCCTCGCGACCCGGCTCATGTCCGACCTGGGGATGGACAACAAAGAGGTCGCAACAACCGTCTCATGGCTGATGCACCTCTACCATGACGGCAAGGTTACCGAGGAGGACCTTGACGGCGTCTCTTTCGAGAGGGGGAACCCTGATGCTCTCTTCAAGACCGCTACCAAGATTGCGTATCGCGAAGGTTTCGGGAAGTCTCTGGCAGAAGGCCCCATATCTTTAGCGAAGGAGCTGGGAGGTGCAGCTATGGATTACCTGCTCCACAACCAGGGGGTCACCATGAGGACATTCGAGTTCAGGGCTGAGCCCGGAACCGCCCTGGGGGAAGCCATCTCCGCTAGGGGGAACAGCCTCAGAGCGACAACCTATCATGTGGTCCTCTGGGAGAAACCAGCCCGGGAGGAGTATAAGGGCATAGACCCCCGGGATCTTGAGCAATCATATGGGTGGGCCAGTGAGACCTTTGGGACCGAGAATGCCATCAAAGCCACCGCATACGAGGGTAAGCCACGTTCACTGATCTACGAGATGAACTGGGCCGCTGTAGCTGACTCCCTTGGCTATTGCACCACGATGGTCAGGCCTGGGAGGACGGGAGCGCCAGGCTCCCAGTTCGGAGACCCCTCCTTCACCTTCACCGCTGAACGGTATACAGCTGCGACCGGTATCCCAATGGACGAGGCGGGGCTCTACAAGATTGGGGAGAGGGTATGTGCCTTGGAGAGGGCTATAGTGGTGAGGGATGGTAGGACGAGGGAGACCGACTCTATCCCAGATTTCTTCTTCAAAGAACCCATCCCCGACGGGCCTCAGGAAGGGCGGAAGCTGGATAAGAAAAAATTCGAGCAGATGAAGGATGAGTATTACACCCTCAGGGACTTGGATGCAGCGACAGGTCTTCCTAGGAAGAGCGCCTTGGAAAAGCTGGGGTTGAAAGAGGTAGCGGTGAGCCTCAAGAAACTTGGGCTCTTGGGGAAGGAGGAGGGGGCGTAAAGCTTTGGATATGGTGCTTGATGTCGACATCGAAAAATGCGTTGGATGCAGGACCTGCGAGGTTACCTGTTCCCTCAAGAACACTGGTACAAGCAACCCTACGAGGAGCCGTATAAAGGTAATAAGATACGAGAGGCAGGGAGAGTTCCACAACTATATCCCCATGGTCTGCCAGCAATGTACAACCCCTCTCTGCATGGAAGTCTGCCCAGTCAACGCCATCAGCAGGGACCCTGAGACCGGGGCTATGGTAGTCGACACAGATGACTGCGTCGGCTGCAAGGTCTGCGGCATGGTCTGCCCCGTGGGGGGCATCAGTGTTGACCCTATCTCAGATGTCGCCTACAAATGTGACCTCTGTAGTGGGGACCCCGAGTGCGTCAAGATCTGTGACCCTGAAGCAATCACTTACGTCCCAAAATCTAGAGCCGACCTCCGTAGGAGACGGGAGAGATCAAAAAAGCTCTCAGAACTACTCGCCCTGATGGAATCTCTACGCTGAAGTAATCCCCCCTAAACCCCTTGAACGTCCTATTATGGGACTCAAAATAGGGGTAACCGGGGAATATGCAGTCCACAAGAAAGTTGTTCCATAGGAACGCCGAGTTAGATCCTATATCCTCCCTATGTACTCGTTGATAGCATCGAAGGCCTCACTCAGTTCATGGTATGTTACGACTGCCAACCCTGAGTTTCCGTTTATCATAGCTGAGAGTCTCTTCCCCTCTTGCCATCTGTAGAGGCACAATATTGGCTTACCTAAGCTCTCGGCCCTCCCGATCTCGTAACCTACCCCTAAGGAGGGGCTGGTGACTTCAGCCACTAAGAGGTCCGCCTCGTCAAGCCACGTTATATCGCGGTAGTAGATCTCTCTGTCATCGATCTGTATCTCTTCGGAGTAGGGTAGGTCAAATGAATGCTCCGTGAGGACCTTGCCATGCCTCGAGAGATGGCTGATGAGCGATCTAAAGAGCCCCTTTTCCGCCTTGGCCCCCCGGATGGAACCTGCAAAGTAGATATTCATAGATGTACCCACGTTGACCGCAGTATTAAAAATGGTTCAGACGCCCGATGAAATAAATA
>JASFTK010000035.1:0-13751 GCA_050053595.1 Candidatus Bathyarchaeota archaeon | reverse complement strand
TGTCCCATAAGTTCCTCGCTGTCCATGTCAGGGATCTCCAGAGCCCCTATAGTCTTCTCAATCCTCTCCCCTTTGTCCTGGGGACTGGCCTTCCGGTCCTGCTGCTTCTCAATCTGCTTGAGGCTCCTCTTCTGGGGCATACTTACTCCAAGATCACCTCCTCAGAGCCCCTGATAAAATTGACGCTGAAACCGAGGAACAACCCACACATCCAGAACCTCCCCCATACCCGTCTCTCATGACCAGACAAGACTTAGATATATGTGTGAGAAGGAAGTCCCGATAATTATGGCCTTGGAGGTCATGGTAGACAAGGCCATGCGGCTGTTACAAGCGGGGAGAGTGGAGAGCCTCGACAGGGGCAGGTACAACGTTGTCGGCGATCACGGCACCTACTTCGTCGTAGTGAGGGATGGCAAGCCTGCATGTTGCTGCCCTGGGTTCCGCAGCCGGGGGAACTGCTCCCACGCCTCCGCCGTCGAGATCCTCCTAGGGCGTAGACGTTCACGAAGAAAGACGCGAGATAGAGCACAGTAACCCCCGCTCTCTCATCAAGACTCTCGTTGATGAAGCTCCGAGAATAACGGGTCATAATTTATCAGTACTTTAAAATCCGGCTGACATCCCCTATTTGTGTTGTCAATGGGTGTGATGTCAAGGTGACGTCCGAGGCTCAGGTCGAGCCAGAGAAACAGGGCATACTCTCCAGGTTACGTGGGGAGTTCTCATTCATCAGGGGGAATTTCCTTGTCTTGGCTTTGAGCTGGCTCATCATGGACCTCGCGAGTGAGATGCCCTCCACCTACTACGGCCTCTACGTCAAGGCGCTCGGGGGCTCCGCCTCAATAATCGGTCTCATAGGCTCCGTCTCCATGGCTTTCCAGGCCGTCGTCCAGATCCCCGGGGGCTACCTCGCCGATAAATATGGTCGGAGGTGGCTCATCTCCACGATGACCTTCGGGATCGCCCTGAGCAACGCCTTCTACGCCTTCGCCCCGACCTGGCAGTGGCTCATGGTTGGAGCGGTGGTCCAGAGCCTCTGTTTCATCTACAGGCCCGCCCTCCAAGCCATCATCGCTGACTCTCTCCCCCAGGAGAAGAGGGGGACAGGATTCTCCATCATAGCCCTCATCAACAGCGTCTCGACCACCCCAAGCCCCCTCATCGCCGGATGGCTCTTCCAGGTCTACGGCCTCGTCCCAAGCGTCAGGATAGGCTACACATTTGTAATGGTAGCCTTCCTCATCGCCGGTGTGATAAGGCTGAAGCTCAAGGAGACCGTCGTAGACCCCCCTAGAATTGACTTCGGGGAGATGGTGGGCTCCATCCCAGCCTCGATCAAGGAGAGCGTGGGGGTCTGGAGGAAAGTGCCCAGATCGGCTTTCGCCCTTTTCATCACCAATTTCTTCTTCATGGCTTCCCTCTCCATCTTCATGCCCATAATGGTACTCTATATCGTCGAGGATCTCGGGATCCCTGAAGTGAGCTGGAGCTTGATCCTAACCAGCCTCTTCATATCCATGATAGTCCTCTCCATACCCCTCGGCAGGCTCATCGACAGGGTGGGGAAGAGGAAACCTCTCCTAATCGCATATGTCATCTGGATCGTGATCACCCCTCTTTTCATATACGGTGACTTCTACCGTCTCCTCCTTGCTATGATCCTGGTCGGGGCGATGCAGGTTACCCTGATGTCAGCTTCCTCCTCTCTCATGGCGGACCTCGTCCCTCGGGAGCACCGGGGAAAGGTCTCGGGCTCCAGTAACTTCTTCACTCTCATCGCCTCCTCGATAGGGAACCTCCTCGGGGGATACCTATACGACAATGTCTCCCACACACTACCATTCTGGCTGCAGATCGCCTTTATCGTACCCTGCATAGTCACAATCCTCCTGTTCGTCAGAGAACCTGAGGGAGCCGAGGAAATCGAAGATTGATCCCTGAATTATCTCGGTTGGGGGCATTTCTGGGGAAAAGGGTTTATTAGTTACCTTTTGGTAATTACCATTCAGTAACTTACCAAATGGTAAGGAGGAATTGCAGCGATGCTGAAACTGATGCTTGTCGAGGACGGAAGGGTCCTCTGGGAGATACCTCTCCAGGCCAGGGGCTGGGACAGACGCTCCCTCAAACAAGAGTTAGACGAGATGGAGGCCGAGATAGACCGGTTCGAGGCGATGTTCCACGCCCTAGCCAACGAGGGGAGGATGCGTATGATGCGCTCCTTCTTCAGGGACGCGGGTAAACCCAGGGCGTTCACAGAGCTGATGAACGAGCTCGGGATGAACCCCAAGATAGTCGCAGAGTCCACCAGGAGGCTCAGGGGGACCGGTCTCATCGAGAAGAGCGAAGACGGCAGATACATGACAACACAGGCGGGCGAGGCCCAGTTCCTCATGATGAGCGTCGCGCTCAGACGGATGCTGGAGTTCCTCGATGATATATAGGAGGAAAAAAAATGAGATTCGAAGAAATAGTGAAGGAGATGGAAGACCTACAGAGAAGGGTCATGGAATCCATGTTCCAAGACTTCGGGAGATTCGAGCCCCTCAAAGGCCTCAGTCTATACGGGACTAACCACTTTGAAGACCTAGACAGACGGCTCCAAACTCCTCAGAGAGATCATGAGAGCGGGATGCCTCAGGGCGAGTGGAGGGTTGAACGTATAGACCGGCCTGGCGTCAAGGGCTTCATAGCCAGGGGCTACTATGCTTCACCGGGTCTGTTGAAAAAGCCTGAGGACATAATACCGCCCCTCAGGCCCAAGCCCGGGGAACCCCGGAGGCCTCTGTACGATATCAGCTCAGAGGAGGACCGGCTCAAGATCTATGTCGAGCTGCCAGGTGTCGAGGAGGGACAGATAGGACTGGACCTCGCCGATGGCAAGCTGAAGCTCGAAGCCGGGGATTTCCATGCGGAGATCGACCTCTCCCAGTGGACCATCAACCCTGAGAAGATGACCAGTCAGTACCAGAACGGTATCCTGAAGGTCACCATCCCCAAAGAAGACGCTACAGGGTAGAAGATCTAGACCCCAGGATCCATTAACCCCATTTTTTCCAGTATTTTCTCCGCTTCAACCAGCGACCCCTCCGTATCAGCGTCAAAAAGGGACAGTAGATCGGGGTCCATCCCTTTCAGGACCGATATGGGGATAGACCTCGCGTCAGGAAGCCTTTTCATAATCATCCTCAGCCTCAGATTCTCCTCCCTGTAGAGCTCCTTGGCGATCCTCAAAGAGGGCTCGACCCTGTACACTGCCAACAACGGCTCTATCCATCCGTTAGGCCACTCGAAAAAAGCGCCATCTCGATCCTCAGACTCATCAAAGAGTAAACCAACGACCCTCGGGGAGATGAAGGGCATATCGCATGCAGTAACAAGGGCATACTCCGCTTGAGAGGCCTTGAACCCCGTGAGGGCTCCCACCAGCGGCGAGCCCGTTCCGAAGAGATCAACTAGGAGCCGGACATCCTCACTACCTAAGAGCCCCGAGTACGTCTGTCGTTGCCCCTCTGAACCCAGCACCAGCAGCACCTCGTCCACCAGAGGCGACACCCTGTTTACCACCCGACTGACCAGGGGCTCTCCGCTGAGCTCCATTAGCCCCTTGTCACCGCTCATACGGGTTGACGACCCCCCAGCGAGGATGATTGCTGTTCGCATGGTCTGACTCCGTTATGACCAGATATCTGAACTTGATTCCTGATAAACTAGGCGATTGTCCCTAACTGGGCAATGCCTGAGAAATAATGAGCCCTTTATGCAGATATTCTCCTACTGCCCTTTCAGACGCTCATTGGATAAACTATCCACGTATCCTCCATGACGGGGGTCCCCACTTAACATTAATATAACGAGATAAACGCGTTATCTCTGCGTACGCTCAGGAGAATTTGAAGATGGGGGCCACATCCTTGGAGCTCCGAGCTAAGGATTGCGAGAGGGCACAGCAGAACAAGCACTACTACAACATCTCGGAGGCGAGGTACTGCCGGGAAGTCTGCCAGTTCAACAAAGACGGCGTATGCGCCCGTGAGGGATGACGTACACCTTACAGGGGCGAGGGAACGCGGATCCGTTAAACCATGCGGGATTATCGCCCCGTTTTCTGCAGTATAGTGGGAAAGGGCTGGACTTTCCCCCTGTTTCAGGGTTAGGTGGGATTTCTTAGTTGAGGCGATGAGATTATACGTTTATCCTTCATAGATATCCACAATGAGGAAGGGGCTGCCGAGTTACGAGGAGGTCGTCGAAGCGGCTCTCGAGGTCTTTAAGCAATACGACTCAGCCCTCACCCTCCGTCAGCTTTACTACCGTCTCGTAGCGAAACGTCTCTTCGCCAACACCATAAACAGCTACAAACGCCTCAGCCGTATAATGGTGAAAGCCAGGGAGAATGGGGACGCCCCCATTAACTGCCTCGAGGACAGGAGCCGCCGGATCCTTGGCAGGGGGGACTATGGTGATACCTCAGCCAAGGAGTTCCTGAGTAGGCGTATCTCAAGCCTCAGAGATAGCTACAAGGACTTCAAGATGCCTATGTGGGACGACCAGTCCAACTATGTCTTGGTGAGCCTGGAGAAGGACGCCCTGAGCAGGCTGGTGAGCCATGTCGCAAACCAGTATTCAGTACGGACCTTCCCGACCCGGGGCTACCCCAGCTTCACCTACGTCAACAGGATGGCGAGGTATATGAGGAGGAGCCTCCAAGGGAAGCCCACCGTGGTCCTCTACTTCGGGGACTTCGACCCCAGCGGTATGGACATCGAAAGGGACCTCACTGAGAGGCTTGAAAGATATGATGCGGGCAACTTCCGCGTCCGCAGGGTAGCCCTCACCAGCGACCAGATCGTCAAGTACAGCCTCCCCCCGATGCCCGTCAAGAAGAGCGACGCCCGATCCGACAGCTTCCTCGAGTCCTACGGGAACGAGGCGGTGGAACTCGATGCCCTAGACCCCAACACCCTCAAATACATGGTCGCGGACGCCATCGCCTCCCACATAGATCTGGACGTGTGGCACAAGAGGGAGAGACAGATTGAAAGACTACAGGACTGGATCAAGGACAAGCTGGAGAACATGGAGGACCTGATCCTCGAGTAGTATAGGGCTTACCGTGGACGTCAATGGTTAATGTTGGCTCACCCTGATGACCATATGGTGGAGCCATCCCGCTTCCTAAAGGAATGTTGAGAGATGGTCGAGATCTCTGGAGGTCAGAAACGCGGTCTCTCCAGCAGCCCCTCTATCGCTTCGTCGCTGTAGCTCAGGAGCCTCCCGAGTCCCCATGCGATCTCCAGTTCAGCCTCCTCGGTGAGGCCCCCCTTTTCGATGTAACTCCGCTTCAACTCTTTGAGGCCACGGTATTCCTCCAGAGTCTCCCGCTCGGCGGCTATGTGGATCACATTCTTATCCTCCGTGTACCGGGGGTTGAAGAGCCGTGTGGTCAGGAAGGACTCGTCGACCTCAAGGAGGACCCCGTACTCACGAGCAATAATGACGGCATCTTCCCAGATCTCCTCAAACTCCTCACAGGTGAGAGCGGGGCTCAGTGCAAGGCGCTTGCAACCTGAGGCCACAACCTCAACGAAAGCATAGATCATCCCGAGGTTGTAGGATCGACGGTCGAGACCGCTGGGGTCGAATCCGGATTCAGACTGAGAAGGGGTATCATCCATTTAAATGAAGGAGAGGTGGCTGGGGTTAAAACCCTTCCCAAGAAGAGGGGGATTCAGCCAGCGATGGCAGCGGACCTTTCCATCAGCTCAGTCGCCGACTCGAGGGCCTTGCAGATTCTGTTCCTCTCCCTGATCATCTTGGTCCTGAGGAAACCAGCCTCATCGCTTCCCGGGTTGAGGGCTGTGAGGCTAGAGGCGCTCTGGAGGGTAGGGAGGGGGGCTATCCCGTAGGCTGAGTCCTGATCGAAAGGCCCCATTTGGGTGTAGTAGGTGGAGGTCAGTATCCGGCTAGTCCTTATGAGGAGGTCGTTGACTTTATCGGGGCTCTCGGGTAACTTCTCCAGTCTTCCATTCAGCCCCTCCGCCCTGGTCTTCATCTCCCTGACCCTGTCGAGGATGGGGTTGAGATTGAATGTGCCTGAAGCTGTCTGTGTCTGTATCTCTGTGATGGTCTCCTCGTACATATCAGCGACCAATGTGAAGTCGAAGGGGATGACAGGGGAGTTGACGGACCGGTATATCGCTAGGGCTTCCATCCTCATATCCCTGAGGAGGTGGTCGCGATCCCCTTTATCCAGGGTGTCAAAGGCGCTGTGCCACCACCAGGCCCCTCCGCTCCCCCCGATCCACTGACCTCTGTGGGGGCTCCCCTCTGGGATATACGCCCTGACGGCGACGCTGGGGACCCCTATACCGTAGAAGGACTGGTCCCCCGCCCGCATGAAGTATGCCTTCTTCTCAATATCCTTGATCCCGGTGGCGTCCTTCACGGCCCTGTTGATAGAGTCCATGGTGCCCATGAGGCCGCCGCCCCCGAGTACCGTCGCTCCCTTGACCCCGGGGGAGTCTATGTTCATGGAGAGGAAGCAGTTCCTGTCAAGGTCTCGGAACATGTTGTCAGCGTACCAAGTGGAGGAGGAGTACCGGCCAGTGGAGTGGCCCGACCACCATGCGACCCTGACGCTCCGCTTGAGGTCCTCCTTGTGCTCCTCAAACAGTCTGGCGAGCTCCAAGAGGGCTGCGTTGCCAGTGCAGTTGTCGGTTGTCCCGACGTACCAAGAGTCCATGTGACCGTGTACCAACATGAACCGCTCAGGCCTCTCAGAGCCCCGGATCTCGGCGACGGTGACGGGGATACGCCTCCAACGGGTGTCAGTCTTCGCCCTGACACGTACCCTCACCTCCCCCTCATCACATAGTTCGACAAGCCTCTCGCCATCAGTCCGCTTCACAGATATAGCGGCGATCTCGGGTATCCTCTCAGCGGATTCTGGGGTCGGGGTACCCCAGACCGTGGTGACGATCATCTCGTGTAATACGTCGCCTCCACAGATGTGGATCTGGGCTATCGCCCCGGCCTGCTGGGCTGCCCAGACCACCGCCGGGCTGGCGACCCCGTACATCAGGGTTATCTTCCCCTCTACTCCCTCCTCCCTGTACCGCTCCACCAGGTCCCCTAGGCCGGTGAAGAGGCTGCTGGGGGAGACTGGGACGTGGATCAGCTCCGCCTCAAGTCCCTCAGGAGGTGTCGGCTTGGAGAAGGAGTGGGTGATGCACTCCACATTCAGGGTTTCAGGTGTTAGCACGCTGAGCCCCGCCTCCTTGGGGTGGCTGATGAGGGAGTCGAACTCGTAGGTCTCGTAGGGGACCCCGTACTCGTCCAGTTTCATCCTGACGTACTGGTGGGCTTTCCTCTCCCCTTCAGTACCAGATGTCTTATCCAGGGTTGAGAGGTATTCGACGTGGCTCCAGGCCTCGTCCAGGGATATCTCTGACAGTAATCTCTTCTCGGCTTCTATCAACATCTCTATCTCTCCTTGCTCTGCTCTTTGAGGCTAGGGGGAATCGGGTATGCCCGTTTACTGTGGGTTATACCCAGATCAATGAGGGCTTCCGCCGTTTTGACTGCAGCCTTGACTGGGTTGACCGCTGGCACCCCTATCCCCTCGCTGAGTTCTTCGTCCACCATCAGGAAGCCCATACTCATACACCCATAAGTGACTGAGGCCGCGCCATATCCTTCAACCGCCCTCTTCCCCTCCCTCGCCATCGCCTCAAAGGCTTCATCTGGTTTAGCCCTGACCTCGGGTACTGTGAGACCTACTGGATGGATTGAGACAAGCTTCAGCAGTCCGTCCTTCTCGTGGATCATGGGCCTGACGGGGGCGCCGAGGCCGGTTGTGAGCACTGAGAACCTGGGACCCAGGAGGCTGCAGAGATGCTTCGCCGTCGAACCAGGTGGTATCACGGGGATGGACAGGGTCTCTCTCAACGGGGCGATACCGGGGTCGCCACCGCAGGGTATTATAACCGCCTGGTATCCATCCTTCTCAGCCGCCATCGCGCACTCAAGGTCCCCGATGGTGGACAGAGAGGCCTCATAGGCAGACTGTATGGTACCCAGGTGGCTCTTGTCGGGGTCTTCCTCAAGACCGAAGATATCTATCCGTGTATCGGTGGAGGCTATAGACCTCAAAACCCGCTCTCTCCTGGCCAGCTCCCCCGAGAGCCTCCCTGTGGAGGCGCTGGCCATAAGGAACGCAATCTTTCTCATCGTCCTGATCTCCTTCTTATGCTATTAAGCATTAATGGATCCACACCCCTCCCCCCGTCCGGCGGTTTTATCAGAGACCTTCTAGTGACTCTACCTGATATGAAGAGACTGGAAGGTCTAAGCTGGAAACCTATGTGGGTCACCCATCTGGGGTGCCTACAAGGTTGCCTGGCATATCTGGGTATAGAGCCATCGGACCCCTGGTTCTTCGGTGGGACGGGACACGCTTTCGTAATCAACATTTCTGAGGATGTCTGCCCTAGCGGTCCCACAGCCTGGAACACCATGATGCTCCACCGGCTCGGGGAGAATCTGGGTTATAGTGTTGAGCGGGTCTTCGGTCAGAAGAACCAGCCGGGCTTTGAGGAGAAGCGAGAGGCTGCAAGGGGTCTTGTTGAACGCTCCATTGACGGGGGATATCCCTGCTACGGATGGGAGCTGGAACAGCCTGAGTTCTACACCATCAATGGCTATGATGATAGGGGATGCTACTACTCGGGTCCTCTCTGTGATGAGGGACGGGGACCAAAGCCGTGGGATGAGTTTGGTATGAGCGATATCGGGATAATGGAAGTCTACTCAGTGAAGCCAGGAGAGCCTGCTGATGACCGTGAGACCGTGAAACAAGCCCTCGCCTTCGCCCTGGAGTACTCAGAGAGCCCTGAAAAATGGGTCTTCACAAACTACAGAGCTGGCCCCAGAGGCTATGACAACTGGATCCGGGCACTGGAAAGTGGTAAAGCGAGTATATTCGGCGTCGCCTATAACGCAGCTGTCTGGAGTGAGTGTAGGGATCACGCAGTCAGGTTCCTTGAGGAGGCAGGAGAGAGACTGGGAGGTCCCAGATCCCTCTTCGATGAGGCCGTGGGGAGATATAGTAAGGTGGCGTTGAGTCTGAACAGGGTCTCTGAGCTGTTCCCCTTCACGGGCCCCAGAGCGGAGGGTGTAGAGGTCAAGCAGGCAAATATAGGGGAGGCTGTCCATTGCCTCCAAGAGGCCAGAGCATACGAGATGTCGGGGCTCAATAGTTTATCGACGATCCTTGAGGAATTAATCGAGTGAAGGGACTTTACGTCTCCGCCCTTCGTACTTTTTCATAGTCACGTTGGATAGAACGGAGGAGAGGCCCAAGGCAAGTCGGAGTCCGACCTCAACTCAAGGGCCACTCCTATGATGAATATTTTTAGATCTTTCTTAAATATTATGGATTGTAGAGCGGTTATCGATCCTGAGAACCATATATTCAGAGTCTAGTATGCTCTCAGCTAAGCAGTTATCCTGGAACTTATCCATGTGGAACTTGTCAGAGGCTGGGATCAGGGTCGATTGTTCTCAGGTTTATTCAGTATCGCAATCTGGCCGGCGTGGTAGAGGTTGTGGTGTACGAGACCGTACAGCATGTCCATAAAAGTGTATTCCCTCCCCGTGACTATCTCAGTGAGGTCGGAAACGTCCATACCCTCCATTGCCTCGATCAACCTCTCGATCTCCGCTTGTAACCTGGCCTTGGAGTCCTCCCAGGCCTCCTCCCTCATGGGGAACCAGTCTTTGACTGTCGAGACGTTGGGCATCTCCGATCCCTGAATAGCGCCTCTCTCCGTCTCCGCCCAGTAGCGGGTGTGGTCCACTATCTCCCAGATGGTATGCCTCCCCTTTATGGGGCGGGCTCTTGCCTGCGCCTCGTCCACCCCCTCCAAGGTATACATGAAGCTGGGGCCATGCCACGCTCTACCGTCGAAGGTGGCCCTCAGCTGGCCTATTAGGGTATCAATTATGTTCATAGATAGTCTACTCGATCTCTAGTCGATATTGGGAGGATAAATAACAATCTCTCAGGTGCCGTCGGTAGATGCTGGAGGGGTTGAGGGAGAAAATTACCTTAAGACTGTAATCGTTCTACCGACATATAAATTGTTAAGAATAGGTAACACTAGTCTCTGAGATGGGTTCTTGATCCGTATCTATAAGGGGTTTCCCGTCCATCAGGGTGCAGTTTCATCCGCCTCTCACCTGCCTAGACCTGGGTGCACTTTATATCCCGAGCCTCGTTGTCACGCGTCAGGACATCTATGAAGGAGCATGAGAACCTTCTCAAGTGGGTCAAGAAGCACAGGCCCAAAGATCTGAGGGCGACCAGGCCAGCCGTGAGCGTCCGGAGCCGGAAGCCGGTCCCCAGTAACAATTGATCCCCAAATCCCTGTTTCGCGCGCTCACATCCTGTATTCCCAGTAAAGATATAACCTCAATTAATCTTCCCATCCACTCATTTCTTAGCTATTCCCAGCTCTAATCCGTTGATGTATTGAAGTTGATCAAGTCAGGAGGCGTCTTTCACCCGTTATCTTCTGAATCTCAGTGATGTCCTGGCTAACTTCCAAGCATCCTAGATATTGCCCGTCTTTGCCCCTAACCGGGAAATAGCGAATTAACACCTTCATGCCCCTGTGGTCTATCCAGAACTCCGCTACATCCCTTGTACCGGCCTTCAGCTCGTCGAGGATCTGCTGAACCTTGTGCAGACTCTTGCTTGGGTGACAGTCCTGGACCCTTCTACCTATGACGCTTCTCGGGCGAGGGAAGATGCGATCTCCATTCTTGTTGAAGATACGCACGGTATCGGTCTCGTCTATGAACGAGAACTCCACAGGGAGAGTATCAAGGACAGACTCTAACGTCTCCTTGCTAACATTTTCAATCATATCATCACACCATCTCATAATAGATGGAAGTATAACAGTATATGCGCAAGATTACACATTTTCAATCTGACCTCAGTCTTTTTCCCAACTCATCACAGTAGCTGGATGTAGTCGACTTTGTAGATGGGAGCCATTCCAAATAAATATTTAGAGGTCTAAGACAATCTTGAAGTATGGAGGAACAGGCACTCTACAGAGAACTCGCAAAATATTATGATTCTATTTATTCAGGGAAAGACTATGCAAAAGAGGCATCTGAACTCGAGAAGCTCTTCTCCAAATATAAAAAGTCAGCGGGAAGGAAGCTACTTGACGTCGGATGTGGGACGGGACATCACATCAAGCATTTGAAGGATGAGTATGATTGTACCGGCTTAGATATCAATGAAGGGATCTTGGAGATTGCGAGGGAGAACGTAGGAGATGTGGAATTCATCCGGGCTGATATGACCTCGTTTAACCTGGGGAGAAAGTTTGACATCATAATATGCCTGTTCAGCTCAATCGGTTATGTCAGGACCTACCGGAACCTCCGGAGGACGTTCCAGAGTTTTTCGGAGCACCTGGTGGGGGGTGGGGTGGCATTCATTGAGCCCTGGTTGAGGAAGGAGGCTTACGACGTGGGGAGACCTTGGATGACTGTATATGATGGAGACGATGTGAAGATAGCTAGACTCAACACCTCGGAGATACAGGATGGCCTCTCCGTCATGGATATGCATTACCTGATAGCTGAAAGAGATAAGGGGGTCAGGCACTATGTCGACCGGCATATACTAGGACTCTTCGAAGTCAATGAGACATTAAGGATCATGGAGGAGTCAGGCCTTGAGCCCCAGTTTATATCTGAAAGCCCGATCTCAAGCAGAGGCCTCTACATAGGAACCAAGGAGTGAGACCTCTCTATACCCAGGTAACGCACTTTGCTCAATCTTAAGAATTCTAGATATCTCCCTTTTTCCAAGTCAGCATATGAGTGGTTGAAAGAAAAAAGGGGGGTGGGTAGTACTCTTCTTTGTAGCTATTTGGATTTCAGGCGCTGTTCGACGAATTTGACCCCCTCAATTATCGGCATGTATTTTAATTTCAGTTCTGGATGCCAGTAGAGGACGCCGTTCACTATTTGATCCGGCGTCGCTTCAACCATAGAGAACCCTTTCATCTGCCCGCCGATTGAATGAGGGGGTACTAGGTACTCTGGATATTTCCCGGGATACTTTTCCATGAGCTCAGACATTTTCACATTTTTCTCGATGATCTTGTCCAGGTCCTCTGGACAAAACTACCAAAACGCTATGTACTTCATTTCTTTACCTCTCCCATTTTCTTTGTATATCTATAGCTCCTCACCTCGGAGCTGGGGTTCAACTATCAGAAGAACCTTGATCTTCAACTGATCCTTTAAGTCTAAAACATTTCCTACACTCACAAGGGCGTGCACATGGTGATGATTCCCTCTTAAGATGGATAAATATCATTGACTAGATGAATTGGTTTCTCGCCTTCTAGGACTCTTAAGATATTATCTGTGGCCTGCTTTTGAGAGCGCGCCCTCGCCTCCATAGTAGGTCCAGCAATATGATGGGTTATCATGACATTCTCCAAGCTTTCTCTCAGTTAGAACATCCGTACTCACATCACTTTTTTTATCTCAACGCTTTTACTCACTTGTACTTAATTCTAGATGGTGGGACATATGGTGGCCATTATAGTAGCACGTGATGAAGATGTCCAAGGTTTCATCGAATGCTATTCTAAGGTCTGGAGATCCTTCAGAGGGATACTGCCTGAACAGTGGGTTGAAGAGGTGATCCGAGAAGCGGGTCAACCGTCCTTCCGGGAGAATATCCAGTCTGCGATAGCCGACCCAGATCGTATCTTGCTTGTAGCCGAGGGAGACGGAGAGATTTTGGGGCTTGCTCAGGGGCGGGTGAATAGAGGGGGTTACAGCTGGCTGGGTTTCATGGGTGTCTCACCCGGTCATAGGAGGCAGGGTATCGGTAGGGAGCTGGTCGAAAAGTTCATTGAAGTATCCAGGTCATGTGGTTGTACTAAAGTTAGTCTCAACACTGCTCCATGTCTGAAGCCTGCGATCAAGCTCTATGCGGATATGGGTTTCATACCTGAGGGGTATATGAGGGATCATATGCACGGCTTGGATCTGATCTACTACAGTCTATTCCTAGAGTAGAAAGAATCTGAATAGTACATGTGGAACAAGGATAATCCATAAATCCCATCAGTATCCTCCATCCCAACTCTTATCAGACTGGAATCAGCATCTGAGGGGTTTCCCCAAAAAAAGGGGGATAAGTGTTGGCTGGTTACACTTCGTGCCCCATTGTGAAGATTGCTTTTGGATCGACGTACACGCTCCAGGACTTTACGAAGTCTTTACCTGCGTCAGTACCGAGAAAGTTCACCATGGCATCTAGATCGGATACTTCGATCTTGGCGATGTACATATATGGAGATTCTGAAGGTAGTTCTCCTTCGGGCTCGGAGACTGTGGGGGCAAATACCTTGTCTATCTTCCATGTATGGAATGAGGTACACCAAGGGGCTCCTCTGATCCCCGGTATTTTCGTCTTGGTGAGGTATTTATCATAGTCCTCAGCCATTCTTTTCTCTTTCAGGTTGTACACGGCAAAGAGAGTTGGCATCTAGTCACTCTTCCTTTCTTCTTGGTACTTCTATAGCTCCCCACCTTGGAGTTGAGGGTCCTACTAGAACACGCTAATAGAGCCTTGAACTTCAATGGAATCTATGAGTCTATAACGTTTTGGTCATGTAAGAGATCGATAGTAGCACCATTGG
>JASFTK010000034.1:0-13756 GCA_050053595.1 Candidatus Bathyarchaeota archaeon | reverse complement strand
CCTGCAGACCGCGCAGTATAGCCCATGAGCCAGACGTCCCCCCCGATGCCAGCGTCTCGACCCACAAGGACCGGGTCATATGAGATCCAGGGGGTATGGGAGACTTCTGGGGAGTGGCTACCATTCCACTATGTCCTTGAGCTTCTTAGCCGTCTCGACGGTGAACCTCGCCTCGCTCGGCTGGGGTGGGACCCCCTCAAACTCCGTCCGCTCGACGAACCCAACAAGCATCTCCCTCAGCTCCTCAGGGTCCCAGTCCGCCATCTTCTGCACGGTGTCGACACCAGCGTCGTGGTACAGCCTCGCCCGTATGCCCTTGACACCGGGGATCCTAGCGAGGTCGGAGAGCTTGACGAGCTCCAGAACAACATCGAGGGGGACCCCAGCCTCCACTGAGAGCCTCTCCCGGCCCTCCAGGGTACCCCCGGCTTCGAGTATCGACTTAACATCCCCCACGCCAACGGACTTGAGCCTCTTGACAATATCAGGGTCGACCCCGACGAACCCCTTGAGGGGGAAGGGCCTCCTCTTTATCCTGGCCTCCCTGAGATTCCGGGCCAAGACTTCCATCTCCTCATTGTCGATGAACTGGAAAAGGTATCTGAGGGCCCAGAGGGGGATCTTCGCGGAAGCCTTTGGGTCGGTCTCAACCCACTCGACATAAGCCTCGAGGTCTTGGGGCCCCGCCTCGACTAGCCCTGTTCCTCCTCTCTGCCCCTTAAGGTATTCTTGGTATGCCCTGACGTGGTGCAGGCACCTCTTGATAGCACTGGTGGACCTCCCACCCCTCTTCAGGAAACTCGTGAAGGCTTCCTCGTCCATGGGTCCCGCCCCTTATGCCCCCCGCCGGTAGGCGATCTCCCCGTCGACTACGGTCATCACCACCTCGACGTCCTTGAGCTGGTCGTATGGTACCGTCAGGGGGTCATGGTCGACGACGACGAGATCTGCGAGCTTACCAGGTTGGATACTCCCCTTGACCCCCTCCTCCCATGCTGCGTGAGCTCCATCTATGGTGTAAGCCCTTATGGCCTCCATCGGGGTGATCGCCTCCCCGGCGTAGAGGGTGTCCCCGCTGCTCGTCTTCCTTGTCACCAGCCCGTAGATGCCGACCCAGGGGTTGGGGGTGCAGACGGGGCAGTCGCTATGGGCGGGGGCCGGGATACCCCTGTCGATTAGGGTCCTGTGGGGCCACATCCACCGCATCTGGGCCTCCCCCCTGTTTGCCTTGTAAGCGTCCCCGAGGTCATGGAGGAACCCGTTGGCGGATGCGTCTATGACCCCTAGCTCAAGGAGCCTGTCCTGGATCTCAGGAGTCACGTAGCAGCAGTGCTCGATGCGGTGGCGGTGGTCCTCCCGGAGCTCCTCCATGAGGGCCGCCTCGATGGCGTCGAGAGCCCTGTCAATCCCCCTGTCCCCGATGCCGTCAAGCCCCACCCTGAGCCCCGCCTTGTGGGCCCTGGTGACCCGGTCGGTGATGTCCTCCTGATCGTACAGTAGGATGCCATAGTTGTCAGGCTCCCTGACATAGGGGTCGTAGTATGCTGCTGTGCGGCCGCTGGTGCTGGTGTCGAAGACCCACTCGATCTCCGTTATCTTGAGCCAGTCGTCCCCGAAGGGGGTCTCCACCCCTGCGGCGATGAGGGCCTCAAGCATCCCCTCCTCCCGGCCCGAGGCGTGGACGCAGTACCTGAGCCTGAGCTCCCCCTCCCGTCTGAGCCTCTGGAGGGCTCTGAACTCGTCGCTGCTGGTCATGGAGGCGTGGACCGTGGTGAGGCCCAAGCTGAGGAACTCCTCGTTCACCACCCTCAACCCCTCCAGATAGTCATCGACGGTGTTAGCCGGTATCTCCGAGTGGACCAGGTCCTTCGCCGCCTCCCTGAGGACCCCCGTCGGCTCCCCCTCAATGTCCCTGTCGATCTTGCCGTGGGGCGGGTCTGGGGTCTCCCTGGTGATTCCCCCCGCCTCAAGCGCGAGGGTGTTGACGACGCCGATGTGGCCGTCCCTCCTCTGGATGTACAGGGGGTTCCGTGGGGTGACGCTGTCCAGTTCCTCCCGGGTGGGGTAGCGCCCCAGTCTCACGTCGTCTAGGGTGTATCCTAGGATCCATCTCCCTGGGGGCGTCGACTCAGCCTTATCCCTCAGTACCTCAAGGAGTTCCTCTATGGAATCTAGATCTGGGCCGCACCTGACCCCCCTGACCTTGAATGCCCCATAGGAGCCCGGGTGCATATGGGAGTCGATGAGGCCGGGAAGAAGGGTCCTCCCCCCAAGGTTGACCACCTCGGTCCTAGCCCCTATGAGGGACGAGACCTCCTCAGTCGTACCCACAGCCATTATGCGGTTCCCCCCAACAGCCACCGCCTCGGCGATGGTGTCATCAGGATCCACTGTGACCACCTTCCCATTTATGAGCGCCAGATCCGGGCAGAGACCTTTCTCCGACATAATTAACGCTGAAACCTTAGGAGCCAGGGGATAATTAACTTCCCCGCTGAGAGCCAGGGTTAAATCGCGCTAATCCAGGAGAATTCTGCGTAGCCGGGAGCTAGTCGACGACCTCGATCTGGGGGGATCCCTCGACGGGCACCTCAAGCCCGCCCTCTACGGAGAGGGAGTATCGGTAGACGCCGGGCTCATTGAGCTCCACGGGCAGGGTGTATGTCGCCTCGGTCCCGGGGGCCACCCCCACCAACTTGGAGCCGCTGTAGGTGGCTTCCTCTGAGCCTTCCCCGTAGACGGTAACTGTCACGTTCTCATAGAGGGAGTGTACACGGGTCGGGTTCCGGACCCTCAGCTCGACGATGACCCCCTGTCCAGCCCCGACCCTTGACAGCCGCTGCCCCTCCAGATCTGACCAGTGGGATGAGAGGTGCTCCAAGTGCGGGAGCCTGATGAGTGGGTATCGGGTGGTCGAGCCGGGGAGCCAGCTCTCCAGAAAGAGCATGTGGGTGTTGGCCCTCCCCTCCAGGGTCACCATCACCTCCCCGCCGTGGAGCCTCGCAGCCTCGTCCACGGCATCCCTGAAATTCTCGATATCCATGATGGTCAGGGAGATGTTCCTCTCCAAATACGATAGGTAGGACACCCTCTCCCGTCTGAACTCGAACATCTGATAGTGGACCTCCTCCCCCTCCACCAGCAGCCAGACCTCGATGTCCGAGACCTCAGGCTGCCTTACCACCACGGGGCTCAGGAAGACGCTGATCATCCACCTCCGGGCATAGTCAGGGAGCTGGGTGACCACCCCCTCCACGTTACTGACTGAGGGAAGGGTCAGAGCTATGCCCACCGGGAGGTCAGAGTCCTCCCCCTTCAGCACCCCGTCTATAAACCCTGCCAGCTCCTCCTCCCCTACCTGGAGGAGCACAGAGAGCTTAGACACCTCCTGATGGCCCTGGTAGATGTCCCCTATCTCCCTGCCGACCATGAGGACAAAGAAAAGGAGCACCAAGAACAGCGCTCTCAGGAGCTCTTCCCTCTCGCTACGACCTCTCCGCCCAGACATAACCATAATTAACTGGGAAGCTATGGGAAATATTGGTTCCCCCCTGGAGGGAAACAAATAAAAAAACCTCAAGCCTCCCGTGAATAGAGATGAAATTCGGGGAGGTCACCCTCGCTAAGGTCCGCGGGCCCTCAGACTTGAGAGAGCTGCTTCCAGAGGAGATAGTCTCATCTGAGACGGTCATAGTTAAGCCCAACTGGTTCAGCCCCCACCAAGCTAACTACACAACTGCTGAGGTGCTCGGGATGCTCCTTGATGCTCTTGAGGGGAGGGTTATCGTCACAGAGGCTTACACCTTAGAGAAGCATGATGGTTCCATGGAGCTGACTGTGGAGGGGGAGAGGGTAGGTTGGCGGTGGATCATGGAGCACCCCGACTGGGATTGGGCGCTGGAGGGGGCCTGGGAGGAGCTAAGGAGGCAGGACCGATGGTTCCTCGATGCACATGGCTTGACGGAGACGATGGAGGATCACGGCGCCGAGTACCTCAACGTAACAGAGGAGGTCTGGAGCGGCAGGACCGCCAACCCCTCCAAGGTCAAGGAGAGGGTGGAAGAGAGATACGCACCCGTCCGTGTGGAGAGGCTCTACTCCTGCCTCCCCAGCGTACTCGAAACCCACAAAGGAGCTCCCCTCATCAGCCTCGGGAAGTTGAAGGGCATAGGCGGCAGCTACCCTAGCCTTACCCTTAAGAACCTCTTCGGCCTCATCCCCGACCCCCTCAGGTCATGGTGGCACGGCCCCGAAGACAGGCACCTCGGGGAGAGCATCATCGACACCGCGAAGCTCTACGCATCCCACTTCGACCTCTACGGGGTCTGCGAGGCCATCAGGGAGGCGACGGCCCCAAACCCCCAGGGCCATGTGGAGGTGGGATGGGGGAGATACGATGTCATCAAAGATCTGGGCTTCGCAGCCGGGGGGAGGGACCTCGTGAACCTGGACGCAGTGATCTGCGGACTGATTGGCGTAGAGCCCTCTGAGGTCTCATACCTCGCCCTCGGCGAGAAGGCGTTCGGCGCCTACGACAGTGACCAGGTGGAGAGGGCGAGGATGGTCTCAGGTGAATGGATACCTAGATAGGCTCCTGATCATCCTGCCTTGGTTGTCTCGATGCTGCAGATCTCCACCCTTATATGCCGTTTCTTGGTGACCGGGGTTCCGGATGGGGGGAATTTCGTTTCTAGGGATATTTAAAAACGGCCGTTCCGCCTCATCTTCTGGAGTGTAAATATTGGCTCGCGACCCCGTCTGCGGGATGTACGTCGATGAGGGACATGCTGCGTTCACTGCGGAGGTCGATGGGAGGACCTATTATTTCTGCAGTGAGACGTGTATGCTCACCTTCATCCGTCCCAAGGAGGAGCGGGCGGCCCTGAAGCGGATAGCCGCCTTCAGCCTGAGCCTCGGAGCCCTGACGATGGCCCTGATGTTCTACAGCGGTCCCCTGCCTCTGTTCTCAAAGCAGCTCTGGGCTTTCCTCCTGGCCACCCCCGTCCAGTTCATAGCTGGCTGGAGGTACTACAGGGGGGCCTGGGGGGCGGCCAAGGCAAGGACCATGAACATGGACACTCTCATCGTCGTCGGCACCACGACCGCCTGGGTCTACAGCACCATCGTCGTCTTCTTCCCCAGCCTGGTCCCCAGCCACGAGGTCTACTTCGACACCGCGGCGATGATACTCGCCCTCATCCTCGTCGGGAAGCTCCTGGAGGAGATAGCCCGGGGGAGGGCTTCTGAGGCGGTCCGGAGGCTCCTGGACCTGCAGCCCCCGGTTGCCCGTCTTCTCAGAGAGGATGGGACTGAGGAGGAGGTGCCTGTTGAGGAGGTGATGCCCTTCGACGTGGTCATTGTAAGGCCTGGGGATAAGGTCCCCTTGGATGGTGAGATATTGGAGGGGACCTCGTCGGTGGATGAGAGCATGATCACCGGGGAGAGTATGCCGGTGGTCAAGACCGTGGGGGACGAGGTGATCGGGGGCACCGTCAACAAGGAGGGGGCGCTGAAGGTCGAGGTCACCAAGATCGGTATGAACACCACCCTCCAACAGATAGTCCAGATGGTCCAAGAAGCCCAACTCAGCCGGGCGCCCATCCAGAGGCTCGCCGACACTGTCGCCTCGTACTTCGTCCCCATCGTAGTAGCCATCGGTCTGGTCACCTTCGCAGGCTGGTACATAACCAGCGGGGACTTTGGGCGGGCTCTTACATCCTTCATCGCAGTGGTCATAGTCGCCTGCCCCTGCGCCATGGGCATCGCGACCCCTACCGCCATCCTGGTAGGCGCCGCGAAGGGTGCTGAGAACGGGATCCTCATCAAGGGGGGTGACTATCTTGAGAAGACCCGGGAGCTACAGGCCATCGTCTTCGACAAGACGGGCACACTAACCAAGGGCGAGATAGCAGTCACCGACGTAGTCTCAGGGGACTCTGAGGAGATGATTAGGCTTGTCGCCTCCCTGGAGCGGCGTTCTGAGCACCCTATCGGGGAGGCGATAGTGAGTTATGCAGAGGCGGAGGGGTTGGAACTTCCTGAGCCCAAGGAGGTCCAGGCCCTGGTGGGCCGCGGGATCAGGGGGATGGTGGACGGCAGGGAGCTTGTGGTGGGGACCCAGAGGCTCATGGACGAGATCGGCGCAGAGATCGATGGGGAGCTTGAGAACAGAGCTGGGGAACTGTTCGACGAGGGGAAGACCCTGGTCTTCGTTTCCGACGGGGAGAAGGTTACCGGGCTGATAGCGGTCGCTGACGAGTTGAAGGACAATGCTGCTGAGGTCGTCAGTAGGATGAAGGGGATGGGTCTTGAGGTGGTGATGATCACAGGGGACAACAGGCGGACAGCTGAAGCCATAGCCAAGCAAGTGGGGATCGACCGGTACCTGGCTGAGGTCCTGCCAGAGGACAAGGTGGGGGAGGTGAAGAAGCTACAGGAGGAGGGGCTGGTGGTGGCTATGGTGGGGGACGGCATCAACGACGCACCCGCGCTGGCTCAGGCCGATGTCGGTATCGCCCTGGGGAGCGGGACGGACGTCGCCATGGAGACAGGGGGGATCGTTCTGATACGGAACGACCTGATGGATGTGGTCACCTCGATCCAGCTCAGCAAGGCGACCTACTCGAAGATCAAGCAGAACCTCTTCTGGGCTTTCGGGTACAACTCTGCGCTGATACCCGTGGCGGCGGGGGTCTTCAGCAGGTGGGGGCTCCAGATGCACCCCATCTTCGCGGCGGGCGCCATGGCTTTCAGCTCCATCAGCGTCGTCTCCAACAGCCTCCTACTGCGCAGGTTCAGACCGGAGGTGTGACCCATAGCCTCCAACACCACAATGAAGAGCATCCCCATCGTCCGTATGGACTGCCCCACCTGCATCCCGGTTCTAGAGCGTGAAGTCCTCAGACTAGAGGGGGTCGAGAACGTCAAGGGATACTACATGACCAAGACCCTGAAGGTCACATACGACCCCTCCAGGGTCCAGCTGTCGGAGATCGAGGCCGCCATCGAGAGGATAGGGTACCAGATCGCCTACAAGAGGTACCCCGGCCCCCTCTCCAAGCTCAGAGGCCTCCTCAAGAGGGATAAAGGCCCCGAGATACCCTCGTTGACCGACGCCGAATTCCCGGGGAAGGCGCTGCACGCGTCCAAGGATGTCGCGGTCCTCTTCTCCTCCCCGACCTGCCCCACCTGCCAGGTCTTCAAACCCAAATACCGGGAGCTCGCCGAGAAACTCAAGGGGAGGGCCGACCTCTACGAGATGGATATAACCTCCACAAGGACTTGGAGGGACTACGACATCCTCTCCATCCCCACAGTCCTACTCTTCAGGGCGGGCAAAGTCTCTGAGAGGTTCACCGCACTGCCTAGGATAGAGGAATTAGAGGAAACCATTGGTTCGCGCGTCTAGATCTTTCTGCGCGATAAAAGGTTGGGTTAAGACGGGGAGGGTGGGTGGCTTCTTCCACGCTAATATCCAGTAGAGATCTGAGTTTCAGAGATCCTGGCTCTTCTTCTACTCCTTGTACTCCTTGATCTTCTCAGCCATCTCTGTCAGCTGCATCTGGATAGTGTGGTTAAGGGTCCCCTCCGGATAGGAACCGTCTGGCTGCCTTTCCCCCGCCTCTTTCCCTGTCAGCACCTCGATGCCCTCTGAGATGGTCTTTACCGGGTAGATGTGGAACCTCCCGTCCTCTATAGCTTTCACGAGCTCTCCTTTCAACATCAGGTTCTTGACGTTGCTCTCTGGGATGACCACCCCCTGCTTGCCGTTGAGACCTTGCTCCTTACATATCTCGTAGTAGCCTTCAATTTTCTCGTTGACGCCGCCAATGGATTGCACTATCCCCTTCTGGTTGACTGAGCCGGTGACAGCGACGTACTGCTTGATGGGTCTCCCTGAGAGGGCTGAGAGGATCGTGTAGAGCTCTGTACTGGAGGCGCTGTCCCCCTCGACCCCTGAGTATGTCTGCTCGAAGACAAGTCTGGCATTGAGACTCAGGGGATTATCAAGGGCGTAACTACTGTGGAGATAACCGCTGAGTATCTGGACCCCCTTCGTGTGTATCGGGCCGCCCAACTCCGCTTCTCGCTCGATATCTATTATCCCATCCCTCCCGACCCCTACTGCAGCGGTAACCCGGGTCGGACGTCCGAATCTGGAGTCTCCTAGGTCAACGATGGAGAGTCCGTTGACCTGGCCAACCTCCTCGTCTTCAGTCTCGATGAGCAGCGTGCCCCTGGCTATCATCTCCTGTATCTTGTCCTTGATGAGGCTCGATCGGTAGACCTTCTTCTCTAGGGCCTTCTCTACGTGATCCTTATCTGCAAAGTCTGCTCCCTCCTCTTGGGCATAGAAGCTCGCCTCTCGGATGATGTCTGAGATCTCAGCGAACCTGGTGGACAGTTTCTCCTTGTCCGCAGCCAGCCTTGAGCTGTACTCCAAAACCGATGCTACTCCAGACGGGTCGAGATGGGTGAGGCTCTCTTTCTCACAGACCGTACATATGAATGAGGCATACCTCCCGATGTTCTCCTCGTTCCTCTCCATCTCTGTGTCGAACTCAGCCTTGACCTTGAAGATCTCCTTGAAGTCAGTATCTAGTTTATAGAGGAGGTAGTAGATTGAAGGCTCCCCCAGGAGGACCACCTTCGCGTCGAAGGGTATAGACTCGGGCTGGAGGCTCTTCGTGGTCAGGAAGCCCAGCCTCTCCGTCACCTTCTCTATATCCAACTCCTCGTTCATTATCGAACGCTTGAGGCTGTCCCATGCAAAGGGGTTCCTGAGGAGCCTCTCTACAGGTATGACGAGGAACCCCCCGTTGGCCTCGTGCGCCGATCCTGAGCGGATCATCGTGTAATCGGTGGTCGTAGCCCCGAACTTGACCTCCGTCTCCATCTTGCCGAAGAGATTGATGTAGGTGGGGTTCATCTCCTTGACGACGGGGGCTTCATCTAGGCCTGAATTATCTACAATCAGGTTGACCTTGTATCTGTCCGTTGGTTCGCCCGCCATCTGCTTCAACTGTGGGGGGAGTTGAGCCATCTGTTTCTGGGATTTCCCCCGGATGGCGTCCAAGTTGTCGAGGATGTCCTCCCTGACATCATCGAGGTATCCTTTGACCTCTTCGATGTCTCCATAGGCCTCGATCAGTTCCTCGAAGAGGGCTTCAAGTGCATAAGAAGCCACATTTCTGTTGAGCTTCTTGACGGAGGACTTTGCCTCCTTGCCTAGGCTCCTGACCTCCCTCATAATATCCCTGATCTCCTCTTGGAGCTCTTTCCTCTTGCGCCGTATCTCCTCCCTCTTCTCCGGGGGCACGACTGACGGATCCGCGACGGGTTGACCATTTATAACCGGGATCAGCAGGATACCGACGGGGCTCCGTTTCATCACGAATCCGGCCTCTTCCGCCTTTTTGTTCAACTCTTCAGTCAGCTTGTTCTGCTCACTCTGCACCGACTTGAGGGCTCTCTCCTGCCTCTCATTATACTCGTCGCTCTCGAAGGCCTGCTTCAGGGCAGTCTTTATCTCAGTGGAGAAGTCCTCCATGTCCTTCTGGAACTTCCTCCCTATGCCAGGCGGGAGTCTGAGAGCGTTGGGCTTCAGGGGGTCTTTGAAGTTGTTTACGTAACACCAGTCAGAAGGTGGGTTCCTCTGTTCTGCAATCTCCTCAAGGAAGTTCAAGACTGCGGTCCTTTTACCGGTCCCACTCGGTCCGGCCAGGTAGATGTTGAACCCCTTCTCTTGGATCTTAAGGCCAAACTTGAGCGCCTCTACGGCCCTATCCTGGCCTATGATGCCTTCCAGGGGTTCTAGTTCTTCTGTGTAGTTAAAATCTAGTAACTCTTCAGGGTACCTTTTACTCGCTTTCTCTGGTTGTAACTCACTTAACATACTTATACACAGTAAATGGGTGCTGGGTTCACTCTTCTCTTACACTCTCTATCCAGAGTCTCATGGCCTCCTCGAAGGCCTTCTTGAGCTTTAATCTGCGCTTTATCGCTTCTATCCTGAACTCGGTGTCGAGTTCATCGTCGACTACGACGGTAAAGCGCCCCATTCCACCCAACTATGTGTTTATAAGTATTAGCGTATAAAAGGTTTTCCTATATATCACATAATAACATAATCATATATGTGCAAAAATGTCAATGTTTAAAAGCGCATATACATATTAGTGGGTTGAGACAGAGATGGAAAAGATACTGGTCCCATTAGACGGCTCAGATACAGCAGATGAGGCGTTGAGCTTCGCCCTTGAACTCGCAGAGAGATTCAACGCTGAGACGGAGCTGCTGAACGTGGTCCAACCACTGAATGCGTCCTTTATACCCTCCCCAACCTCTTCGCAAGCCTGGCGAGGGAAGTACACCGAGGAGCTGAGGGAGAACAACGAGGAGATGCTCAGAGAGATACTGGAGAAGGCTGAGAGGGCAAGACCTGAACTCAGTATATCGAAGAAGGTACTCACCGGACGACCCGCGAGTAAGATAGTGGACGAGGCAAGGGACGGAGATTTCGATCTCATAGTGATGGGTAAGAGTGGGATAGGGGGCATTGAGAGGCTCCTGCTTGGTAGCGTCAGCCATGAGGTGCTCAACCTCGCTGACATCCCCGTCATCACTGTAAAAAATATGGACACAGGAGGTGAAATATTGATAAATAAGATATTGGTGCCCATTGACGGCTCCGATACCGCTCACAAAGCCATGGAGTACGCGCTAGACATCGCGGACCAATACGATGCGAGTGTTGAACTCCTCAACGTAGCGGATACAATCGTAGAGAAGGTACCATCTTTACCCTACCCGACAAAGACATACGGATTCAATATCCGCTCAAGTGAAAAACCTCCAGTGACAAAGGTAACTATCCCTCCTTGGATAAATCCCTATAAGGAAAAGTTGGAGGAGACCAACGTACAGATGCTTGACGAGGCACTGAAGATGGCAAATGAAGCCAAGCCTGAGCTTGAGATGACCACCAAGACTCTCCGAGGTAGACCGGCAGAGGAGATTGTCGAGGCCTCGGATGAGGGGGATTTCGACCTCATTGTCATGGGAGGCAAGGGTTTGGGCGACGTCAAAGGCATGGTATTGGGTAGTGTGAGCAACAGGGTCGCCAACGATGCCAAAGGGCCAGTGACAATAGTGAAGTAGAACGGGTAGACCTGTTTCTACAAATTGATACAACCATTTTTTTAACGACAAATAGGCAATCATCAGAGTTCTCAGAAAATACGCGTATACAGGGATAGATTTGGCTTGTGTCAGAGAGTCTACGAAGAGGAGAATGAAAGTTTGCCCCGGCAGAGGTTAGTGATCTACACCCTGACTAATTGTGAGCCATGTGAGAAAACTATACGCCTTCTAGACGAGATGGATGTCCAATTTGAGAATATTGACATAAGAAAAGCCTCACCAGAGGAAAGAAAAGGGGCAATTACGGTCTTTGAGGATCTCACTGCAGGGGGAATGGATATCGCCTTCCCCATAATGAAGATTGGGGAGGAGACCATCATAGGATATAATGAGAAAAAACTTCGGAAAGTCCTAAAAAAATCGCCACGGGGAAGCGACCAGGGGCCTAGGGAGGTGAAATCATCTTAAATAGGGTTAGCGGACCGTTCAGATTTGCATTGTATCAGCGCCCCTTCATCCTTTGGGGTTGCCTTAAATCTCTAAATAAGAGAGGGTTTAGACAGGTGTGAGGGATCCATATTGAAGTTGCTTCTTGACGAGATGTTCACGGGGCTGAAGGACTATCTGGAGGTGATTGGGTGGGATGTGATGACCGTCCATGAGGCGGGTATAAAGGGTTCAGGGGACAGGGGGGTGGTCGAATACGCCCATAAGAACGGTCTGCTATTGGTCACGGAGGATCGGAAGCCGGCTGAGCTCGCTGAGATGCTGGGTGTCAAGAACGTCTATATCTCAAACGCGGACATTGCCAGGGTAGCTGATGTGGGGATAAGGGAGAAGTATCCGGGATTGTTTCCGGGGTCGGATTAAGGTTTAAGGTCTGAGGGTAGTGTAAATCGTTCAGGGATGGGGAGGAACTCTACTTTTATAGTCACACCGAGTAACGTCTCGAAATCAATATAGATGACCGTTTACACAATTGGGAAAGTTCGTGTTTAGAGGGTCCTGATGGAACGGATGATCCACAACGGGGTGTTGGTACCACCGAGGTATGAGGGGGTAGGTCTCACAGTCAGGGTGAAGGGCGAGGAGGTTGAGCTCAACGACGAGCAGGAGGAGATGGCCCTGGCATGGGCGAAGAAGATGGGGACCCCTTACGTGGAGGACCCCGAGTTCGCGGATAACTTCCACAGGGACTTCTCGGAGGTCCTGGGTATAGAGGTGCTGCCCGGGGACGTGGATTTCTCTTCTATCCGCAGGAGGGTGGTGGAGGAGCGGGAGTTGAAGGCCAACCGCTCTAAGGAGGAGAGGAAGAGGCTGCGGGAGGAGCGGAAGGCGGTCAGGGAGGCGAACAAGGAGAGGTACGGCTGGGCGACCATCGACAGGGAGAGGATGGAGGTCGCGAACTACATGGTGGAGCCCAGCAGCATATTCATGGGCCGGGGGGAGCACCCCATGAGGGGGAGGTGGAAGGAGGGGCCGAGGCACGGGGATGTCGAGCTCAACCTCTCACCTGACGCCCCCGTCCCCCCCGGGGATTGGAAGACCATCGTCTGGGAGCCTGACTCCCTCTGGATAGCCAGATGGCGGGACAAGCTGAGCGACAAGATGAAGTATGTCTGGCTCCACGACTCCAGCCCCCTGAAGCAGGAGAAGGATATCGAGAAGTTCAACACGGCCAGGGAGCTGAGGGAGATACTGCCCCAGGTCCAGGAGCACATAAACGAGAACCTGGACCACGGGGACCTCCAGAGGAGGAAGACGGCGACCGTCACCTTCCTCATCGACTACTGTAAGTTCAGGGTGGGGGACGAGAAGGACGAAGACGAGGCGGAGACCATCGGCGCCTCCACCCTGAAGCCCGAGCATCTGAGCTTCAATGGCGACGGCAGTGTCACCTTCGATTTCCTCGGGAAGGACTCCGTCCGCCACTACCTGCGCGTCAAGATGCCGCAGAAGGTGATCAACAACCTGTTAGAGTTCTCCGAGGAGCCTGATGACGAGCTGTTCGACGGTGTCGACTCGAAGCGGGTGAGCGAGTTCCTGGACGAGGTGAAGACCGGTCTCTCTGCCAAGGTGTTCAGGACCCATTATTCCTCGACGGCGGTGGAGAACAAGCTCAGGGAGCTAGGGGTCGACCCCGATGACCCCGATTACAGGAAGAAGCACATGGCCACCATAGCGAACCTGGAGGCTGCGAAGGTCTGCAACCATAAGCGGACCATCCCCAGATCCTGGGCTGGGAGCCTGGAACGGCAGAAAGAGAGGCTCGGGGAGCGCAGGGAGAGGGCGGTGAGGAACGTCGAGAAGTACCGGGAGAAGATCAAGGAGACTGAGAAACGGTACAGGGACCGGATAGCCCGGTACAGGCGGAAGCTGGTGGACGACCGGGGGAAGCTGGAGGAGTACAGGGAGGAGCTCAAGGAGAGGGAGGCAGAGGGCAGGGCCACGAAGGGGATCAAGAACCGGATAGCGAGCAAGAGGAGGGTCATCAGGAACGGTGGGGCGCGAATACTGAAGACCAGGAAGAAGCTGAGGGACCGCCTAGCCACCCTCAAGGAGCGGCTGGAGAACCGTAAGAGGAGGGACAGGGCGCTCATCGAGAAGACGGAGC
>JASFTK010000033.1:0-13991 GCA_050053595.1 Candidatus Bathyarchaeota archaeon | reverse complement strand
GATGGAGGAGCTTGCCGGTCTCAAAGACCCCCATACCAACAATCCTATACCGGTAGAGGCACATTACGCCGAAGAGATCTACACAGGTCCCCACCTCGGGGATGCCCCTGAGATTGTCTTCCTCCTAGACGAAGGCAGGTGTGAGGTGGACGCTAAGGTGGGGGAGGATAGACTGTTCGTTGAAGGGTCTCCTCTCACGGGTTGGACAGGGACCCACACAAGGGGAGGGGTCTTCATTGCCCATGGTCCGGGAGTGAAACAAGGGGTCAGAGTCGAGAAAGCCACCGTCCTAGATGTTGTCCCGACTTTGCTGCGTTTCTATGGCGTACCCACGCAAGACGGGATGGACGGGAGGGTGCTGACTGAGATCTTCGATGAGAACTCTCCCTTACCTGAAAGACAGGAGTCTAGGTCGGCAGAGGATGGGATGGACGAACCACAAAACCTTGACGAGGAAGAAAAAGCTCTGATCGAGGAGAGGCTTAAGAAGTTAGGCTATATATCATAGAATTTCGTTATTTTTACCTCCAAATTGTGTGTTATGGTACCATCAAACATAGAGAACCTTTTTTATTTAGGAGAAAATGCTAATTGGGATAAGCATATTTTGAAGTCTCAGGATAGTTGAATGGATGAGTATTGAAGAGCAGATCAGGAGCATCGCGCAGGAGGAGCTATCGCGCCAGGTCCATGAAGTTGAGGAAAATCTCAAGGCCTTGTTCAAGAGGGAGAACAAACGGCTGAAGGTGGATCTTGAGTCCCTGGCTGGGGAGATTGAAACACTCAACGCTAAATTTAAGGAAGAGGTGGATTCCCTCACCGGTAGCACGAGGAAGGATCACATACGGATGAAGGAAAACCTTGAGGGTCTCGCTGGGCAGATCGAGGGGCTCGGTTCTTCTGTGGAGGGTCTCAAGGGACGGATCGAGAAGCTCGAGGAAGAGCTGAGCAACAGGTGGAGCCTCGTGGTCAAACTCAGGAAGTACACCCTGGATCAGCTGATGTCCGAGTACAAGAGACTTACCGGCTCAATGCGCCCTGAACAGGAAGAACAGGTTGAGAATGCCCAGTCATGAACTCCGCCCAGGGTCTCGCGGTCCTGGTCTTCATAGTCGTTTTTATCCTCATAGCTGTTGAGGTAATACACCGGACCTACGCATCCCTCCTTGGTGCCCTAATCTTCCTATTTTTAGGCGCAGTCAGCCCGGATCAAGTCCTCCAGTTCATAGACATAGAGATCCTTGCAGTGGTCATGGGGTTGTTCCTCATGGTGAGAGGGGCTGAGAGGTCGGGTATCTTCCAATATTTCGCTGTTAAGATCATGAAGAACTCCGGTAGTGCCACCGCCTTCGCCGTGATACTGCTCACCTTCACGATAATCCTAGCGGTCTTCGTGAGCAACATAGGGGCGATGCTGGTAATGGCGAGTATCACTATAACCATGGCGAGGAGCCTAAAGATCAAGCCCCAGACCCTGCTGGTGTATCAATCGGTGGTTATCAACATCGGGGGGATGATCCTATGGACGGGTTCCATCCCAAACATAATCATCGGTATCGAGGCCGGCTTCTCCTTCATGGACTTCATATACCACGTCATGCCCCTTGGCATCATCCTCTACTTGTCGACCCTACTGGTTTTTATCAGGATATTCAGGAAGGAGTTCACCCCCAAGCCAGAAGCTGATTTCAGAGACCTAGAGTTCGACGAGTGGATCGAGAGGGCTATCGAGGTAAGTGGCCTTGAGGTGGCATCATTCAACAGAGGGAGTCTAGCCGCGGCAGCGGTGATGGTCCTGACCATCGCGGGGTTCGTGGTGTATGAGAGCCTACACCTAACCCCGGCTTTGGTCGCCCTCACCGGGGGGTTTTTGATGATGATGATCCAGACCCAGGAACCACAAGGGGTCTTACGGGAGATCGACTGGTCGACCCTTCTTTTCCTCGGGGGGCTGTTCGTGATGATAAACGGGCTCAGCGAGATTGGGGTCATATCCTCCCTCTCCCACTGGCTCTCGGGTCTCATGGGTGGTCAGCCCTTAGAGGCCTCGATCAGACTGATGTGGCTCTCAGGTGTCGCCTCATCGGTGGTCGATAATATCCCTCTCTCTTCTTCACTGGCCCCCATAATCAAGGAGATAGTGGTAGATCCGTCGTGGAGAAATCTATGGTGGGGCCTAGTGATAGGGACGAACTTGGGGGGGAACATGACCCCCATCGGGTCACCGAGCAACATCATCGCCATAGGGGTCTCAGAGCAGGAGGGTTACCCCCTCAACTTCAATATGTTCCTCAAGACAGGGCTCAGACTCACCCTGATGAATTTCATAATATCCATGGCATACATCTACATCAGATATGGAGTACTGGCCGGCTAGAGACGCACCACCCCGGTTTACATACAATCAACGATAGGTGAAAGGCCTCAATAGATAAGGAAAACTGGCTCTACCTCCGCCTCTTCCCAAAATGTATCTACCAACGCTGGCTGCAAGGGGCATAAAGAATCTGCAAAGGCAGGGTCATAGGTCTAGGGTGATCCAGTGGCGCGCGACTTCTTCAGCGGTGGCGAACCAGACATCCTGTTTCCCCTCGATGTAGTCTAGGAGCCTGTCTAGGAGCATCATGTTCCCGGGTTTCCCGATGATCTGGGGGTGGAACATGGTGGTATAGCAGAGACCGTATCTATAGTAGCCATCGAATGCAGTGGTCCAGATCTCCCAGCCTGTCTCAGGGCTCAGCATCCTGGCGTGATAAGGGGCTACACCAGGATAGTCGGCGAAGAGGTGGAAGTCGTCCATCTCGTAGTAACTTGGGACCTCGATGAGTCCATTCTCATGCCTGTAGGGTAGGTCGCTGCCCCTGAGGCTGGAGTCGTAGATGAACCCGTTCTCCTCAAGTATATTGATGGTGTTGGGGGAGAGCTCTCCTCCGGCGGTCCTGTTCCCCACAGGTCTGACGCCAGAAGCGTCCTCGATGGCATCCACAGTTTTCAGAAGCCTCCTCTCCTCTTCCTCCTTGGGGAGACCGGCGATATCCTCGTGCTCCCAGCCGTGGGTGGCAAGCTCATGCCCCCGTGTATGGATTTCCTCTATTGTCTCGGGATGGTTCATCGCGTTCATCCCGACTGTGAAAAATGTGACCTTTACATCGTGGCTCTCAAACAAGTCGAGCATCCGGGGTATCACTCTCGCCTTCCAGACATACTCCCCCTGGGAATATCTCCGGGGCATCCCGGCGACCTCGGGGTGGTTCCCCATGAAGACCCACTCGGCGTCGAGGTCGAAGGTGAGGCAGACGCAGCACTTTGCGTCGTTGGGCCAGATAATATCTTCCAAGAAGATCTCTCCTTCTATCTCCAGTCAACCCGACTCCCTACAAAACTTTTCCCCTGTCTAGGGTACGAGTAGGGTGAATTGAACTTTCACCTTGTTACTCGATGGAGGAGAGTAGGCACAGGGATTACGCGTCAGTAATGTAGATGTTCATCCTTTCCTCGTCACAGATGACTGGGTGCCCTGACTCCCTGAGGGTATCGGTGGAGAGCCTCAGCCAGACCCCGTGGGAGTCAGGTTCCGGATTCTCTGGATCGAACTTTGAGAGGTCGCTATGACCTTGGATTCTGGCAGCCTGCATCAGGATATTTGCGGTGGCCCAATGATCGAGGGCAATGGGGTCGGTGCCCGCCATCACCAGGTTGAGCCTCGTCGCCTCCTCGTAACTGCATCGAGGCCCCTTCCCCGGGGTGGAGTTGACCCAGATCGCGTCGAGAACGTTTAGGGTGGGCATCCGGGTCCCCGCTATCTCAGCGCCCATACCCCCTGTCCCAACGCTCCTGTGAGCACTACCACCCTGGAGTTTGTCCGAGACCACCCCCATGTAATGCTTGACGCAGGCGGTGACCCCGTAGATGAAGTGGGCCTTGAGAACGGGGACATTGATGAGCTTGAGTCTCTCACTATCGTAGGAGCCCTTCTCGGGATCCCAGACCCCTAATTTGAAACTGATGTGCGTCCCCTGTTCTGTCGTGAACTTCGGGTAGGAGACCCTGATCCCCGTGGGGTCTTTTATATCCTCGATGACGTAGCCGTCTTCCATGTCGCCTTCACAGTATTCCCCGACCTGATTGGACGTGATAGCGTCCCAGAGGTAGATGGAGACCCTGTGCTCCGTGAACGATTGGGCAACTAACCGGTTTGACTGGTTCTTGTCCTCAGCGTTGTTCTTCTCGTAGTCAAGACTGCCACCGTGGTGGGTGGAGCCGTACTGGGCTTGACCGTTGTCCGCTATCACTACCTCCCCTGTGAACCCCTCCGGATGGGCCGTGATGCTCTCGACGATAGCTTTGACGAGGTCGGTGTTGGTGCCACCCCTCTCATCCCACTGGGAGTTTACCTTCACGATTACGACGCTGTCCGGCGAGATCAGTCCATCGGGACCCGCTTTATCTCCCTCCGCATGCGATTGATAGAATTTGAGCCCATTCTCTCCCATCAATCCTAGGAGAGCACTGAAGCCCCCGTCTCTCCCAGTTGTCCCTCTGACCAAGAATATATCAGAGGAGGGCTCAGAATCCGCTCTCCTTTCCTCCAGATCCAGCTTCAAAGCGTCAGTCATATCGACCAGACTTACCATTAAGCTTGCTGATCTTCTCCCTTCACAGCTATTAATCCTTGACCTTCCACACCTAGGCGTAGGTTATGTAGTAGAAGTAGAACAGGTAGAGGCCTACTAGGATGAGGATCGCTCCGCTCAGTTTCTGGAGCCATGGGGTGAAACTCTTGATACGGTTGATGATATAACCCTTCGTTTGCGCCAACAAGATCGTCGTGAGTATAAGGGGTGCCCCCATCCCCAGAGCGTAGAGGATGAAGCTGAGGACCCCCACCGTGATACCCTTGGAGATGGAATACAACAGGACTGAGAGGAAGATAGGAGCCGAACAGCCAACGCCCGCCAATCCGTATGCCACACCGAAGGCGTAAAGGCCCAAGAGATCCCTCCTACGGGAGAGCCCCACCGGGAGGGTTGGGTAGGGGAGCTGGACCTCCTTCAGGGTCAAGACACCCATGACGATTAAGAAGACCCCTGCCACCAAGTCGAGTAAGGGGACGATTTGGGGTAATATCTCCCCTAGAAATGAGGCGAGGAGCCCGATGAAGGTGAAGACTGTGATGAGTCCCATAGTGCATGCTACACTCCCAGAGATCGCCCGACCAATAGAGAACCTGCCCCCGAGATAGTATGATATGTACCCAGGGAGTAGGGCGTAACTGCACGGGGAGAACAGGGAGAAGACACCCGCAGTGAAAGCGAAAGCCAAGCCCTGCAACAGTAGACTCATCCAGGTTCTACTCTTGGACCAGGGATAAAATTTCTTGCCTCAGCTTCAACTCTGACATTAGGCCGATGTGTTTGAATCGGACCTTCCCCTTCTTGTCGATGATGACATATGTGGGGACCCCTGTGACATCGAACCGCTGTCCAGCAGGGGGATCAGCGAGGTCTCTGGTATGGATCCAGGTTGCCCCATAAGTCTCCTTCCATTGCTTGAGGACGGGGACGGTGTCGGAGATAGGGTCGACTGCGATGGAGATCAACACAAATTGGTCACCGAACTCTTCATACAGAGAGACCAGCCCCACCATTGAGTATCTGCAGGGACCACACCAGGTCGCCATGAAGTCGAGGACCACAACCTCGCCATAGAAGTCGCTGAGTCTCACTGTCTCGCCGTCCAGATCCACGAGCTCAAAGTTGATCTCTCCCCCTTTTTGTTTGAGTAAAAACCAGGACCCGAAAATGACTGAGCTCAGTAGCACCACAGCGATGAACGGAGCCAGGCTTACCCCCCGGTCCTCATCCATAGCCAAACAACCTGATCCCAGAACCATCATAATAATCAGAAACTGCACCCAATAAACGTTGAGACCCCAGACCTATAGGCTTGGGAACCCCTATTATGATTCCCCCAAGATAGGCATTTACCTGTCCCACATACAAAATGTCACCATATTCTATGACTGGATAATAGCCCTTCAGAGGCCCATCTGGTCCTTATGGGCTAGGGTGTGTGGAGGCAGCAAAATATCTTTTCCTCGCCATCGACGACTCCAGGTGCCCCCCATATATCTTGTATCCGCAGGGGGGGTAGATGTCAAGGCCGGGCTCTAGGGCAACTGAGACTAGGTTAGCGAAGCGCCGTAACTGCCGCTCGCAGAGAGCGGTTTTCATCTGTGTGAGGCAGTAGACTTTCTTCTCTTTCTCTCCGACCATCTCAGTACTCTGGGTCACGAAACCTTTCTCCTCGGGCCTCTGGAGGAAGGGATAGACGAGTCCCGGGCTGAACTCCTTCTCCATCCTCTTGGTGAACGTCTTGATTATGCCATAACCCTGGTTGGGGCCCAATAGAGGATGATTAGGACTTAGCACTCATCATTGTGAGGACTTCCTGTGGCTTTTGATGGGTTTTTATGGACGATATTTCAGTGCAGGGGGTGGTCAGGATAATAATCCGATGGCGAACATATCATCGATGAGCGCTGGGTTGGAGAGGGAGCAGAAGACCCACTTCCCCTTCTTGGTTCTCTCCACAAACCCCGCATTCTCCAAGACCCCAATATGGTGTGACAGGTTAGGCTGGGAGACCCCGAGGGCTATCATCAACTCGCAGATGCACATCTCCCTGACCCTCAGGAGCTTCAGTATCCTGAGCCGGTTCTCATCCGATAGGGCCTTGAAGAAACCGCTCTCCCTCTGCACATCTTCAATACCTGCGGTCTCATGGGACAGCTTCAGCAACTCTTCCCTGTATTCACGAGCGTCGTCGGCTTGGCAGACATTGGACTCTATCAGGCGTCTCAGCCTTTGATCGATTTTTCTCATTGTGGGTCGTTCCTGATCTGGTTTAATAAAACGGTTTTATATGCGTTTAATCCGATTTTGATATAAACATATTTAAAAATATTTATATGTTATTGGGCTGTCTCCTGATCAATCTGGAAAGATCTAAAATGGGGGAGGCTTCCGCTGGCCTAGGGATGTTTGAGAAGTACCTCGCGTTGTGGGTAGTCCTCTGCATGGCTCTGGGGCTGCTCCTCTCCCAGTACCTACCAACACTCAGTACGGCGATAGACGGGATGCAGGTCATGGGGATCTCGATCCCCATAGGGGTCTGCCTATTCCTGATGATGTATCCCGCCCTTCTCAACCTCCGTCTGGAGGAGCTGAAGAAGTTGACCCAGGACCCAAAGCCCATCCTCTTGACCCTCATCTCCAACTGGATCATCGCGCCTTTGGTGACGGTAGTGTTGGCGAACATCTTCCTCTCGGGCTATGACCAGCTCACAGTCTCTCTCATACTGTTGGGTTCGAGCCCGTGCACCGCGATGGTCCTAGTCTGGGGCTCTCTGGCGGGGGGGAATCAGGAGCAGAACTTTATCACCACCAGCCTTAACACCGTCACCATCATGCTACTTTACGCACCCGTTGTCTCCCTCCTCACCGGGGTGCAGAAGATCCCCATAGACAGGGCGATGCTCCTCATCTCAGTGGTGGTCTTCATCGGGCTACCCATGGCCCTGGGGTACCTATCCAGGAGGTACTTCACCAGGACGAGGGGGGAGCGATGGTTCCACGAACAATACAGGCCCGTCGTGGGCAAGGTCTCGATGTTGGCTCTCCTAACCACCCTCGTCATACTGTTCTCCATGAACGGCGATGTACTCCTAAGGCATCCCGACCTGATGTTGCTCATCTCCATTCCTCTCCTAGTCGGCTTCCTCACAGTCGTCGGGGTCAACATGCTGGTGACCCGGTACGCAGGCCTCAGTTACAATGAGGGGATCATCACGGTGATTATCGGCTCCTCCAGCCACTTCGAGATCGCTATCGCTACCGCCATCAGCCTATACGGCTTAGGCTCCCAGGCGGCGTTGGGGACCACCATGGGGCTGTTCTGGGAGGTCCCTATCATGCTGAGCTTGGTCTACCTCGGAAAGTGGCTGAAGGTGAGGGGCTTCTGGACGAGGGATCACTGAGGCGTAGGTAGGAGTAGGAGAGTGGGGCAGTGTTCACTGTGAGGAGCCTCTGGGGGTCGACCAATTGGTGGAGGCTGGAGCCACATGGGTATCCTTGTATACGGGTATGGTAGAGATTTGGAATAACAGGCAGATAATTTTCTTAAACTTAGCTAAAAAATCATAAATTTAAAGGCTGGTAATGTCTAACCCGGTCACACTAAAAGCTAAAAGGGCTCAATACCAGTATTGAATATCGCTTGTGTGTCGACTACGAACGCTTTAACCTCTTGGGGCGTCGTTAGACCTATGAAAAATCCTGTGCAGGAGAAATAAAGAAAATGATCGACCCCTTCCAGGTCCTCCTCCTGTTCTCCGTCACCCTGGTCCTCAGCTATTTCAGCAGCCTCATCTACACCAAGATCAAGATACCTGATCTCGTCTGGCTCCTAGGTATTGGTTTCCTCCTCGGCCCTACCCTCGGAGTCATCCAGAAAGACATCTTCGTGGCCGCTTCACAGGTGATGGGGATCGTCGCCCTCAACATAGTCACGTTTGGAGCGGGTATTGAGACAGACATCGATGCTCTCAAGGAGGTACTTACCAAATCTGCTACTCTCGCCACGATGACTTTCATCGTCATCGTGTTGGGCATAGGAATTTTAGTGAAGGTTTATTCACCGTTCCCCCTATCGGTCTGGGAAGGCGTCCTCTTTGGGACGATGATTGCAGGCGTGAGCACGGTCTCCGTCTTGAGCGTTATCGATGAGATGAAGAAACTGATGCCCAAGATGGATAACACGCGCCTGATCCTGGCCCTCGAGTCCACCATCGTCGACCCCATACGCATAGTTGTCGCCATCACCATCATCAAGATGATACAGTTCTCGAACCTGGCCCCTCTGACCAGTATCAGGGACATCTACGCAACGTTCACTCTAGCCACCGTCCTTGGGGTCATCTTCGGTATTATCTGGGTAATACTGCTCAACAGGCTCAGGGGGAGGAGGTACAACTATATGCTCACCATCTCCGTCCTCTTCCTCCTCTATTTCCTTATGGAGACTTTGACCGGCCAAGGAGGAGGGGCAATAGCCACATTCGCCTTCGGAATCGTTCTGGCAAATTATCAATTCTTCGCCAAAAGACTCAATATGAACCTAAGGGTAGACAAATCTTCCATCATCCAGTTCAACAACGAGATCTCTTTCTTCGTCAAATCATACTATTTCGTCTACATGGGGTTGATAGCCACCGTCTCAAGGGAATACATTGTCATCGGCATCGTGCTCACCGCCTTGGTGATCGTCCTGAGGGCGCTTGTCGGCACCGTAGTGGGCAAGCTCTTGAACTTCACCAAGAGGGAGCTGGTCATATCCCGGCTTATGTTCCCGTTGGGGACCTCCGCTCTAGTCGTCTCCCAGATCCCCCTCATCTACGATCCAGAGGGTATAATATTCAAACATCCGGAGATGTACACCAACATGCTCATACCCGTGATTCTGGGGACCGTCCTCTTCTCAGCCCTGATAAGCCCCAAGATCGCCCAGAGACAGTTGGAAGATGAGGAATCTACAAAATAACTGCATCAAGGATCGATCTCACCCAGCTTCACGGGGCTTTAGACGGTAAAAACCTCGAAAATTCTTTCCTCGGTTATTCTATCCTGAGCGGAACGGGAAGTTTGTCTTTAGGGGTGAAGCGGCCTATCAATGCCTCTGCAGCGGCGGTCAGGGAGGGCGCGCTATCACTGCAAGTGCAGATGACGGCGTCTGCTCCCCTGAGGACCCCTGCATCGTAGGGGTTGCGGAGACAGATCAACACGCTCCTACTCCCCGATCTGAGGAACTCTTGGGCAAGCTTATTCTGCTCAGGGTTGAGATGGGCATTGCGAGTCGCCACGATCACGATATCAGACGAAGATGCATATTCACGGGCGCGGACCAGTGTCCCCTCTGAGGGGGTCATGGGATCAAGCCCTATGCTCTCGACTTGAGGGAGTCTATTGTTGATTGAAGCAGCGAAGTTGGTCAAGTAGCCCTGATCTGGGTTCTTGGTGTCCAGGTGGGATCTGAACTCGATCAATGCTATCCGGAGCGAGTCCTCAAGTCTGAGGGGGAGTAACCCCGATCCGTTCTCCAGCAGCACGGTCCCGGCGCGAGCAGCCTCCATAGTGATTTTCAGGTGATCGGGGTGGCGGATGATGTCGGGGGATGGGCGATCTTTGAACGCGAATCGTTCCTTGACCGTTTGGATCTTGTCGACCGCGAAATCGATGTACTCCATGGGTAGGCGACCGGTCCTCGCTGCGTCTACTAGGGCGTCATAAGCGGCTTCTTGGGACTCCCGGGTGTGGGAGAACAGAATGGTGTTTGCCCCAGCCAGAGCCGCCAGCACCGCTGACTCTCCTGAACCGTATTCGTTGGTGACTGCTTTCATCTCCATGCAGTCGGTTGTGACAAGACCGTGGAATCCGATCTCCTCCCGCAGCAAGCCACGGATGATCCTGGGCGATAGGGTGGACGGGTAGTTAGGCTCCAAGGCCTTGAACTGGACATGGGTAATCATCACGGCGGCAATCCCTGATTCGCTGGCGGCTCGGAAGGGGACCAGATCTGTCTCCCACATGCCGTCGAGGGAGCCCTTGATCACCGGCAGTCTCACGTGGGGGTCAATGGGGGTATCCGCCTTCCCAGGGAAATGCTTCGCGGTAGCTGCCACCCCCACTTTCTGGAATCCCAGCACCTGTGCGACGCCCAGCTTGGCGACCCGTCCAGGGTCGGTCCCAAGGGAGCGGACCCCGACAGAGGGGTTGTGGATGTTGTGAGTGAGATCAAGGGCGGGGGCCAGATTCCAGTTGATCCCCAGCGCCCTCATCTCAGTCCCCATAACAGCTGACACCCCCTCGGCGATCTCTTCAGAGTCCGCCACCCCGAGAGCCATAGCCCCAGGACTCTCGGTGAACCCCTCGCGCAGTCGGGCGACTACACCCCCCTCCTGATCGATCGCGATGAGTATCGGTCGTGAGGAAGCTTCGTGACAGGCCTGAGTCAACTCAGCAACCTGGGTGGGGTTGTCTATATTCCTGGCGAACAGGATAACGCCGCCTATGCGTCCATGGGCCAACCATCGTAGTATGTGATCAGGGGGGTCTAGGCCATGGAAACCCACCACGAGCATCTGCCCGATCTTCTCTTCGAGGGACAGGGTTATCGAGAATCTCCCTTGTCGAGGCATGGGCTGTCAGGGCTGAGTAATCCGTCAATAGATAAAACATCATGGGCGGGTCAGGGAGCCGCGTATGGTGCTTTCGAGTGGTGGATAACGGAGCTTTGAGGTGTTTTGCCTCATATAAAGTGGGGCCGGAAGGATTTGAACCCTCGACATTCGGGTTTCCGCTCCAAAAACTCTTCATCCCGCAATGCGGTCAGCAAACCCAAATCATACTTTCTGGAGCCCGACGTCATGCCTGGCTAGACCACGGCCCCTCCTAACGTCAAAGACGGCTACCCTTCACCAACTAAATAAAGATTGCTTAACCGCGGACCGGCGACCCTTTCTTCCCCATAGACCCATCCATAAGGGGACACAAGGTTTTCTCTCCATTGTCCCATCAGGGTAACTCGATGACTCTCCTCTTCAAAGGTCACCATATCCCCCGGATACAGCAAGGCTTCAAGACCGTGACTCGTCGGCCTTCAAGGCCTATGGTCAAACCGGGGGGCGTATACCGCCTCAAGATCAAACTGTTTGAGTCTCTCCCCGATAGGATAATGGTCGACCGCCTCTATCGGCAACGTCTCGGGGATATGACGGCCGTTGACGCGGAGAGGGAGGGCTATCCTGACCTCCAAGGGTTCCGTGAGGAGTGGGAGGCCATCTACGGTGATTGGGACCCTGAACGGGTTGTATGGGTCGTAGAGTTCTGTTATCTGGGGATTCAGTCCTAAGCTTATTCTTAAAAACTCCTGACCCCCTCATTCTTCTAGAAAGATGGTTAATCCCAATGTCCTTTCCCTGAGGTATGCTACACCCGAGATGAACTCGATATTTTCAGAGGAGGGCAGGGTCCTATATGAGAGGGATCTCTGGATCGCTGTCCTCAAGGCACAGAAAGCGCTGGGGTTGGAGATACCCGGGAGCGCCATCGAGGACTATGAGAGGGCGAGGTGTAAGGTTGACCTCGATCTCATCAAGGAGATCGAACTGAGGACGAGGCATGACGTCAAGGCTAAGATCGAGGCCTTCAACATCGCGGCTGGGGGCGTTGACTACCTCCATATGGGGATGACCAGCAGGGACCTCACTGACAATGTCGAGCAGCTCCAGATACGGGAGGCTGCCAGGCTGGTCTTCGGGAAGTATGTCTCCGTACTGAGGCACCTCTTGGACAAGGCTGAGGCGTACAGGGATCTACAGATCACTGGCCGCACACATCACCAGGCTGCTCAGCCCACCCTCCTAGGCCGGAGGTTTGCGATGTGGGCTGAGGAACTCCACGACCACTTGACAGAGTTCGAGGCCTACCTCGGGTCTTACTCCCTGAGGGGGATCAAAGGCGCTGTGGGGACTCAGTCAGAGATGGTCGCCCTCTTAGGATCCTCTGAGAAGGTGGTGGAACTTGAGAGAAGGGTGGCCCATTTCTTGGGGTTCAATGAGACCCTGAGCGCTCCGGGCCAGGTCTATCCCCGCAGCCTCGACTATAAGTTGATCTCCAATCTATCGGCTCTATCTTCAGCGTGCGAGAGCTTTGCGAAGACCGTGCGGCTCATGGCGGGGTATGAGCTGGTCACCGAGGGGTTCAAGGAGGGTCAGGTGGGGAGCAGTGTGATGCCCCACAAGATGAACACCCGGAGCACAGAGAGGATCTGCGCCTTCTCCAATATGCTCAAGATGTACCTTGATGGGGCTTCCCGCCTCGCCGGCGACCAGTGGGAAGAGGGTGATGTCTCGTGCTCAGCTCTTAGAAGGATCGTCATCCCCGATGCCCTCTACGCTTCAGACGGTCTCGTTGAAACCACGCTCACCGTCCTCAACGAGATGGGGGTTTACCCCGCGGTCATCGAGGGGGAACTCAAGAGATATCTCCCCTTCCTCGCTACAACCATGTTCCTGGGGGTGGCCCTGAAGCACGGGATAGGGAGGGAGAGGGCTCACGCCATAATTAAGAAGCATGCCGTGGCAGAGGCGTTGCGACTGAGGGAGGAGGGAGCCAGGGAAAACAATCTGATCATGCTGCTCTCCGAGGACCCCGAGCTCCAGGAGGCGGGGATAACCTATGAGGAGTTACAGGAGACCCTGATTGATCGTTCCACCTTCATCGGTAACGCCAGGAGACAGATCGACGCTGTGAGAGGGAAGGTTGAGCCCTTCATAGAGAAGTACCAGGAGCACGCTGACTACGAGCCCAAGGAGATCCTCTGAGAGACTTCGAAACGTTTAAAAAATCGCTACGGCCTCAGAGGTATGGGTTACCGGCCAAAGGGCGTGGGACCCACCCGAACCCATTCCGAACTCGGAAGTTAAACCACGCTCCGTTTGCGGCATTAGTGTCGTCTTCGGCTACGCGAAACCGCGAAAGCTGGTGGCCCACCTTCATACAATATTTTTGTAGATGGCTTGGGGAGTTGGGACTCAGTGGACAACGCCAAGCCTGTGTAGCTCTTCCAACAGAACGTCCCGGGTCTTCTTCAGGATCGTCTGCCTTTTCACAAAGTCTTCTCCCGTCATATCTCCAGCCCTGAACTCCCCGTCGAGGTTCAACAGCTGCCCGTCGATCTCATTTATGCGTCTTCTCAGTATGTCGGCGTACGAGTCAGAGAGCTCATCCTCTTCCCTGACTGGCGATGAGTCGGTCACAATCAACCCATCTTGGATCCTCAGGATCCTATCAGCTACCCGGGAGACTGTAGGGTCGTGGGTCACCATCAACACCGTCTTTCCCATATCCTGATTCACTTTCCGCAGATATTCC
>JASFTK010000032.1:0-14012 GCA_050053595.1 Candidatus Bathyarchaeota archaeon | reverse complement strand
TCTACGCTCATCCCGTTCGTTAGCTGTTCCACCTCTCCATTGTCCCTGTCCACCCTGTAGACGTTGGCGGTCGGTATGGTGCCAGTAAGGAAGTAGATCATGTCGGATCCTGGTGACCAAACAGCGCCCTGGTTCGGGGTTTTGATCCTGAGGTCACTCCCAATCCCCCTCCCGATGCTCCAGTCGAACTCTGCGGTAAGGTTCCTAGCTGCCCCGCCCTCCGAGGGCATCACCCAGATGTCCATATTGGTAGCCGTGGCGGCGTGCATATCATGTCCTAAGAACGCTATCTCCTCACCGTTGGGGGCCCAAGAGAAGTCGCTGATCATGTGCTCCCCCTCGGTGAGCCTCGCCATCTCCCCTCCTCGTGAGGAGATGGTATATATATCCCGAACCAAAGAGAGGTCGGCGTCCGATGCAGGGTTGGTCACGAAAGCGATACTTTTATTGTCTGGAGCCCAAGAAGCGGTTTCGATATCAAACCCGCCCCTGGTGAGCTGTAATGTTTTACCTCCCAACCTCACCTTGAATAGATGAATCCTCTTCCCGGGGTAGTATCCCACCCCATTGAGCCTGTAATCGAGGCGCCTCACGACCCTGACATCGGTCTTGGGCTTCTTCTCCTCCCAGACCCGGGCAGTAAAGAGCACGCGTTGGGAGTCGGAAGCCCATTCGGGGTCCGAGACTCCCGCGTCCTCAAGCTCTGCTATCAATCTGGCTTCCCCGCCAGAGGAGGGGATCACCCAGAGCTGGGGTTCCTTCTTCCCGGCCTGCCTCTTGCTGGACAGAAAGAGGAGTTTCTCGCCATCGGGAGACCACCGGGGATTGCTGTCGTTCCCAGTCCCCGAGGTGAACTGCTGGGCTTTCCCTGTCTCCCTGTCCCATATCCAGATATGCTTGATATAGCCATCGTTCTCATAATCAACCTTTGTATGAACAAAGGCAACCTTATCTCCGTCTGGGGAAATCTGGGGATCGGATACGAATACAAACCGCCTTAGATCCTTGATCCTGATCTTCCTCTTGGGCATGATTTATCGAACGGTAATACGTTTCATTTAATTTAACTTGATAGAACCCCCTATCTGGTATATTGTGTCCAATCCGATTAGAGATGGGAAAAGGCCAGATTTCACGTTTATCTCAAGTGCTCAAGGGAGATACAGAGCACAGGGGGATGTCTCCCTTTATGATGGTTTTTTATTCTCCCAAGAAACCCCTCATCATACGCTCAGCAGGTAGAGGGAACTGCCCGGGTTCCTTAGCCTCCAAACTACATTGAGATATCGATGATGGTCGCTGTAGTCCCCAGAATTGAATGACATTTCTGCTAGAATCTTGGGATATAGGGCAAACATCAAGATGATCTCGGACATGCTGCTCAGTATCACGGAAACCAGGGTGACGTAATCGTGAGCTGCCATCCTAATCTTGGATGACTAGATTGGGGGTTGAGGATTTAGCACCATCTACCTAAATTAGTCGGCCTCTATTCATCATAATAAAAAAGTTTAGATATTCAATAGGCGATAAGGGGGGGAAAGGCAGTATCGTTGTTCTAAGAGACTTTTTGTGCTATGAATATGGATGCTCGTAGAGCCTTGAAGGCTTTGATGAAGTCGTCTTGGACGAACCTGATGGACTTGCCGTCGAGCCTCTCCGCAGAAGGCATGAACTCCACGGCGTCAGCCATCCTAGCATTCGTGAACCTGACCACAACCTCCACGGGCGGCTCGAAGACGAAAGGCTTCATCTTATCCAGCTCCCTCAGTCCTCTGGCAGCGTTCTCCTTGATCAGCTTCCTAGCCTTCGCCGGGTGGAGACATTTCGCTGCGGTCCTCCCGATGGCTTCCTTCACAGCCGCCACCTTGATCTCGGGGTTCAATGCTTTCGCCTCAAGAGTGGTGGCCTTGTCCCCAGCTACGAAGGCAACCGGTACGCCGTAGTCGCCGGCTATGGCGGCGTTAATCGCGGTCTCCCCAACCTCCATCCCGTTGACGGTGATCCTCTCGATGGTCCCTCCTGAGATGGTGTGGCTCAGTACACCATGTAGGGTCCCCTTCTTAGAGTGGAAGCCCACAAACATTGCCGCATTAAAGGAGCCATCCACACCCGCCATCTGAGTCAGGGGTTTAGGGGTCCCCCTCACGAGGAGCGCGATTTCATTGAGTTCCTCGGGTTCAATGTTTATCATACCCCCATGGGCGTCACTCACCACGACCTCTGCATCCGGGCTGACCTCAAGGATCCCGTCAATAGCAGCGTTTACATCCGCCACCATTAGGGCTCTCCCTTTCTGGTACTCATTCTTGTCTCGGCCCGTCTGTTTGCCGTCAACGATTCCTGAGATCCCTTCCATGTCCACCGATATGAATACCTTCATCGATAATCACTTAGACGCTCATTCTAATATAAATGAGAATATCAATCTTTCAGCCATCTTCCCCTCGGTAGATAACCCTACCGTCTACTATTGTCATCTCTATGGGTATATTGATTATCTCTTCAAGGGAGACCGTGAGGATGTCCTTGCCCAATACAACCATATCCGCGAGTTTGCCAACTTCTATGGAGCCAAGTCTGTCCTCATCGAAGCTGTGGTAAGCGGCGTTTATGGTGTACATCTTGAGTGCCTCCATCACCATGACATTTTGGCTTGGACCGACTGGACGACCCCCCTTGCTCTTCCTGTTTATCAGAGAATGGATCCCCATGAGGGGTGGATAGGGAGATGCACTGTGATCCGAATGGGCGGCGATCACAATCCCAGCGTCGAGGAAGCTCCGGGCTGCGAACATCCGCTCAAGACGTTCCTCGCCAAAGGCCGGTAGGATCTTGTCCCCATGATAATAGGGGTAGGCCCCGAAGATGGTGGGTAACAAATCAAGCTCTTTGATCCTGGTGATCAGTTCATCGTTAACTACTGTGCAGTGGATCACCCGGTTCCTTGAATCATCCCTCGGGTACTTCCTCTGTGCCTCCTCCATTATGTCCAAGTAGATAGGGATGGCACGATCACCGTTTGCGTGGGCGGATATCCGATAGCCTTTGGTGTATGCCTTCATAATGGTCTCTCGGGCCAGCTCTTCTGTTGTAGCCATAACTCCATAGAAGTCATCCCGATGAAGGTAGGGTTCCTTAACGGCTGCGGTCCGGGCTGAGATGGCGCCATCGAAGAACATCTTGAGGCCGCAGACACGGACCCAGTCATCCCCTAGTCCCCGATAGAGTCCGAGTTCGTCCATCGCATTGAAGAGGTCTATGGTGACATCCATCCGGACCCTGATAGGGAGCTCCCCTCTGTTCATGAGATCAAGGACAGCACGGATCTGTGTGCCGTCCACCATATCATAGACACAGGTGAGGCCAGAAGCTGCGTTCGCCTCTAAGATCGCCTTCGCGCCCTCCGCCGCCCCCTCCCTTTTCGGAGCCCAAGGATAGGAACCCTCCGACATGAAGACCTCCCTAGCCTTCTCGTGAACACCACCAGTCAACTCCCCGGTCACATTATCCCTCTCGAAGACCCCACCCACCGGGTCAGGCGTTTCTTTGGAGACCCCAGCAGTCTCAAATGCAACGCTGTTCGCCACCGAGAAGTGTCCTCCCACCGTGGAGACAATGCAGGGATGATTGGGGCAGGCCTTGTCGAGATCCCGCCGGGTCGGGTGGCGCTTCTCAGCGAGCTTAGAGTCGTCCTCCTTGACCCCAACTACCCACTCTCCTCTGGGTGTGGCTTTGGCCTTCTCGGCCAGTCTCATTTGGAGGTCTGCGATGGACCTCACTCCAGCCTCCTCGCTCAGATCCACTGCCCCAGCCATCCGACTAATACCCGTCGCGACCATGTGACAGTGTGAATCGATGAGCCCCGGGATCACAGTCCTCCCTTCAAGGTCGATAACCCTAGTCTCATTGCCGATTAGACGTTCAACCTTGTCATCTTCCCCGACTGCAACAATCTTCCCCCATTTAACAGCAACCGCCTCTGCGATAGACTCATCTGGGTCGATAGTCACCACCTTGCCGTTGAGGAGAACAAGATCCGCCAGAAGCTCAGACATAAAACAACCGATCATACTCTCTCTTAAGATTTAAAAAATCACCCCATGGAGGTCGCGGTGTTTAAAACCCCTCAGAGGGATAAGGTTTCAATATGGTCCTACCCGCTAAGACCTTCGAGATCAAGGAGGAACTCAGCCTAAGGCAGATTGGTGAGAAGCTGCAAGGCTTCAGAGAGGAGGAAGAGTATGAAGGGGAGGAGACATTGACCCTTGTCACGGAAATACTCGACTTCGAGGAAGAAGAGGGTTCTATCTCAGGGGTCTTCTCCAGGGATTTCGTGAAGACCCGTCGCTACAAGAGGAGGGTTATGGAGACCCCCGTCACCGAGGAGGCCCCATTCTGGGTCAAGCCGTATGAGAACCGGATATTCCTCACCGTTGTCGCGCCCAGCGTCGCCCGGGGGGTAAAGAAGCTCCTCACCAATCACGTTGCGAACACATTGAGCGAAGTTGTCTTCGGGGTAGCTGGAGCTATCGTCGAGGTCAGGATCCCCGATGACATCCTTCAGCAGCTTCACGAGTCCAACCCTAGAGCGACTCGGCTAATCTGGTTCGACGACGTTGATATACCCAGCGTCGACAAGCTTTGTCTCTCCGGTCAGAGTCTGGCCGACACTGAGCTCTACCAAGACTACATGGAGCATGGGAGGATCTGGTATGTCGTCTTCGAGATCCAGAAGCGGGGGATAACCGTGGGGATCACCCGGAATTGTGTCGTGACCCTGTTCAGTAAAAAGACCCTCCTGGAGTTCATCGAATATATCGTGGAGGACGTCCTCACCCTCGTGGAGTGAACCAGCTCACCTAGAGACGAAGGGATTTCCCTTCATATAGAACCTGAGATCCCGGTCCAGATCCCGAGTCACCCCGATCCTATGGGAGGTACCTAACTCGATGTCTAAGTCTGCATCCAGAATAAAGACTTCCCCGTCTGGATCCGTGACAGAGGAACCGTGAATATTTTTATCGATACCCATCGCAAGGGTTAGTTTGCCTGGGCCGCTTGTAAGGTTCTTCAGCTCCTCTACAGGTCTGTTCCTCAACATCACTTCGATCCCCTTGGTTGGTTCAATGGCCCTTATCAGGACAGCACCGATCCCGTTAGGTATGTGAGCTACGATATTGAACATCCAATATCTATGAACATTGTAGATGAAAACTCTAGCCGGCTCCCCCCACATTAAGCGGTTGTACCCTTTCATCCCTCGGAAAGCCCGGGAAGCTGGATCCTTAAAACCGTAATAAGCTTCGGTCTCAACCACTATACCCTCCATGAGAGCCCCGTCAAACCTCCGGACCAACCGCTTACCCAAGAGATCCCTAGCAACCGCAGCGGGGTCCCTTGAATAGAAAGAGAATTGAAGAACCCTTGGAGGTATACGCTCCATCACCTTAACCTCAGGATATTAATAACTTATTTATCGACGTAATCCACTACGAGGCCTTCTTGGGTCAGGGTGTATATGGTCTCGCCATCTCGCTCCTCCTTCTCGATGCAGAATCCATGCTCCAAGATGCCTAAATGCCATCCCAAAGTTTTCCCATCAAGACCTGTCCTCTCCACCAGCGTCTCAAGGGTCACACCACTATCCTTGATAGCTCTAAGGATCTTTCGTCTAAGGGGACTGTTGATGGCCCTCAGATACCGGACATGGTACTCCTTGGTCTCTTCCATCGACCTCCCAATGGTCTTCGAGTCTTTCCCTGACAACTCAACCAAGAGAGATCAACGCCCTCAAGCTAAAAATGGTTGTCCGTGAGATTGGAAATATGACTCAGTTCAATACAGAAAGACTTTAAGCTCGGGTCCGTTTTTCCATGGTGACCCAAGGTTTATCTTGGGAAGAGTATCATCAAAATCGTCACGCTGAAGGTTGAAATCATGAGCGAAGAAGAAAAGAGCCCAGAGGAAGACGAGGATCAGGAGACCCCAAAGGCATCTCAAGAAAAGGCTCCCGAGGAGCAGCCAGAAGATACACCTGAAGAGGATCAAAAAGAGGCTCCAAAGGAGGAGACCGAAGAGAAGGAGCTAAAGGAACTGGAGAAAGAGAAGAATTTGATAGATGAGGGCGACTTCGTTTTGGTCGAGATGACTGGGAGAGCAGTGGAGACCGACGAAGTATTTGATACCACCGATGAGGAAATCGCTAAGGAGGAGGATATCTATGAGGAGGACAGGACCTACGGCCCTAAACTTGTCGTTGTGGGTGAAGGGTGGGTTCTTAAAGGTCTCGACGATCGTATCGCTGGTCTCAAGCTCGGGGAGATCGCGGAGGTTGAGATCCCTCCTAGTGAAGCTTTTGGGGAGAGGAGCCCCGATAACGTCCAAACAATACCATATAGGATCCTGAGGTCTAAAGGCGTGACCCCCGTCGTAGGGCAGCAGGTAGAACTGGACGGCAGGTCTGCGACAGTCCGCAGTGTGGGGGCTGGCCGGGTCCAACTCGATTATAACCACCCCCTGGCAGGACGGAAGATCGTATATCATGTCAAAGCCACGGAGCGTTTTGAAGACGATGAGGAGAAGATTAAGGCTCTCATCGGTCGCCGTTTCCTTGGCGTCGATTTGGACCTTTTTAAATTAAAGAAACTCAAGACAAAGGTGAAGATCGAAATCCCTGAAGAGATCTTTTTCGGAGAGAACATCCAGATCGCGAAGCGGGGAGTTGCGCTTGATATCCACCGGTTCTTCGATGATGTCGGCGATGTCGAATTTATAGAGGTCATAAAGCGCTCCGACTGAGAGGGACGAATTGAGAGCCGAGGCCGCCATCGTCGGAGGTGGGCCTGCAGGCCTCATCGCAGCCAGGGAACTAGCCGATAAAGGGTTCGAGGTCAAGGTTTTCGAGGAGCATCGGGAGATCGGGGTGCCCAATCACTGCGCAGGTATTCTCAGTGTTAAAGGGCTCGATCGGATTGGCGTCTCCCCTAAGACCGAGTATATCAGACATGAGATACGAGGGGGAACCATCTTCTCCCCGGAAGGTGATGCCATAAAGATTGACAGCGGAAGAACCCGTGCTTATATCATTGATCGCGAGGCCTTTGACCGACATCTAGCGGGGAAAGCTCATGACGCTGGTGCAGAGATAGAAAGAGGCCACCGTATTAGAGAGTTTATCGTCAAAAGGGGGATAGTCTCTGGAATCCAAGGGGACACCAACATCGCCGCACGGATAGTCATCGATGCAGAGGGGGCTTCAGGGGTCCTTGCGCGTAAAATGGGACTCCCACGACCTGTGGAGGGTGTCTTAGCGGGCGTCAACATAGATATCCCGGATGCAGAGTTAGAGCCTGGTATAGCCGAGGTCTGGCTCGACCAAGAACTGGCTGAAGGACTGTTCGCATGGGCTGTCCCTACTGAGGATGATGGCGCTCGTTGCGGTTTAGCGACAGGGAAGGGAGACCCCCTTGAGCTGTTGAGGCGCTTCATTGTCCGACGATTTGATCTCTCGGAGTGTGGTAAACCGGTAGTATGGCCTGTCCTTACAAGTGGCCCCGTGGTGAAGACCTTCTCAAGTGGCCTGCTATTGGTAGGAGACGTCGCGGGACAGACGAAACCCACTACTGGGGGTGGTGTCATCCTTGGGGGGATGTGCGCGGTAATGGCAGCGGAGACAGCCTCCGAAGCCCTTGAGTCTGAGGATTCATCGGCTGGGTTCCTCGCTCGATATGAAGATGCTTGGAGAGGAGCTTTAGGGAAAGAGTTCTCAACGATGTTGAACGTCAGGAGGTTTCTCAACAGTGTGCCTGACGAACGGATTGAGAGGTTATTCTCCTCTCTTAAAGCCGCAAACCTAAAGCCAGTCTTGGAATCTCTTATCAAGGAAGGAGATATGGATCTCCAGAGCGGAGTGCTCCGGAAAACCCTAACTCACCCGGGGATGTTCGGGATACTGGTTAAAAGCCTAGGCAATCTCGCCTTCAAGGAGGCCAGAAGTCTTCTCAGAATCTGATAGACCTCACTCGTCGACTTCCCCAATTCCATCTTCATAAGAGACCTTTCAATCAACCTCTAAGGGAATATACTACTTTAGCTACCGATCAGCTTTATGCCCGGCTAATTAAACCAACATCAGGAGCCCTTCAAGCGCTAAGACGTTACAGCATAACGGTTGAAGGGATCGTGACCTCTATGTTGAAAGCCATTTAACCTTTAAATAGATGAGACATTGGCATGTTAGTGAGCTGAGCGGTATGCCATCCTGTATCTCGTGTGGAAAGAAGATAACTCCCGGAGAAAAAGCAGTTAAATTACAATGCCCTGCATGTGGGAATGTCTCTATGTGGCGGTGTGAGAGATGTCGCCACTTCAGCAGGGAGTACACCTGCCCAGCTTGTGGCTTTAAAGGCCCCTAGACACTCCACGCCATAATAGATTATTATCGCGATATAATTCAACTTAACATCTTCAGAAGATGTCATCTCTAAGCCTATTACTGCGAAAAAAAGTGCACTAGCAAAAGTAGTTCCGGAAACCATTTTTTCCACCTTCTAGAAATATGTTTGTGATGAAGAAGGGCCTATCTGAAACTACGCGGTCTACTCTATATTATGTGCTAGTGTTCACCACAATAGCTTGGGGCTTCAAACTGGTCCCCAGTGCATGGCTTGAGAGGTTCACTGCACGGGCCATGTCCTCCCTTTTCAGGGTGCTCGGGCTCTCGTCAGGCTTCGGGGTGGAAGGTGGACTAGCGTACCTGACCTTGGTGAGCGGGGTCCGGTATGTCTACGTCACAATCATCAGGGAATGTACGGCGATGCATGTCTGGGGGATCTTGGCCGCTTTGGTCCTTCCCCTCGAAAAGGGTAGTTGGGGGAGGAAGGCTGCGTCTCTCGTCTTCGGGGGGATTCTGGTTTTCTTAATGAACGTTTCTCGCATATTCCTGACGGTCTACCTTACCGCACACGATCTCCCACCCTTCACCTGGTACTTCACCAACCCCACTGTGGAGACGTATCACTACCCGATAAGTTTCCTTTACGGCGTTATAGGGGTGGCTATACTGATAGTGACGATAAGCCGGTGGTTCCTCCCAGAGCTCGCGGAGACTCTGATCGGCATCCCAGAAGGACTCAGATCCTTGTTCATCCAAGATGAAGGTAATCAAAGCTTTACTTGATGAGAGGCAGGGCGCCAGTGACCTTGTCCAATTTATCCGATCTATCTGGCCCCAGACCGAGAGCTGTGACAGTGCCCGGGGGAACTTCAGTGTGACCTGCGTCTTTGATCAAGACGTTCACGATGTTGAGACCCTCAGCCTTCTCCCTGAGCCCTTCGAGTTCTTCGAGGGACTCAGCCTCTAAGACTACCTTCTTTCCTCCCTCGTCCCGCCATACTCTCCAGGCTTTATAATTCTCTTTCTTGGCAAGCTCTGAGGCGCCGACTGCAGAGTGGGCTGCCTGGGCGATGAGCTTCCCGGTGCTCATACCGAGGTCGATTCGTAGGACTATGCACATTTTGTATCCGAATTGGTCCTTTCCCAACTAAGGCACCAACCGGTCCCGGTCCCGGGGGAACATGCAGCACTCTCTGATGTTCTCCATCCCCGTCACCGTCATGGTGAGCCTCTCAAGGCCTATGCTCCACCCTGCGTGGGGGGGAGCCCCGTAGCTGAAACTTTCGATGTAGTGGGTGAAATTCTCTGGGTTGAGACCTTTCTTCCTTAGTTGCTCTCGCAGAAGCTCTGGGATATGAACCCTCTGAGTGCCGCTGCTGATCTCTACCCCGTTGTAAACCAGATCGAAGGCGTGGACTATGTCGGGGTTCTCCTCGTATGGCATAGCGTAGAAGGCTTTCTGGACGCTGGGCCAGTCCTTCATAAGGAAAGCCTCCTCTCCCACCAGCTCCATGAGGCTCCTCTCCTGAAGCTTCGAAAAGTCATCCCCCCAAACCATATCCTCTCCTGCCTCTTGAAGCATCTCCACAGCTTCAGTGTAGGTTATCCTCCTGAGCGGTAACTTTGGGACTGTGATCTCCCGGCTTAATTGCTCTAGTTCTTTGGGACACATCTCCCTGACCTCTCGGAGCATATAAACAAGAATCTCCTCCAACACCTTCATCACCGTCTCGTCGTCAGCAAAGGCCTGCTCGATGTCCATCTGCCGGACTTCGTTGAGATGAGTTGGGGTGTTGAACTTCTCCGCTCGCCAGATGGGAGTGACTGTGTAAACCTTCTCGAAACTGATAGCCGCCATCTGTTTGTAAAGCTGAGGGCTCTGGGCTAAGAATGCCTCCTTCTCGAAATAGGGCAGCCTGAAGAGATCAGCGCCGCCCTCGCTGGCCGATGCTATAACACATGGTGGCTGGAACTCTAGATAGTCCCGGTCTGTGAGGAACCTGCGAAAAGAAGTCAGGAGAATGCTCTGGATCCTGAAGATGGCGTTGGTTTTGGGAGTCCTGAAATCCATAAACCGGTAGTTGAGCCTTGTATCTATCTCGGCTCCCACCTTGCCGAAGAGATCGAAGGGAAGCGGCTGCTTGGCTTTATTGAGTACCTTGATGCTCTCCGGAACGAACTCGACTCCCGCGTTGGCTATGCTGCTTGATACGACCTTACCCTTAATGGAGATCACATCCTCACGACCCAGATCTGATACAAGCGCCCTGAGATAGTCATCCTTGACGGTTATCTGGATCTCCCCTGTCTTGTCCCTTAAAATTATGAAACTTATATTGCGGAGTTCGCGGGTCCTTGTTACCCAACCGGCAAGGGTTAGGATCTCATCAAGCCTCTCTTTGGCTTCCTCTATATACATCCGATCAAACATTAGGGGCCACTTCTTGTCTCGAGAGTCAATGGGCTAAAAATATTGAATATTATAAAAACTTTGGTAGATCAGTAGACGTACTCGATTCGGAGATCCATGTTCCTGACCTGCTTGGCTATCTCTGAGAGAGCTCTTATCCGTTTCTTGCTTAGACGCTTGGCTCTTCGCCCTTGAAGTACGACCCGTGTCTCTGTTGTGCCGTCCGGGAGCCATATAATGTTTATGGTGACTATATGTTGCCCTTCAAAGAGATCCTCAAGGAAACCCCTGTCGTTGACTCCTTCCTCGATGATCAGGACCCTACGATGGAACTCGTCCCCGATATCTCGGATGAGTTTACCTGAATCTCCCATGAACTTAGCACGGTCTCTCCTACCTACGATTAAAACGAGAAATCCACCGGCGTCGACAACCCTCTCCAAGCGGGCTTTCTGGAGCTGAGGGTACTGGCTCTCGATTTTTAGAAGAAACTGGGCGACCTTCATGTAAAGATCAGTGACTACGCCACTGCTGACCTTCTCTTGGCATCTAGAGCAGAGCATCCCGCTCCTGAGACAGAACTCACATAGTTGGGTTTCCACTCAGCTGTTCCTCCGAAGATACCCGAGGAGACAGTGCGAGATGTCTATTCTAAACGGTTAACGATGGATATTGATCTCGATCGTGCTCACGTTAGTGGGCTGATTCCTGTCCGGGGATGTGAGTCTCTCTGTACCGATGGAGATGTTCTCGACCTTGATGTCGGGCAGATACCTGTTCCTTGTCACCTCGACGACATCTACAGCCGTGCTGATAGAACGACCTCTAGCCTTGAGAACCACCTTGTCCTCCCCACTCTTAAACAGGGTCAGACAGGCAAGCACATAATTTAGAACCGGTTTCCTGCCGATGAAAACGGTATTTGTTCTCGACACATGGACTCCTCCGATATCTTTTTCGCGTTGGTGAGGTATAGATAGAATGTAACTATTAAAATGTTGTCGCAGGGCTTCAGGACACTGAATAACCCGTTTCTATACGAAAAAATGGAAAATTGTCTGGAAAATAGGGCTGAGTCCGTTCAGTCAAAGATTAATATTGGTACTTCTATATGCATCTAGACCCGGGCCGCCGTGGCTCAGCTCGGTAGAGCGTCTGGCTGTTAACCAGTTGGTCATCGGTTCGAATCCGATCGGCGGCGCCAGCCTTTATGGATTATCAGTATGGATGACCCGCCCATCAACGATTACTAGCACCCCGTTTTTTTTAGCATCTTCGTAGACTTTTTTCAGAGTCTCCTCAATGTTTGAGCCCATCCTCTTGAAACCTAGTAGTCGAGAGGTCTCCTTGAGCAGCGTCTCCTCTCCCATTCCTAGGGAATGGTCCGCCACCATGATGAGAGCCCTCAGGACCTCTTGGGGGGGGATGTACCCTATGGGCCTAAAACTCTCATCGACCCCCTCCACGGGAACCCTGACCTTGATGTTGTTGAGACCCCGGGGCCATAGGAATTCCCCTCGTATGTCGATCTCCTTACGTCCGGCTCGTCTCACTTCTGCCTCGAAGGCCTCTCTGAAAGCTCTAGTGGCTCGGCTGAGTCTGAAGGCTTTATTCATTCTCTTGAAGGCGAGTTCTTTGTGAATGGGTCCTTCCACCATTACGAGGTGGGGGAGCAGTCGTCTCACTTCTGTGTGGTAGGTTCTGAGGTACCGTTCCCTGTGTTCAGATGAGTATCTGCTGAAGAGGTGGTCTGGTCTGAGCTTAACGAATCTATAGGGTATAGTCTCTGGGAGTTCACCACTAGGCGTGTCAAATATCTCGACCTTCTCCACAGAGTTCCTCTTTTGGACTTGGCTCTTTTCAGCTTCTACTGCCTTTTCCCTTGGCCTCTTCTCGGCTGCCTCCAGAGCCTTTTTGAGCCTTCTTTCCTCGGTCTCACGTCTCTGGACCCAATCAGGTGACCAGATACGGTGAATCTCCCAGCCAAGGTTCTTGAGTACTTGGACCCTGAGGCGATCTCTGTCACGGGCGGTATCGGCGGATCTATAATTTTCCCCGTCGCACATTATGCCTAGGATGAAACTCCCAGGGTCTTTGGGACTAACCACTCCGAGGTCCACCCTGAAGGACCCCGATCCGACCCAAGGCACTGTCAAGTAGCCGAGGCGTTTCACCTCTTCAGCGACCTCCCTCTCAAGGGGAGAGGAGTAATATAACTCACCAGTGGCGGTGACCTCTAGATTCCGGGGGCGCCTTTCAGCGTATCTCAGGTAGTGGTGGAGACTATGGACCCCCTCAGCCTTGGTGGACTCAAGCCTGATATCATCGTACTTGATGCTGCTGACTAGGACTACTTTCTCCCTGGCCCGGGTGATAGCGACGTTCAGACGGCGCTCCCCGCCTTGCCTGTTGAGGGGACCAAAGTTCATAGTGATACGCCCATCGTGATCATAGCCGTAGCCGACGCTGAAGATCATCACATCCCGCTCGTCACCCTGTACATTCTCCAGATTCTTCACGAAGAAGCCGTTGAGCCGATCTTCAACGAAGTATCTCTCAAAATTGGGCTGTCGCCTGAGGCGGGTCTCTATCGAGTCTTGGACCGTGTTCATCTGGCTGAGGCTGAAGGTGACCACTCCAAGCGTCTTCTCAGGATGTCTCTCGAAATGCTCGAAGACTAGATCCGTGACCACTTGCGCCTCGCGCACGTTGTTCCTCTGGCCTCCACGATCGTAAACCCCTTCCTTGACATGAACGAACTCAACGCCCAAATCCTTGGAGCTCATCTTGGAGGCGGGGAAGAGAACAAGGCGTCCATTGTAGAACCGCTCATTGCTGAAGCTGATAAGGGAGTCGTGTTTACTCCTGTAATGCCAACACAACATCTGGACCGGGAGCCCTATGGACATACACTCATCAAGGACGCTGTCGAAGACGTCGAACTCGTAGGCGTCCTCGTCCCAATCAAAGTCCTCGTCTAGGGTGTACTGGAAGAAGGGGGTCGGTGGGAGCTGTTTCGGGTCCCCCGCCACAACCAGCTGGTCCCCCCGGTAGATAGAGCCCACAGCATCCTCAGTATAGATCTGGCTCGCCTCGTCGAAGACTACAAGGTCGAAGTGGATCCCACTGGGGATAAGGAATTGGCTCACGGAGATGGGGCTCATCATGAGGCAGGGCTTCAACCTCCTGATCAAGCTGGGGATC
>JASFTK010000031.1:0-14100 GCA_050053595.1 Candidatus Bathyarchaeota archaeon | reverse complement strand
GCATCGCAGCATTCTCCAAGCTCCGGATGAGAGACCCAGCCTACGCCGACGAGATCGAGAGAGTCCACGTCAGGTTCAGGGCTCTACCGACGGAGGTCCCACTCCGGAGGATCGGGGCGGAACACATTAGCCGTCTGGTGATGGTGAACGGGATCATCGTCCGGGCGACCAACGTCCAGCCTTTCATACTGAAGGCCGCCTACATGTGCGGCCAGTGCGGGGAGACGATACTGCTCGACCAGAATGACCAGTTCCTCAAGACCCCTAGGCAGTGCCCCTCATGTAAAAGCCGGCGGGGTTTCGAACTGATCCCCAAGGAATCGGTCTTCATCGACTCCCAGCGTATCACCATCCAGGAGAGGCCTGAGGAACTCCCCCCAGGCCAACTTCCAAGGCAGATCAACATTGAGCTCAAGGATGACATAGTCGACATCGCAAGACCCGGGGACAGGATCAGCATCACCGGCACCCTGGACCTGATCCGTAAACAGGGTAGAGGGGGCACCCTCAGGGTCTTCGACTTTGTCCTCGAGGCGAACAACATCGATGTGAGCGGGAGGGAGATGGAGCTCCTGGAGATAACGGAGGAGGACGAGGAGGAGATCAGGGAGATCGCCGAGGACCCTTGGGTCTTCCGCCGTATCCTCCAGTCCATAGCGCCCTCCATCTTCGGCTACGAGTCCATCAAGGAGTCGATACTGTACCTCCTGTTCGGGGGCGTAGCCAAGGAACTCCCAGATGTCAGGATCAGGGGGGACATCAACGTCCTGTTGGTCGGCGACCCCGGGACAGGTAAGAGCCAGATGCTCCAATACGCAGCCCAGACCGCCCCACGGGGGCTCCTAACCACCGGGCGGGGCTCGACGGCCGCGGGCCTCACAGCTGCAGTGGTCAGGGAGGGCGGGACGGGTAGTTTCATCCTGGAGGCCGGCGCCCTGGTCTTGGGGGATAAAGGGGTCTGCGCCATAGACGAGATGGATAAGATGAGGGACGAGGACAGGGGCGCGATCCACCCAGCGATGGAGCAGCAGGTGGTGAGCATCGCGAAGGGCGGCATCGTCGCCACCCTCAACGCGAGGACCAGCATCCTGGCCGCTGCGAACCCCACCCTGGGACGATACAACCCCTACCAGACCATCGCCCAGAATATCAGTCTACCCGTCACGCTCCTGAGCCGGTTCGACCTCATCTTCGTCCTCAGGGACACGCCGGATGTGGAGAAGGACAACCGGATGGCCGAGCACATCCTCAGGCTCCACATGGCCGCTGGGAGCCCCTCCACAGCCCCCCTCGGCACTGAACTCCTCAGGAAATATATAAGCTACGCCAAGAGGCTGGACCCCGTCATCACGGAGGAGGTGATCAAGGTTTTCCAGGATTTCTACGTCAAGATGAGGGCGTCCAGTCTTGAAGGGGGTGAGGCCTCTGCCGTCAGCATCACAGCCCGCCAACTTGAGTCCCTTGTGAGGCTCTCTGAAGCCCGGGCCCGGGTCCACCTCAGAGAGGAGGTCACCGTCGAGGACGCCGAGGCAGCCATCGCCCTGATGCAGAGGAGCCTGGAGCAGGTGGGCATCGACGTGGAAACCGGGGAGGTCGACATCGACATCCTGTACACTGGGAAGCCCCGGAGCCTACAGATGCAGCTCCAGAAGGTCCTCAACGTCATCAGCGAGATGGAGCGGATGGAGGGCACCGTCAGGGATGAAGACCTCTTCGACTCCCTGATGTCGGACCACGGCATCAGTAGGACCGAGGCGGCCCGCCTCATCGGGGTACTGATGAGGGACGGGACCATCTACTCCCCGAGACCAGGCTACTACAAGAGGACCTCATAGGACCCTTCGACCCCACTCAGGGGTCACCCCCTCCAAGGGTCCAGGCTTTTGAGTATATTTTTAAGAGCAGTCCAAACCTCTAGAATAGGTTGGTGAGACCTGTGGAACCCGTAGACATGGCTTCAACGCTACATGAGAACGAAAGAAAGGTGCTCCTGGCCTTGGAGGACCGGGGGGCTGCGTCCACCGAGGAGTTGACCTCGTGGACGGGCCTTGATAGAGATGCAGTCGAGAAAGCGTGTGCATGGGCGGAGACGAAGGGGGTCGTCTCTTTCATGGAGGAGGTCTCACACAGATATAGTCTCACAGAGGAGGGGTTGAGATACGCCGAGGAGGGGCTTCCCGAGAAGAGACTCTTACGCAGTGTTGCTGAGGGAAGGCATGGGATAGCGGAGTTGAAGGAGAGCTTTGATTCACTGGATATCGCTCTGGTCTGGGTGAGGAGGAACGGCTGGGCAATCATCGAGGATGGGAGGTTGAGGCTCACTGAGAACGGCTCTACGGCCTTGGACCAGGAGACAGCTGATGAGAGGGTCATCCGTGCGCTCAAGGATGGTCCCATTGACGGGGAGCATGTCGAGGGGGCTCTAAGGGAAAGGCTGGAGCTGTTACTCCACAGAAAATTGGTGCGGGAATCGGAGCTGGTGGAACGCCGGGTAACTCTGACGGACTTCGGCATGACGGTCATCCCTATTGTGGAGAAAGCCCCAGAGGGTAGGGTTATCACCCAGCTCACACCGCAGCTCCTCCAAGACGGAGGCTGGAGAGACGCAAGGTTCCAGAAATACGATGTCACACTACCGGTGCCCAGCCTACGCCCGGGAAAACGCCACTTCATCAGCCAGGTGATCGACTACATCCGACGATTCTGGGTTGAACTGGGCTTCAAAGAGATGACCGGGGAGTACCTTGAGCTCAGCTTCTGGAACTTCGACGCCCTCTTCCAGCCCCAGGATCACCCTGCTAGGGACCTCGCTGACACATTCTACATGGAGACCCCTTTCAAGGGGAGGCTCCCAGACCCGGCGATGGTGGAGAGGGTGAGGTTGACCCACGAGAACGGCTGGACCACCGGGAGCACCGGCTGGGAATATAACTGGGACCCTGAGGTCGCGGCAAGGAACTGCCTCCGAACCCATACCACCAGCCTCAGCGTCAACCAGATAGCCAAGCTCACCCCGGAGGACCTCCCTGCAAAGTTCTTCAGTGTCGGCCGGGTCTTCAGGAATGAGACCATCGATTGGAATCATCTCGCCGAGTTCTACCAGACGGACGGCATCGTCATCGGGGAGGGGGTCACCTTCCGCAATATGCAGGGCTACCTCAAGGCCTACCTTGAAGGTCTGGGCCTGGAGAGGTTCAGGTTCAGGCCTGGCTATTTCCCCTACACCGAGATGAGCATGGAGGCCGAGGTCTGGATCGAGGAGAAAGGGGAGTGGATGGAGCTCTTCGGTGCTGGGATGTTCCGCCCCGAGGTCGTAAAACCCCTGATAGGCATCGATGTCCCGGTACTGGCCTGGGGCCCGGGGTTCGGTAGGCTCATAATGCGGGGGTACGGTATCAAGAGCCTCAGGGAGCTGTACAGCAATGACCTGGAATTCCTGAGAAAGGCCAGGCTCTGGGTAGAGTGATATGGGATGCCCGTGATAGACGTCAATCTGGAAGACCTGCGGGAGCTCCTAGGAAGGGATGTCTCCGTGGAGGAGCTCAGGGAGAGGCTGCCCATGATGGGTACCAGCTGGGAGAGGATGAGCGATGGCTCCTTCACCCTTGAGGTCTTCCCCAACCGACCTGACCTCCTCTCCATCGAAGGTCTCGCCAGGGCCTACGCCGCCTTCACAGGAGATAGACCTGGACTGAAAGGATACGGGGTCAAGGAGGCTGGATACCGGGTCGAAGTCGAGGAGAAGGTGGAGGGGATCAGACCTTGGTTCGTTACGGCTGTCGTCAAGAAGGTGGATTTCAGCGACCCCCTTATCAGGAGCATCATCCAGATGCAGGAGAAGCTCCACGTCACCCACGGGAGGAGGCGGAGGAAGGTCGCCATAGGCCTCCACAACCTGGAACCAGTGGAGTTCCCCGTCACCTACACCACGAAACCCCCAAAGTTCAAGTTCAAGCCCCTGGGAGAGCGTTTCGAGAAGGACTTGAACCAGATACTCACCGAGATGCACACGGGGAGAGAATATGCCTGGATCGTCGAAGGCTTTGAGGAGTACCCGATGATCCTCGATGCCAAGGGGATGGTCCTCAGCATGCCCCCTATCATCAACGGGGAGTACACCCGCATCGACGAGGCCACAACAGATCTCTTCATCGATGTCACGGGGACTGACCTCAAAGCCATAACTGAGGTTCTCAATATCATAGTCACCACCTTCGCCGAGAGGGGCGCCGAGATCTACGCCGTCGAGAACCGCTATCCTGACGGGACCATCCTCAAGACCCCTGATCTCACCCCAAGGGGGATGGATCTTGACATCGACTATGTCAACACCACACTGGGGATGGCGTTCACCCCCAGAGAGACGGCTGGGCTCCTCTCGAAAATGGGGTACGACGCCCAACCAGGGGGCGTTCTCAGGGTCAAGGTCCCCCGATACCGGACAGACATAATGCACCCCATGGATCTGGTGGAGGATGTTGCCATCGCTTACGGTTATGACGCCTTTGTCCCGGAGATACCGGAGATCGCCTCTGAGGCGGGGGAGGAACCTTTAGAGGTGTTCAGCCGGGGGCTCAGGAACTTCTTGGTGGGTTTCGGTCTCCAGGAGGTGGTCACTTTTATGATGTCTAACAGGGAGAAGCTGTTCACCAGGATGACCCTCCCCGAGGAGCCCATCGCTGAGACCTCGAACCCCAAGATGGAGGGATACACCTGCCTCAGGAACAGCCTGCTACCCGGTCTTATGGAGATCCTCTCCACCAATAAGCACCATCCCTACCCCCAGAACCTTTACGAGGTCGATGATGTCGTGCTCCTAGACGACTCTACCGAGACAGGGGCCAGGGCTAACCGCCGTCTCGCCATCGCCCTCTGCCATGCTCGGGCCAACTTCTCAGAGGTCAAGGCGGTGATGGACGGCATACTTGATAACCTTGCCCTCGAAGCCGAGGTCAGGCAGGGGGGTTTGGAGTGTTTCATCGAGGGCAGGCGCCTCGTCGCCATCGTTGGTGGGACACCCCTCTGCTGGGCGGGGGAGGTGAAGCCCGAGGTCCTTGAGGCGTGGGAGCTGGAGATACCTGTGTCAGCTCTGGAGATGGATGTTGACAGGCTCTTCGCATCGGTGCGTTGAGCGCCTCACCTGTTTTATACCCCCTGTTTCACTTCATCCTTGATGCGTGATGAGCGAGAGCCCAGCGTTCCCCCCTAACCTCGCCCTTCTCGTCAGCATCATCGCAGTCTCCACTGCCTCCATCCTAATCAGGATGAGCGGCGCCCCACCTCTCGCCATCGCCTCTTACCGCCTGCTGTTCACCACCTTGATCCTGCTCCCTTTCTACCTCCACTCAGGAGGAGGGGGAAGGCTCATCGGGGCAAAGCGGCGGGACATCCTCACACTATTTGCGGTGGGGGTGGTCCTCGCCCTCCACTTCGCCTCATGGATCACCAGCCTCAGCCTCACATCAGTCGCCAGCTCGGTGATCTTCGTCCATATCGACCCCATCTTCGTGGCGGCGATGAGTCACTTCGTCCTCAAGGAGAGGATAGGGAAAGGGACCCTCATGGGCATCTTCGTGGCCTTCGTTGGGGCCACGGTCATCGCCTTGGGGGACGCCGGGTCGGGGCGGGAAAGCCTACTGGGCGATCTCCTTGCGCTGGTGGGGGCGATGATGCTGGGGCTTTACCTCCTCGCGGGGAGGAGGCTCAGGCAGAACCTCGACCTCGTCTCCTACGTCACCCCCGTCTACGCCACATCCGCGTTCACTCTGGTCCTCGGCAGCCTATTGACGGGGACAAGACTCGCCCCATACCCCCTCTATGAGTACCTCCTCTTCCTAGCGATCGCTGTGGTCCCCATGATCTTCGGCCACACCGTCTATAACTGGGCTCTGAGGTATATCGAGGCTCCCGTAGTCTCCATCAGCCTCCTGGGTGAACCTGTAGGCGCGACGATCTTGGCTTATGTCTTCCTCGGAGAGTCCCCCCCACCCATCACCCTGTTGGGGGGTGCGGTTACACTTCTAGGTATATACCTGTGTATGAAGGCCTCTGACTGATACGGCATCGGACCCGTTTAGGGGGAGTGAAGGGTCTGTTGTTTGGTTAAGGGACGCGTTGAGGGTACCGATTGTAGAATCTTCTACTTTGTCTCCAGCTTGAGCCTAGGTATGTTGATTATCTGATATGAAGATGCTCTGGGGGGCGTTCAGTCTATAAGACCGCCATGTATATCTTGATCCCTGTATGAGCGCCAACGCCCGTGTCTCCACGGTACTCTATGCGATAGGGGAGATCCTCACCATCAAGGAAGACAGGTTCAGGAGCAGGGCTTTCAACCTCGCCGCTCAGCGTATCGTCGCCCTCACCGAGGATATCCAGAATATCAGGGATAGGGGTGAACTTGAGGATATCCCTGGGGTCGGGAGTAGCATCGCAGCTATCATCGAGGAGGTCTTAGAGACCGGGGGCTCCACACTGCTGGAGGAGATGGAAGCGAGTCTCCCCCCAGGCATCCGTGAGACAATGCGCCTTGAGGGTGTCGGCCCAAAAACCGCTATGAGGTTCCAGAAAGAGCTGGGGATTGCCAGCATCGATGACTTAGAGAGAGCGGCGAAAGAGGGGAAAATTAGGGGGCTGAAGGGGTTCGGGGAGAAGAGCGAGGCCAACATCTTGGAGGCCATCGAGGATTTCAGGAGCCGTCAGGACAGGTTCCTCTTCGGCGCCATCCTGCCGGTCATCGACCAGATCAAAGAATACATGGCTGTGTCTGATGCGGTCCTAGCGGTGGAGGTCGCGGGCTCCGCCAGGCGTAGAAGTGAGACCGTGGGGGACCTTGACATCTTGGTCTCCTCTCTTCAGCCTGACGAGGTCGCGGAGAGGTTCGTCTCGATGCCCCCTGTGGACAGGGTCCTGTCGAAGGGTTCAACCCGGAGCACTGTGGTGATGGAGAACCTCCTCCAAGTTGATCTCCGGGTTGTGCCCCCTGAGTCCTATGGGGCGGCGCTCCAGTACTTCACTGGTTCCAAGGAGCACAACGTGAAGCTCAGGACCATCGCAGTACGTGAGGGTTTCAAGCTCAACGAGTACGGATTGTTCAAACGGGATACAGATGAGATCGTCGCTGGGGCGGACGAGAAGGGGATCTACAGTGCTCTAGGTATGGATCTGATGCCCCCGGAGCTCCGGGAGAACCGGGGTGAGATTGAGGCCGCTCTGGCGGGGGCACTGCCTGACCTGGTCGAGTTCGGGGACATCAAAGGCGATTTCCATGTCCACAGCAACTGGAGCGAGGGGACAGCCAGCATTGAGGGGATGGCTGAGAAGGCTATGGGACTGGGCTTGGAGTACATAGCCATCAGCGACCACACCAAGAGCCTCGGCATCGCCCATGGCTTGGACGAGGGGAGGCTCAGGGATCAGATGATGGAGATCGATAGGATCAACGGCGATCTGGATGATTTCACCATACTGAAGGGGACGGAGTGCGACATACTCTCAGACGGGGGGCTGGATCTCCCAGACTCCGTGCTCAAGGACCTGGACTTCGTCATCGGTAGCATCCACAGCGCCTTCCGGCAGGATGAGGAGACCATGACCCAGAGGATGATCAACGCTATCCACAACGACCATATCAACGCGATTGGCCACCCGATGGGACGATTGATCCAGAAGCGGAAGCCCTATGACTTTGACTTGGAGAGGGTCTTTGAGGCTGCCTCCGAGCAGGGGGTGATGATGGAGATCAACGCCTACCCTGAGAGATTGGATCTGGACGACGTGAACTGCAGGGCTGCGATGGAACAGGGGGTCATGATGGTCATCAACACCGACGCCCACGCCCCGAACCAGATGGAGTTTATGCCCTTAGGCGTCTCCGTCGCGAGGCGCGGGTGGCTCAAGGCCAAGGATGTTACGAACACCCTCCCCCTCAAAGATCTCCTGAGAATACTACGTTGAGCCCTGTCTCCCCACCGATCATTTGACAACTAGTATAGGTTTGGTGCACTGATCGACAACCTTCCGGCTCGTGCTCCCCAGTATCCAGCCCGTTATACCACCGAGCCCCCGGCTCCCCATCATGATCAGGTTTACATCCCTCTCCTCGGCTTCCTTGACAATCTTCGATGACGGGCGGCCTTCGAGAAGGAGGGCCTCAAATTTGAGCTGGGGGTACCGCTGCTTGATCTCGTTCTCGGCTTTCTCAAGGGAGATGCGGTAGGATTCCCGTTTCCTCTTCTCGTATTCCTGCAGATCCCGGGCGCTCAGAGCGCCCATCCCTTCCTCGGTGAAGATAGGGAAGGGGGTCTCAGGGACCACAGTCAATATGACTAGTTCCCCCTGGAACATCGCGGCCGTCTTGGCGGCATAGTCCAAGGCCCTCTTTGAGGGCTCCGAGCTGTCGAAGGCGACCAATATCTTACTGAACAAGGGATCGAACATATCCGACGTGTAATCAAGGGACCATCGGACTATAAAATAGCTTAGGGAGTCTGGGGTTTTTATACGATTTTCCTGAGGTTCTCAGCCTCTTTGAGGTGGACACTCAGTATCTCGGCGACGGACTCTGAGATCTCGAACAGTTCCTGGTCGACTGCGAGCGTCTGTTCCTTCATCTGCATCTTGAATCTGAGGAGCTGCAACATGACGAGGCTCTGGTTGACGACAATCAACTCGGAGGCCTTTTTCATGAACTCCCGTATACGTCTGTCTTCCACATAGTCTGCCATCCTGTTCATATCGTTCAATAGACTCTCGTGGTGGGTTTCCAGCCACTTGGAGAGGCCGGTTATATCCCAACGTTCTATGACTTCGTTCGGTGTCCGCTGCAACTCGATCCTGAGTGAGCCGATGTGGGTGATATATATGGGTTATGCCTTACGGGGGTTAAAGGAAGAGTCTCTCGAACCATCCGAATATGAGATCCCTTGTCTTCCCCCAGGTCACTAGGATACAGAAGAGGAGGGAGCCCACCACTGTGAGGGCGGAGGCTGTTATACCCCCCACTGAGCCGGTGAGACCGGTAAAGACCATCCCCCCCACGACAGCCCCCAGGGAGTAGAGGGCGGTCTTCCCTGCACACTCTACTATGAAAAGTCTCCAGAAGGGGAGCTTGCTGGAACCCGCAAGTAGGACGATGGGGGTGTCGGGGAGCGGGGTGGCGGCGACAAGGAGGATGGCCCAGAGACCGTATCGCCTTATCCACATGGTCAACCGGTTATCGCTGTCTGAATCCCCCTCAAGAGTCTCGGCGACACCCCAGCCAAGTAAGTAAGTGGTGATCTCGCCGATCGCAGCACCGATCCCTGCGGATGCACCCAGGACCACTGGATGATAGACCGACGCGAGGGGGAGAAAAAGGGGGATGAACATGTCTCTGGCGACTACTGTGAGGTGGCTAAGCATCGAAGCCAGGAAGACCCCGGGTAGCCCGAGCTGGCCTACTGAGTCGGGGTTTACCATCCAACGCCAGAGGATGAGGGTGGAGATCAAAGCCGTCAAGATGACGCTGGCCACGCTGATGATAGCTCTCCTTTTCAACAGTCTCACCCCCAGACTACCCTTAAACCTCGATCATCAAGGTCTTGCAGTATTATTATAATCGTTGTAGTCCCCTTTGGCAATAATGCCCAGTTGAACAAGAGCCTGTCAACTGGCCAATAAAAAGGTTTAGGGATTAACGCTCTCAGCCTTTTAGTCCTCTCATCCCACTTGCTGAGTCCAATGGGGGCCTGTTCACTCGACCTTCTTCTTGTTTGAGCGTTTGTAGATGTGGTAGGCGGGGAGCCCGACTGCAGCGAAGGGCCCCACCACTATCGCCATGGTGATCATCCCCTGGGCGATGGTGAACAGGGTTCGTAGCCCAGCTTTGACAGGCGCTCCCCAGTCGACCTCCGGGAACAGGTTCGTTGTCTCTTCCTCCGGGGGCTTGTTTAGCGAGACTGTGATGGTTGCGAGTTCGACCCTGCCCTCGATATATTTTATCTCCCCGGTTTTCCTCTCGATCTGGCCTCTCACCCTCTCCAGTTCCGACTCGATGTTAAGCACTTCTTCGACGTTGATTGCCATGTCGAGTATCCCCAAGAGCCTCTCCTCCTGATTCTGGAGGTTCCTTAGCCGGGACTCGAGGTCGACATAGTCCTCGGTTACATCCTCCCCTTTCACCTGTCTTCCCTTGACCTCCCCGAGCCTCTCGACCTCTTGGATGACGTCGTAGAACTCGTCCTGGGGGACCCGGATGGACACTATCCCCCCTCCGCCCTTCGATGTGGAGACCCTTGAGACGAAACCCCCTACCTCCAAGGCGTAGAGGCTGATAGCTTCTACCGTCGAGTCGACGTCTTCAACTTCCAGCTCAAGGTCGGCAGTGAAGATCACCATCCTCTCGAAGAACACATCCCCCGGCTCCACGATATCCTCGCCTTCCACCTCGGACCCCGCACTGGAAACCAAGTCCCATAATGCGAATCCTGTTGTCGCTTTGGCAGCGTCCGCCGTCTTCGCCGTATCCACAATGGCTGCGATCTCCTCCGCCGTAACTTTTGTCGATGATTTATAACGGCTGTCAGGGACAAGTGTATCCCGTGAATATGTCTCGGGTTCTTCATTCGGGGTGAAGGTCGACCCCACCAAGGAGGCCGAGATGATAGTTATGAAGAGGATAGCTGCAATGAGTGTGGTCCTTTTCGAGGGGCGCGTGAACCTGTTCCTCAATTCCATGGTGATACCCCGTTACTCTTACATTCATCCGTTATTGAAGCAGGTATTTTATACCACACATTAGAACGATTGTTCTATTCAGATGAACAGCGCTCGCAGCCCTGAGGCTCTCTTAGTTTGAGCGCTGCTTTCTGTGATGCCCCATCTCGGGTTAGCTTAGCTCAAACAGCTCAGAGACCTCGGCCTCAATCAGGCCGCTCATCAGCGCCCCAGCCTCTTCCCCGCCGGCTTCCGCAGCCCTCCGCATCTCGTCTAGGACGCCTTCTATGAGGGTCATCCTGAGCCTCTCCTCGCCCTTGGTGAACTCGGCGGATACCCCCTCCCCCTCCAGCACCCCTATGTTGCCCTTTCCCATGGTGCAGCCTGTCGAGGATTGGATGCCATCGATGACGCAGGAGTCAGGGGGCTCCCATTTCAGCTCCACGGTGCAGTTGATGTGGAACCATCCCTTTGCATCCAGCCTCTCCAATGCGGTGAGCCCCATCCTGAGGCCGGCGATCATGAAAGGCCCCCCGTGACCGTGGAATTCCACTGCCCTCTCATAGAGCTCCTTGGACCAACGTCTCTGCTTGGCGCCTGATACTCTCAGCATCTTGTATCCTTGTAGAGTTGAGACTTGTTTAATACCGTTTTCGCCTCTACAGCAGCCCTCTCTTCATCATCTTGGCGAGGGCTGAGTCGGCCCTCATATAGTCCTCGGATGCGGCGTCGCAGATCTCCTCAGCTGCGGTCTGGGCGTCGGAGATGACCCGCTCCTCGTCCATGGTCAAGACCTCCCTGTTCTCCATGATCACCTTCCCGTCGATGATCACGGTCTCAACCTCGTCACCCCGGGCGCTGTAGACTATGTTGGGCGCGATGTTCCTGACGGGTCTGGAGATGACGGGCGTCATGTGAGGCCTCTTCAGGTCGAGGAGTATCAGGTCAGCCCTCTTCCCGGGCTCCAAGCTGCCGATGCGATCCCCCAGGCCTATGGTCTTGGCGCCTTCGATGGTGGCTATCCGGAGCATCTTCCATGAGGGGAGGACCGTCGGATCCCTGTGCCGGGTCTTGTTCAGGAGGGCCGCGACCTTCATCTCCACCAGCATGTTGTGACTGTTGTTACCACTGGCCTGATCCGAGCCGATGGCGGCTGATTTGCCTCCCAGCTGGAGGTAGAGGGCGAGGGGCGGGGTGATACCATCGATGATGCCTATGCTTGCAGGACAGCTGACGTAACGGACGCCCCGATCCGCCAAGATCCCTACCTCTTCATCAGTGGTCTGGTGGCAGTGGGCTGCGATGACGGTTTCGTCGAGGAAGTCGATGCTGTCGAGGTAGCGGACGGTGGTGGTGCCGTACCTCAGCTTGATCTGTATAGCCTCCCGGCCCCCTTGGGCGACGTGGATGTGGCTCATCATCCCCCGGCTGTCCGCCTCCTCTTTGACCCTGAGGAGCATCTCCTCGCTCATCATGTCCGCAGCGTGGGGGCTGAACATGCATGTGATCCTACCACCCTCAGCCTCGTGCCAGTTGTCGATGAAGTCTATGGCCTCCTTGAGCTTCCGCTCACCGATGTCCGGGAAGAAGATGTACGGCCTGTGGGCGTCGGGCCTAGAATCGGGGCCTATCTCGTTGATGGTGTTCGCGAGGTGGGCACGGACGCCTGAAGGGGCGAAGACGTTTTCAGCCATAGGGGCCATGTCTCCGCCGATCTCGCCGAAGCAGGTGGTCCCTGCTTTGAGGGCCTCAAGGACGCCGAGAGCGGTCCCCTTGATATCGTGTTCTGTGGTGATGTGGGGTGTGAAGGGGGCCATGGTCTTGAGCATCCACTCGATCTCAGGGACATCCTGCCCCTCCCCCCTCAGCAGGCTCATGGAGGTGTGGATATGAGCGTCGACGAACCCGGGGAGTACAGCCTTCCCCGAAGCGTCGAAGATCCTCTCAGCGCTCCCGTAATCCCCCTCAAGCGCGGCGGTCTCCCCCACGGCGACAATAACGTTCCCCTCCACGGCCACTGCTCCGTCCTCGATCATGCCGACACCCTCGCCGGTCATGGTGAGGATATACCCATTTTTGATGAATATGTCCGTCATAACGTTCAACCCAGAATTGTATGGCAATCTATGCATGGGCGGTGTTTTAAGCGTTTTTTCCCTTGTAGAGGTTCGTCTGTTCTCAGAGATGCTTTTACTAGATTGACGTTGGGTTAAAATGGGGGATTAGAGGCTCTCCCTGAAGGGGTGGCGGGCGTTGTCCTTGTTCTCCAGCGTTTCCTTCGCGGTGGGCCTGCCTTCCATGGCTTTCCGGATGGCGTGACGCATCGCCTTGAAGTTGTTGATGTAGACACGGCGCCTCCGGCTGGCGGAGGGATGGACGAAGACGTTGGCTATAAGGGCCAGCTCTCCGGTCTCAGGGAGGATCCCGTCGGCCACTGACTGGGTCACCGCCTTCGCGACTCCTTCCTGGGCGGGGCCGTAGACCATGCTGGCGCCCCTCATCCCGCTCACCGGGACGGTTGGCACAATTATCGTGGGGGGCTTCACCGCCATATTGGGCTCCAGTATCACTTGGAGAGCTTCCCTCTCCCTGCTCGGGTTGGCCAGGGCGTTGGCATAAGCCTTCCCGACAGGCCCATCGACGCTCCCGATGAGGAGGTCGATGTGGGCCACCTCGTTGGTGGTGGGGTCCACCAGGGCTTCACCGGTCCTGAGGCTGAAACGCTCTATGACGTCCGGGGTGACCTCGACGTTGTAGAACCGCTGCTCCAGGGGCTTGTCGGGCCTCACCTTGATGGTGACGGGTCTCTTCTCCAGTAGCCCCAGCTTCTCAAGTTCAACCCTGAACTCTTCCCTCATCTCGTAGCTCACCGTGTCGCCAACTATTATCGGCCGTCTAGTCTTCCCGACTTTGTGTCCCATGAAGTTGAGGCATAGTTTAGGCCCTTGGGCTCCAGAGGCCACCATGTGGCGGGTGAATTTCTGTATCTTCCTCTGGACCTGCCGGGCCCCTTCCAGGTCCCCGTCTTTCATCTTGTGGTATATGTCCAACCAGTAGGGGGTGATGACGTTGGCGCTGGCGAGGATCATACCGTTGCACCCTGCTGCTAGTGCTGGGAGGACAACTTCGTCCCAGCCGCAGACGACATCGATCTTGTCGCTCACCTTCTCCAGCACTGTGGTGAGGTACTTGAGGTCACCGCTGGAGTCCTTCATCCCCACGATGTTGGGGACGTCCGCTAGGTCTTCCACCACAGTCCAAGGGATGTACTGGTGGGTCGCGACGGGGATGTTATAGATCACTATGGGGATGTCCACCGACTCTGCGATGTTGATGTAATGGTCGTAGATCCCCTTCCCCCCCTTGGGCTTCATATAATAGGGGTTGACGATGATTGCAGCATCA
>JASFTK010000030.1:0-14134 GCA_050053595.1 Candidatus Bathyarchaeota archaeon | reverse complement strand
ATCAAAATGTCAGCCCCCCTGTAGAGCGTCTTGAGGATCTCGACCCGCTGTTGGACCCCCACCGATAGGGTATAGATGGGGGCCTCAAGGTCAACATCAAGCTGGTATACGCTGCAGCACTCCCGGGCTTCCTCGAGCATCTTCTCCCGGTCAAGGAGCCCCCTCCTGCCGGGTTCACGGCCAAGTATTATGTTCTCTGCGACGGTGAGACTTGGGACGAGCATAAAGTGTTGATGGACCATGCCGATGCCGTGACTGATGGCGGTAGCTGGGCTCTCCATCTCCACAGGCTCCCCGTCGATCCGGATGGTCCCCTCATCGGGGGTGTAGAGTCCATAGAGTATACTCATCAACACCGTCTTCCCAGCTCCGTTCTCGCCCAAGAGACCGTGGATCTCTCCCTTCTCCGCAGAGAAGTGAATCTTATCGTTGGCGATGACGCCTGGAAATTTTTTAGTGATGTCAATTAACTCGACGGCTGGGATCATAGGTCAGCAAAAAAGGGATGGGGATTAGTGTATTAGAGTTTTCTAGCTGTAGCCGCTGGGAACGGAGATATCTCCGGAGATGATCTTAGCCTTAGCCTCTTGGACCTTCTCAATTACACCCTCTGGTAGTGCGTCATGGTCGAACTCGAAGACGGACTCCCATAGAGCCTCCTCTTCAGGTAATCTGCACATACCCGTCCAGGACTCGGCTAGGCCCCCGCTGTAGAAGCCGCCCTCGAATGTGCCCAATAGTGACGCAAGGATCATCTGGAAAACAGCGTTGTCGACCCTCTTAGTCATGCTCGCCATGATCTCAGGATAGAGGTAGCATTGGCAGGCATCAACGCCATAACCATAGATACCCTGTTCATTGGCAGCCTCCAGACCACCAAGCCCGCTCTTTCCCGCGGCGACGAAGATTCCGTCAGCCCCGAGTTCTGCGAGACTGGTGCCTAGCTCTTTCCCTTTGGTTGGGTCAGCCCAACCGCCAACGAAGACGGGTTCGAGGACCTCAATATCGGGGTTAGCCCATTTTGCACCTGCCTCGTAGCCCACAAAGAAGTCTCTGATGAGGGGGATGTCCAGGCCTCCGATGAATCCAACTTTATCGGTCTCACTCATCATACCGGCGACGACGCCGGTGAGGAAAGAACCCTCGTTGGCCCTGAAAGTCAGGGAGGCGACATTGGGCTTGTCAACCACCATGTCGACAATGGCGAAATCCTGCTCCGGGTATTCGTCAGCTATTATAGCCAGGGCGTCTGCTTGGTCGAAGCCGATACAGATAATGATCTCGTACTCGCCGGACATTGCAAAGTCCCTCTGGAACCCCTCATACTCGGCGATGGCGCTGGGCTCGACGTAGTCAAACTCGATCCCGAGCTTCTCCTCGGCCATCTCTGCGCCCGCGTAAGATATGTCGTTGAAAGACTTGTCCCCGAGGCCTCCGGTTGCCAACACCAGACCGACCTTCTTGCCGGCTGTCAGCTCATCGACCTCACTCAAGACGATGTCGGAGAGAGCGGCCTCAGCCAAGGCCCCTCCCAGGCTCGATTTGACCTCGCCAAGTTCCGTGGTAGCCGCTTCAAGCTCGACCTGAGAGTCGTCGTAGTCGGATTTCAGGGCGTCGTAGGTAGTCTTCTCCACGTAGTCTTCAGGTGATAGTTGAGGGTTCATTGAGGGGTAGACGAAATACCCCACGGCTGCTCCGATGATTAGTGCTATAACTACTCCAGCGTAAAGGGTTGTATTCTCACTTGCCATAAGTACACCTCAAAGCGATGTAATGTTCCTTTTTTTGTTTAAAGAGTTTGCGCGGAGAGACTCAGAACTCACTCATCTCACCTTCCAGGCGTGTCAATTTTATAGACGGGAGGCTGCCTCCTCACTGGGGACATTGTATCTTAAAGCGTGCGGTAAGAGCTTCAAGTGTAACCTCGTGATCTTTGATTTGGACGGTACCCTCATAGACTCAGAGAATCGTTTCCTGGGCTTAGCGGAGGCGCGGGTCGAGGCTCTGACTAGGCTGGTGGGGGCTGAAGTGGTCAGACCTTGGTCGGAGGCTTCAGGATACGACTTGGAGAAGGGGGAACTCGATGCCAACGGTCCCCTGATGAGAGCCCCTCGGAGAGAGGATCTCATTGTAGCGGCGACGGTCATATATGCCCATGGACACAGGTGGGGCGAATCGAAGCGGCTGGCAAGGTTAGCCTACGAAGAGGCGGATAAGGTGTTCTCCTTATACTATTCTCCTATTCTGCTGGAGGGGGTGGAGTCAACCCTGCCCCGTCTGAGAGCCGCCGGTCTGAAGCTGGCAATCGCAACCAACGACAGGAGGAGGGTGGCGGATGAGACCATGGAGTCCCTGGGGATGCGAGACCTCTTCGAGACCGTGGTTGGGGCGGACGACGTCGAGAAACCCAAGCCCGCCCCTGACATGCTCTTACGGGTATGCGAGATATGCGGCACCCACCCCTCCGACACCGTGTTCATCGGAGACCTCCCCCAGGACATGGAAGCAGGTCGGAAAGCCGGGATAGCAGGCCTCATCGGGGTACGTTCAAAACTTGTGCCACCCTCAGAGATGGAGGGATTGGCCGACTGCCTCATCGACACATTCCAAGAGCTCATCGGACCACCCCACTAAACACACCCAAACACCAACAACCCAATAACACACAACCAATGCCCAGTAAAGAGAAGACAGAACCCAACACAGAACAGCGAACCCCAACCCACTCCCCTTCACATAAGAACATGAAGAACCTGAAACCCTTATCACAAGCTACCATCGCGCAGAACTGGCGGGCCCGGTGGGATTTGAACCCACGACCTCAGGCTTAGGAGGCCTACGCGCTATCCATACTGCGCTACGGGCCCAGCGCCAACACAGGGGTAAACCCCCCCAGATTTAAAAATAATCCCAACCCCCCGCACAAACTATTTAGGACGAGCCCCGCTCATACATCAAGGCGCGCGGGGGTACCCGAGTCTGGTCAAAGGGGCGAGACTTAAGATCCCACTCGGGTAAGAGATCTCGTAGCTCAGGCTTTCGCGGGTTCGAGTCCCGCCCCCCGCACCATCACACCCACGATAGCCATATGGATTACTGTAAACCCTGACAGCGGCTCACGGCATAGTATAAAAATAAAAGGGATAGATGGGAGAGGCTCACTTCTTAAGCATAGGCCCCAGGAAGAAGCCGACGACCGCCCCTATAACAAGGGCAGCCACAGCATACATCTGCCAAGAACTAGCAGAACTCTTCGCCGAAGCCAGATCTGCCTCCAAATCAGTGACCTGCCCCTCGAGACTTGAGATCTGGGCCCCCAGGCTTTCCGCCTGATCCTCCAGATCGCTCACATCGCCCTCAAGACTTGAGACCTGACTTGTCAGCGAACTCACCTCACCCTCAAGTGAAGACTTATCGCTCTCCAATGAGGATATGTCGCTCTCCAAGCTTGTGATCTCAGTATCCTTCGCCTCTATACTGTTCGCGGAGTCTATCATAAGTACCGAGTACTGGGTAGCATAATCTATGACATTCTCGAACAAGCGCCCACCCTGCTGGGGGTTGGCGTCGATGCCATACCTGTCGGCTCTCCGTAGCTCCGGTTTGTACAGTCCGGTATACTGGCCAAAGGGCGCATCACCGGTAGCGATGAGAACATTCTTCTTGTCGTAGTCAACTTCGATGGCCATTGTTGGGAAAGTCCCCTCGTCGCCCGCCATGTGGGCACCAGGCATCGGCTCGCTGTTGTCTACGAGGATGCCGTTCACGGAGGTTGTCATGATCACATAGACATCCCCGGGAGTTTCCTCCTCAAGCTTGTAGTATTCTCCATCCACATACCCGACGATAGGGGCGGGACCGTGGAAGAGTCCTCTATCAACTCCGGAGACTAGGTGGGCGAACATGGGGTCGACATTGTCGGAGACAGCTAAGACCCTGTAGGGGGCGCCCCCGTTGCTCACAGGGTCCTCAACTGAAGCCTGTTCAATACGCAGGACGCTGCCGAAATACTCCAAGGCCGAATTAGCGGTTGCCTGCCGTAGAGAGTCTGTTCCATAGTCACTGTCAGCGGCGATCCATACGGTCTTTCCACCCTCGTCCAACCATGACTTGACGGCGCTCAACTCTGCGTCAGCGTAATCGAGGGAAGAATCAGCCTGGACCATGATGAGCATCACTGCCCCCGACAGGTCGGACGCCGTGATCTCACCGTAGACCACTGACCACTCTACCCAGGAGATGTTGTTCATGGCTGCTTCCAGCTGTAGGTCGGGTTCAAGAGCTCCTTTCAGGTGGACGACTACTTTCGGTTCAGAGGCAAAGGCTGGGACTGCGACGGCATATAGGGATAGCGCTAGTGTTACCAGCAGAAAAACGGATAGGAATTTCTTCTTCATTTTATTTTCTCCCTTCCGTTTCATTATCCCGGATGAGCTATAAAATACTTCTCCGACCGGTCGGGCAAAGTTAAAAAGTACTCTGAACACTATCGATTGAGGGAGATTAGTTGGACAGGAAGGTTCTGATCGGTATCGCTGTTGTAGTGCTGATAGCTGTAGGCGCTATTTATATCATGACGATGCAGAAACCTGAAACCCCGCCACCTGGCCCAGATGGGGACAGCGGGGAGCCTGATGGTGGAGAGGAGACAGATGGTGTAGATGAGACGGATAGCGGCGAGGAGACTGAGGGGGGAGAGGAAACCGAACCAGAACCCGAGCCCCCTGCAGAGGTGACAGTCGGGGGAACGGTCACCGACGTAGACTCGGGTGAACCAATCAACGGGGCCACTGTATCCCTTGACGGTCATAGCGCCACCACAAGTGCAGATGGAGGTTGGGAATTAACGGTAGACCAAGGATCGTATACGGTGACCGTGTCCATGGAGGGCTATGAGGACGAAACTTCCACGGTATCCGATACAGGAGAGGAGATCATCACCTTAGATCTCACCCTCACCGCCATCCCACCAAGTCCGCCGTCGGAGGTAGTTCTCAGCGTGATAACCAGGCACGGCTCGGACATCACGAGAACTGCCGAATTACTCTTCAGAGAGACTGAGTATTGGGAGGAATATAATTTCGCCGACATAAAGTGGATCCCTGTCACCGCTAGTCTCTGGATCGATACAATCGAGAGAAATGGAAAAATCGATCTCGCCTGGGGAGGAGGGCCCGTCTGGTTCGACATCCTCTACAGGGAAGGACTGACCTCTCCGCTGGTCAGTGAAGATGTCAGCATATATGTCAACCAGATACCCGACATGATAAGCGGAGCACCCTCGAAGAGAATAGACGACGGCGATGTCCACTGGATCGGAGCGGCAATCTCGTCCTTCGGATTCACGATAAACACGCATACACTCGAAATGGAGGGATTACCTCAACCTACCAAATGGATCGACCTCGCCAACGAGACCTACTCAGTGACCTTGCCCTTCCCAATAATCGGGACGGCAGACCCAACGAGGTCAACGTCTAACACAAGAATGTTCGAGATCATCCTGCAGACCTATGGCTGGGAGGAGGGATGGAAGCTACTCACCCTTCTAGGGGGGAACTCCATAATCTATGATGGCTCTGAACTCGTGCGAGATGCGGCGATCAGAGGGGACATCGGCGCGGGCACCACAATAGACTTCTACGGCTACACCGCGCAGCTTGAAAATCCTGATATATGCCAGTACATCTTCCCAGAAGACGGTACAATCGTTAATGCGGATCCCATTGCATTGATCAACACCTCTCAGAATCCCGAGGCAGCCCAGGCTTTCATCGCCTGGATCCTTTCACCTGAAGGGCAGGAGCCTTGGCTCGACCCCACCGTGAATCGACTCCCAATCAACACAGAGGTCTTCGAGACCGAAAAGGGGCAAGAGAGACCCGATCTCGAGGAGATGTACTATAAGTCGATCGACGCTCTCAAGATCGAGTTCAGTGATAACATCGCGAGCTCCTACGAGTTCGCGATGATGAACTTCTTCCACTACACTCTCGTGAGCCCATGGACTCAACTCCAGGACGCATGGTACGAGCTCGCGACAGCCAAGCTGGATGGAGATATAACCTCTGCTGAGTTCAATACGCTGGTAGACGAGTTGTCCAACCCTCTGCTCTTTGAGTTTACTGATCCAGATACGGGTGAAACCGTGACTTTCACCGAGGAATATGCTATCTCCATCAACCAGAAGCTGATGGAAGACCCAGAGTTCAAACAGACATTAGTGGATACCTGGTCAGAGACCGCAGTCACTAGATATAACTCAGTGAAAGATCAAGTGTTATCTATAACGCCCTAATTACCCCTCGTAGAGGGTAAAGGGGAACTCAGCCGATGGGCGCTAAAGAAATCGTGAGGGATCTGAAAAGAGAGCTTGACGCGATGACCGCGATCCAGTCGCTCATCGCATATTCAATCCTTATCGTTTTCTTGGTTATCCCCCTAGTACTTATGGTCAGGGCAGCCTTCCTCTATCAGGGAAATTTCTCATTCCACTGGTTCATCGATATCCTCACAAGTCCCGAGTTCATATCGATCGCGCCTCGAGGAGGTATGCTCTTCGAAGTACGGCGGGGGACCATGTACCTTTGGGGTAATGACCATGGGATCCTCCTCAATTCCCTAATAGTCGCTTTCAGCGTCACCGTGTTCTGCTCGATTATCGGAGTGATCACGGCGATGCTTATGGGTCGCTATAGATTCCCTGGGAAAGAGGTTTTCCGGGTGCTCCTCCTCATACCATTGTTAGCTACGCCATTCGTTAACGCCTATGTTATCGGTAAAATTTTCAGCCCTAGGGGTGGGTTCATAAATTTCCTTCTCGTCGATACGTTGAACCTCCTGCCGTGGAGAATCGATATCGACGGCCTAGTGGGCGTGATCCTGGCCCAGACCTTATCCTATTACCCGATTGTGTTCTTGAATGTCTTAGCATCACTCAACAACATCGACCCCAGTGTTGAGGAGATGGCGGAAAATCTGGGAGCAAAGGGATTCAGACTCTTCAGGACAATAACTTTCCCCCTTTTCCGCCCCGGACTGGCCGCTGGGGCGATTATTGTATTCATATTCAGTCTCGAGGACTTGGGTGCCCCGGTCGGTTTCTCAGGGGCTCGAGGGAATCCACTCGCGAGAAAATTGGTCTCTTTCCAGATCTTCAACAGTTTCGCTGAAGCCCTTACAGGTACTTTCTCCCCTAAAATCGCTGCACTCGCAGTGATTATCTTGTTCCTAGCGGTCGTGGGATTCCTCGGAGTCCGGCTGTACGTCAGCCAGAAAAGATATACGATGTTGAGCAAGGGCGGGCGGTGGAGCCCCAGGCTCAGGACCCCCTCGGTCTTGACGAGGGGGTTGATCATCGTCTCACTCGGGTTCTTGGTCGTACTGGCTTCAATGCCCCAGATCGGAACCCTCTTACTGGCGACCTCGAATTGGGCCACTAGCGGTCCAGTACCTACTGAGGGAACAACGCAATACCTGGCAACTCTCACCTCTAACCCTGATGTATCCCGGGCGATCATGAACAGCCTCATCTACGCAGGGGCAGCGGTATTGATCATGGTCTTGGTGGGATCCAGCATCGCATATATCGTCGCTAGAAGAGATATCCCAGGGCGCTCAGTTCTCGATATCCTCGCCACTATACCCGTAGCCGTGCCCGGCGTCGCCCTAGCGGTGGGATATTTCTTCCTGTTCTCGTCCGATTTCTTCAGAGGGACGATCATCGACCCGATCGTGGATCCCGCCCTCCTGTTGATATTCGCTTACTCCATCCGCAGACTCCCCTTCACAACTCGGTCCGTATCCGCCGGTCTCTCCCAGGTCGACAAGAGCCTTGAGGAGTCCTCTTTGAATCTGGGTGCGAACAGGCCGACCACCTTCTTCAAGATCGTCCTGCCTCTGATAATCGGGCACATCATCGGGGGGAGCATACTGAGTTTTGTCTATTCTATGTCAGAAGTGAGCACCAGCGTCACTCTGGGCGCCCTGAGGGAGGACCGTATGCCCATCACCTTCTTCATCAGCCAGATCGTCTATGGAGTGGCGGCGGTGGGGTCCGTGAGCATCGGGGCAGCACTCTGTGTCCTTTTAATGGCGGTGCAGATCACAGCGATGGCGATATCCAACTATATACTAAAGCAGAAGGTGGCATTCCTAGGGGTGTAAGCATGGTTGAAGTTGAACTGAGAGGTGTGACCAAACGATTCGGGGATGTAGTGGCCGCAGGTGATGTGACCCTGGGGATCCAAGACGGTGAGTTCTTCACATTCCTGGGTCCCAGCGGCTGCGGTAAGACTACCACCATGAGGATCATAGCTGGGTTGGAATATCCGGACGAGGGACAGATCTTTTTCAACGGCGAGGATGTTACTGAACTTCCCAGCTTCAGGAGGAACACCGGGATGGTCTTCCAGAACTATGCCCTATGGCCGCACATGAAGGTCTTCGAGAATGTCGCCTACGGCCTAAAGGTCAGGAAGGTCAGCTCTGGAGAGATAGAGGATAGGGTTCAGGAGGCCTTGGAGCTGGTCCATCTTGAGGGGTTGGGGGATAGATTCCCCTCTCAGCTCAGTGGAGGTCAGCAACAGAGGGTTGCCCTCGCAAGGGTCATGGTCATCAACCCCTCTGTTCTTCTGCTCGACGAGCCTCTCAGTAACTTAGACGCCAAGCTCAGGGTGGAGATGAGAGAGGAGATCAAGGAACTCCAGAAAGAACTGGGGATCACCACCATCTACGTCACCCACGACCAAGAGGAGGCCATGGCGGTGAGTGACAGGATAGCCATCCAGAACGAGGGCGTTATCAGACAGGTAGGAACCCCCTCAGAGATCTACAGCAACCCCATGGACATATTCATCGCAACCTTCATCGGAAGGGGAACGCCACTTGAGGGGATAGCAGACCTTTCGGGGGAGAACCCCAAGGCGGTTCTGCAAGGTATCACTGTAGATGGTGTGACCCCCGCCCCAGGAGTGGAGGATGGAGGCAGAGTGGCATGTGTGATGAGGCCCGAGAGCTTTGAGCTGAAAGAGCCGTCAGAACCACATAACTCCTTGGAGGGGATCGTCGAATGGGTCTCTTTCATCGGACCTTACAAGGAGGTTAAGATAAACGTAGGCGGGTCCACCCTACTTGTTGACGTCCCCCCAGACGTTAAAGTCCCTTTGGGAGGTCAACTTGAATTTTACATACCCCGGGAAGACACCATCATACTGCCCCTCTGACCGCAAGAGATCCAACTTTTGAGGCTAATGCTACACCTCTTTCTTAAATCTTAAACGTCTTCAAGCGTTTTATCCTTAAGAAGATTAATTGGGGATATGATGTAAGATGACCACTAACACAAGATCCCGAGGCATTTCAAGAATTATCATATGTTTGATAGTTCTCTCGTTAACTCTGGCCAGAACTCCTTTTGTCTCTTCTCGGGCTGTCCAGATAAACGATCCTGTTGAATATCCTCTACCCACGAACCCTGAGCCCGTTCTTCTAGGGAGAGGCCTAAGAGTGGAGGTCCGGGCTGGATCTGATGCTTCAGGTTGGACAGGTCGCATATCAAGTAAGTATGGATCTTGGGAATTGACTTTCCTCAACAGCAGTAACACTGGGGGTCTCTGGACCGTCTTCTTTGAGGTCCCGTCTGGGGTTAGGCCAGGGCTCTTTGATCTTGAACTGATCTATAACGACGGGGGTGCAGTTGAGTTGGTTCAGCCTAGGAGTATATGGGCCTTAGAGGAATGGCCTGATAGCCTTCAGATAGCCCATATTTCAGACATCCATCTACCATACGGTGCTGAGATTTTCGCCGACTACATTTATGAAGCTAATCTAGTGGACCCTGATCTCATAATCACCACAGGGGATATCGTGGATATGGAGACTATAGCCTCTTCGTGGACTTATCTCCAAGACTTAACGGCGAGGCTTGGAGTCCCGATCTTCCTGTTACCAGGAAACCACGATTATGCAGGAGCTGATTCTGAACTCTACCAGAAGTATGGTGGGCTCAGGAACTACACCGTGGTCATCGGGGATATCCTCTTTATGGCCCTCGACTCCCACGGAGGGGGGTATGTGCTCCCTGAGCAACTAGCTTGGGCCGAGAGGGTATTGGAGAGTCATCCAGATAAAGTCAAGTTCATCGGTTTCCATCACGCCCTCTTGAGCAGCGAGTATGAAGATGATCAGGGGCGTGTCAGGGGAGGGGCGATAAGCGGAAACTGGTTTAACATCGAAGGTCTCAGAGAGGTGCTATATTCCACATGGGCGGATAACATCGACCTGGCTGAGGAGCTCCTCCGCCTGATCCAGACTTACGATGTGAGGCTGATATTGGCAGGGCACGTCCATAGGGACATCATCTATATCCTTAACGATGAGCACTACTTCGTCACCACAAGCACAACTGGTGGCAGCTTACCGCCCACATTCAACTACTGCTCAAGGCTCATCCAGATCAGCTCTAACGGGAATATCACCCTTGACGGTTACGCCCAGAGACAGCTCTTCGATCCACCTAACTCGATACCCACCGGGGAGCTGACCTACTGGTATGCAGGGGCAAACAATGGTTCTGGGACCGCTGTCTCGGCAATGGTCGTGAACGATCTTGAAGTACAACTCACCGGTGCTAAACTGGAGTTCTTGGTGAGCAACGAGAACCCGGTGGGCTCCTACCGGTTCTACAACGGTCAGCCGAAGAGTATCGAGGTGGTCGAGACGGATGCTGGACATCTATTCGTAGTCCATGTAGATGTCCCAGCGGAGGATTCTTTGAGCCTTACTTTAGCCGGCTCTCAGGATACTATCAAACCATCTATTGAGATCTGGTTCCCAAGCGATTATCAACAGGGGACACCGGTTCCCATCAAACTTGATGTCAGTGATACGAATTGGGGTGTCAAATCCGTCACAGCCTCCTATTCATTGGATGACGGCTCAACCTGGACCGCGGTGGACACATCCATCCAGCCCACTGTGAACAAGGACAGATACACCATTAACATTCCAGAAGCATCGTTCAACTTTATAGTAGCAAACGTGACCGGAGCCACAACCCTCCTAATCAGGGCAGAGGCCTTGGACTTCAGTGGCAACAGCCAGACAGCCCAAGCTGAGTTCTCAGTGCAGGCCCCTGAGCCAGTCCACTATACCTTAACAGTGACATCGTCCCCATTCTCAGGGATCCCCCTAACGGTTGAGGGAGAGACCTATAGGACCCCATACTCAGAGTCCCTTGAGGAGGACAACTATATGGTAGGGGTCCCCGAGACAGTGGAGATTGATGGCGTGAACCACACCTTCATGGGTTGGTCAGATGGCGAGACGGACTCTGAGAGGGTCGTCGATCTGTCGTCGGATACAGATCTGGATGCAGAGTACGAGGAAGTTGTGGTCGAGGAACCGGAACCAGAACCGGAAACTGAGACGGAGCCTGAGTCTGAACCCGAACCTGAGGAACCGAGGGGAGGTATACCTATACCCTACATCTCGGTTATCATAGGGCTCTTGATGGGTGTCGCCGTCTTAGCCCTATTGAGGCGGAGGTAGTCTCCTCCTCCATTGTCTGTGTCTGGCTACTCTCTGGGTTCCCCTGAGTAGATGTCCAGGGGGGTCTGGCCGGTGACCTTGGACTCCTTTATGAGGAACTCCCTCAGCTCATCCTCATCTGTGAAGATCCGGGTGGCGTACCACTCGAAGAAAGGGCTGGGTTCGTAGGGGTAGTAGACATAGACCAGCTTTCCAAGAGACTTGGCGTAAACCATCTCACACATGACGCCTGCGCTTATACTGGCCCGAGGGTGGTAGACCACGACTATGGCGCTGTTCTCGATGAGCTTGTAATCGGTGTCGATGATCTGGAACCGGAGGTTCTTGATCCCCGCCTCCAGTTCCACAGCGTCGATCTCCTGTTCTATTTTCCCAGCTTTGTAAGTCATGGAGAATTTTAGTTTGGTGGGACGAGGGTCTCCCGCCTCGATAGCGGCGTTGACTACCCGCCTCCAAGCCTCAACGGTGTTCCAGTCCTTGATCATGTAGGGGTCGAAGACGATGTAATACTCGGAGAGGGTTTGGCCGAACTGGTAGATGTTATTGAGGAAATCCTCGCCCTCACCTGTGATGGGGTGGCTGAGGTATACCTTCTCTCTGCCTCTGCTCCAGATAACATCCTTAAGGAATTCGGGGCCGTTCTCAAAGGCAACCAGCTGGACTTCCCGTTTGGGTGTGAACAGGTTAGCGAATTCATAGGTGAGCCTGATCTCCTCTCTGCGCCAGTTAGCTATCTCCCCCAGGGTGAACCTATGGTCTTGCCACTGGATGTCCTGGCTTAACCGTTCTCGGACCCTGAGGATGTCGTCAAAGATGACCACGAATATGTCAGGGTCTAGAGGTTGGATCTCGTTATCGTGGAGACCCTGGAACCTGTTGCCCTTCCATTCGAAGTGGAGAGGGGTACTCACAACGTGGGTGCCAGGGGTTTCCTTGATCTCCTGTACGATCTTCTTGACAGACATCTCGTGATACTGGTTCATCTTCTCTGGGGAACTGTCGTAGAAGTCTAGTATGTTGAGTTTAGTGAGATTGGTGCCATCGAGTCTTGCCTCCTCGACTATGTACTCGAAGAGGTGGTGGTAGTGGAAGCCCACCATCTCCCGCATTTCTTGGAGTATCTCGTCTCTACCATTACCTGGGGAGCCCACGCAGACGATGATTCTGGTTTCCGTTGCCATTGTTTTCATGGTATCGGTGTTGAAGTAGGAGATATAGGTAACGAATTTTCTGGGTTTAAGTCTTCTAAGTTTAGATAAAATAAGGGGTAGGGGTCAGACGTCGCCGTTTAGTTCTATCTTGGTGTCTTCGTAGGGGGCTGCAACCCTGCGGTAGAACTCGAGTTTACAGCATTCTAGGACACCTATGGCTCTGTTGAGGTTGAAGTATCTGAGGGGGTAGACCTCTTTGAGTATGCGGGTTATGATATAGTTGAGTTCCCCGTCGATGTGGTCTACAGATTGTTCCTTGAGGGTCTCAATGAGTTCATTGAGGCTCTCTTCATATTTAGGGCGGTCCTCCATCTTTATGTAGGGCATCTCTATCGCCTCATTCTCTTGGTGGCATATGGGGCTTATAGGTTTTAATGGAGGATTGTTACGACTACAATAGAGCGTTCTTAGGGTTTTTTGTTGGCATTGGATGAGTTATATAGCTACAATTGGTTCAGTTGTTAAGGAGCGCCTCTAACTCGATTTTCTTTTTCAGCAAATTTAGGGACGGGATTACGGTGGGACGTAGACGATGCCACCTATACGTGTGATCCCTTCTTGCCCCGTGCTTGAGACTTGGCGCAGGATGGCGTCCACGACGAAACTTTCGATATCCCCGCCAGTGTTCCACCTGTATGTCTGGGTGAAGGGGCTCCTCCACTCCGTTTCCTGGGAGGAGAGACCGGCCAACTGAACCTTCTCCGGGGCCGTCCCTCTCGGTCCGTACTGCATCTTAGAGACGACATACCCATCCAACCGATACCTGTTCTCGTCGAACAACGGACGATCCCATATCAGCTCTACCTGGTCGTTTTCCCATGTTGCGCGCAGGTCGAGGGCTGACGGAAGGGAGGGGGCGCCTTGATGGATGCCTACCCCCAGGATGCTCGGACCCCCAGGAGGACTGATAGGGGGAGGAGATTCCTGGGACACGTTGGTTGAAGGGGGAGGGGGTTGCGAGGCCTCGTATTCCCCCTCTCGATGGTAGACTATCTTCGGAGCCCTAGCCTTCTTTCTCCTCATGGAGCTCCTCGTGGAAATGATGGCCCACAGGAATACGACGGGCACAATCACCGCCGCAACGCCAAAGGCCGCAGCGGTACTGCTCGATACCCCGAACCTCTCACCGACATCAGAGAACATGTCGATGAATGAGTATAATATCCGGTTGATGCTGAATCCCCCCGGTCCAGATACACGGGTGACACTCCACCTACCGACGAGCCCCTGTTGATCCTTGTAGGTACCCCCTCCGGTCCCGTCGGACTTTAGCTGACCTGTGAATACGGCTACGGGGCTCCCATAGGGCGAGGGGCCATGGAACTGAACGTTTCCGCTTGAGTCTACGCTCCCTGTCAGAGCGGGTGGATCGC
>JASFTK010000029.1:0-14201 GCA_050053595.1 Candidatus Bathyarchaeota archaeon | reverse complement strand
GGTCTCCTTGTTCAGAGGTTGAGGGTGAGGAGGGAGGGGTCGAAGTCCTGGGATGAGGTGCTTATGCGGGCCAGTAATCTGACTGTCCTCATAGCTGTGCCTGCTGTTGCCGGGTTGGATGTGGGTAGGTATAGGTGGTCGGGGTTGGGTGTTGGGTTTATGGTTGTGGGTGTTGGGCTGTGTGCGGTCTCTTCTGTACTGCTGGACTGGGCTATGGTAGTCAATCCCTTCTTCGAGCCGACGGTCCGTATCCAGGGGGATCGGGGGCACCGGGTGGTATCTGAGGGGCCCTACGGGGTTGTGAGGCATCCCGGCTATCTCTCGGGGATCCTTTGGGCCCTCTCGGTCCCCTTGATCCTGGGCTCTGCCTGGGCTTTTGCTCCGGCACTTTTCTATGTGGTTTTGATGGTTTTGAGGACATCCCTGGAGGACAACACGCTCATGAGGGAGCTGGAGGGTTATCGGGGGTACTCTGAGAGGGTCAGGTACAGGCTGATACCTGGACTGTGGTAGCGGATCGCGGGGCTGGTGTTGCATCCAGTTCGTCGGCGTGGAGAGGTTGATCTTGACGAGTGCTGAGATTATTGTACTTTTTCGGGTCATGGGCATTGAGATGGGTATGTACTCTGGGGGGCCGCTTAAACGGGGTTTTGTCTCTAAATGTTGGGACAAAAACGGTTGTCGTGGGCTCGATACCTGCTTACCCCATGGTTAAGGGTCTTGGGCGATCATCAACTCTTTTAATAATCTTTGATCACGTCTAACGAGGGTTTCAATGGTGGGTGTCATAATCGTCTTCGAGGGGTTGCCGGGTTGTGGTAAGTCCACAGTCGCCCGGGAGGTGGAGGGGAGGATGGGGGGTGTTGTGGTGATGCCTGAGGTGAGTGAGATGGCGGCGTCTAAAGGGTTCGAGGTCGCTGATAGGGCTTCTATCGGGACTGAGACCTGGTTCCTCACCCAGTATTACACCCGTGGCACCGAGGCTCTGAGGCTCAAAGAGGAGGGGAGGACGGTCATCATGGACCGGAACTACGCCAGCAGCCTCGCCTTCGGCTTCGCGAATTTTGTCGCTAGTGACAACCCCAGCCTCTTCATGCATTTCCCCAGTTACATAGTGAACAAGGCGGTGGGGACCCTGGTGAAGCCCGATGCTTACATATTCTTCAGGATCCCTGTCTCTGAGTCTGTGAGGCGGCAGGACTCCAGGGAGGAGATGAGGGAGGAGCTCAGGACGGAGAGCGTCCAGGTCCTCAGGGACTGCGACCGCTTCTACAAGGCTTTCTTCACCATCCTGGAGCCCGAGGTCCCACTGTATGAGGTGGACGCCACCCAGCCGAAAGATGTGGTGCTTAGGGAGGTCCTTGAGATCCTAGACGGGCTTATCGGGGATATTTAAAGGGCTGGGGAACAATCGCTCTATGTGACTGTGCTCCTCTCTTGGGAGAATTTTTCGTACTCGCCGTTGTCGATGATGGCTTTCAGATGCTGGACAACCGTCCAGACATCCCAGTAACTGGTGTACAGGGGTATCGGGGCCAGCCGGACCACATTGGGAGGCCTGAAATCAGGGATGACACCCCGTGCTTTGAGGGCCTCATTCACCCTCCACGCGTCCTCGTGCTCAACACCGACATGGCCACCCCTCCTCCCAGGCTCCCTCGGGGTACCGATGGTGAACCCATAAGGCGGCTCGCTGAGCATCTCGTCGATCAGGAACATCAGGTAGGAGGTTATCCTAGTCGATTTCCTCCTGATCTCCTCAATGCCCGCCTCGTTTATCATCCTTATCGCCCCCTCCAAAGGGGCAGTGCTCAGCATCGTCGTGGTCCCAATCTGCCAGGCACTTGCGTCCCCGGCAGGATCGAACTCGAGTGCCATGTCGAACATCGTCTTCCTGTCGTTCCCGAACCATCCTGCCAGCCCAGGCGTCACGCCGAAATGCCTCTTGTTGACATAGATACTGCCAGTCGCCCCTGGCCCGCCATTCATGTATTTATAGTTGCACCAGAATGCGAAATCGACACCCCATTCATCGAACCGGTGAGGGACGACGCCGACGGAGTGGCTGCAATCGAAGCCGATGGGGATGTCCCGGTCCAATGCCTCACTTGTGAGCAAATCCATGTCCAGGAGCTGGCCACTCCGGTAATATACGCTCGGTAGCAGGATCAGTGCTACATCGTCAGTCATGGCGTCTATGATATCGACCTCCTCGATAGTACGCCCATCCCGGCTCTCAACGAGAGTGAGGTCCTCGTCGGGATCTCCTCCCCTCAGCCTGATCTGGGCTGCAAGGGCGTAAATGTCACTGGGGAAGTTGAGTTCATCCGCCAGTATCTTCCTCCTATTACCTTGTGGTTGGTAGAAGGTTGATACCAAAGCGTGGAGGTTGATGGTTGTCCCCCCGCAGACCACTACCTCCTCGGGTTCCGCCCCGACTAGACCAGCCTCAAGATCCCCAAGCCTCTCAGCGTAGGTGATCCAGGGGGTCCTCCCGCCACTCCAGCCCCCGATGCCGAGGGTCCTCCACTCGTCCAGTATACCATAAAGGCTCGCCTCAGCGTCCTTGGAGAGGAGCCCCAAGGAGTTACCGTCCATATAGATCTTACCCGGGATTAGGTAAAACCTATCTCTGAAGCTTGCTAGGCTGTCCTCGGCGTCCAGTTTGAGCGCAAAATCTTCTCCACACTTGAAATCCATGATTGGAATCCGGTGAATACTCGTCCCTCGGACATTTTAAGACGTTCTAGGACTACCCTTTTTGGGCGTAAAAACCAGTGTCGAGAGCATGCCTAGGAGGGCGATCCCCGCCGCTACTCTCAACGACGCCCTCAGTCCTATGACCTCAGATGCAGCTCCAAGGATCAAGGGGCTGATGATGCCGCTCAGGTTGGAGAAGGTGGAGAAAACCCCGATGGCCGCCCCACTCAACCCAGGCGGCGCTTCCTCAGTCACATAAACGTTCCCCGACGTGAGGTAAACCCCATAGGCGATCCCCTGCACCCCCAGGATCGAACTCAGGATCAACAGGCTCTCGAAACTCGGGAACACCATAACAGTCAACGCAGAGACCCCTATCCCAAAGGTCATCAACTTCAACGCCCCAACCCTGGAAACAGCTGCACTGGAAGGGATCCTGGAAGCCGTTGAGACCATCCCCCTCACAGTTAAGCCCACTCCCACCTGGGACTCATCAAGACCTATGGAAGCCCCATAGACTGGGAAATAAACCATGACAGCGCTGTAAAGCATCGAGTTGAAAAAGTTGGCAACACCTGCAGCGATAATAACTGGCCTCGACAGGACCTCCCTGAAACCCGTGAAAAACCCCCTACGCTGAGACACGCTTTCACTCCTATCTATATCAGGGGCGAGCAGCAGGGCGAGAAAGGCGCAGACTGCGAAGCTGCTGCTCAGATAGAAGCTGGCTGAGAAGCCCCAGATCTTAGCCGTCATACCCCCCACTAACGGTCCCAAGGTGAACCCGAGCCCCATGGAGGTGAGATAAAGCCCCTAGGCCAGACTTCTCCGCCCCATAGGAGTGATCTCTGAGACGTAGACGAAACCGATGGAGAAAGTCGCTGCCTGTGCAATCCCCAACACCGCCCTCGCCGGGACGAGGTGGAGAGGATCGGAAGCCAAGGTGAACATAATTGGACCCAAGACGAAACAGCCCACACCCAGGAACATGATCCCCCTCCTACCAACCCTGTCTGACAATACCCCCAGAGGGATCGACAATAAAGTCGTCGAGATCCCCGAGACTGAGGCCAGTAAACCGATAACAGAGACCGAAGCCCCGAGGCCATCCGCGAAGAAAGGGAAAGTGGGGATGGTGGAGCTGTTGGAGGCGTCAGTGAAGAATATCGCGACGCAGAGGACAAACACCCCCCACATACCGCGACCCTTCAACTCCTCCAACAGATAACCTCCTTTGAGGGGATATCGTCTCTCCTACAAGCTCACCGCGATGGCGCCATCCCGTTAAAGGAAGACGGCCCCCTTGTCAGCTGAGGAGACCATCGAGGCGTAGCGGACCAAGTAGCCCTTTTTCACCCTGGGCTCTAAGGGCTCCCAAGCCTCTCTCCTCCTCTCAAGCTCCTCAGGGGGGACATCAAGGTCTATCCTCCTACGAGGGATGTCGATAACTATCCTATCCCCATCCTCCACAAGCCCTATGGGACCGCCGGCTGAGGCCTCAGGGGAGATGTGACCGATGCAGGGGCCCCGCGTGGCACCTGAGAACCGGCCGTCGGTGAGGAGGGCCACACTCTCCTCAAGACCGTAGCCCACGATAGCGCTGGTAGCAGTGAGCATCTCCCTCATCCCCGGGCCTCCCCTGGGGCCCTCATATCTGACGATGATGACGTTCCCTGGCCCAACCTCCCCATTGTGGATGGCCTCGACGGCGTCCTCCTCCCTGTTGAAAACCTTGGCCTTCCCCTCGAACTCCAACATCTTGGGGCTCATCGCCGCCACCTTCGAGACCGCAGTATTGGGAGCCAGACTTCCCCTCAGGACTGCAATACCCCCTTCAGAATGAACGGGGTTATCAACAGGCCGGATAACCTCCGCATCGATGACCGTCGCCTCCTCCAACCGCTCAGAGAGGACCCCCGCGACAGTGGGGACTCCTACATTTATCCGGTTACCTAGTGCCTTGACCACAGCTGGGATACCACCCGCGTCATGGAGGTCAGTGACCTTGAACGGTCCAGCTGGGGCCATATTGCACAGATGCGGCGTATCCATACTGATGCTGTCGAAAAGCTCTAAGTCGAGATCGATACCCGCCTCATGGGCGATGGCGGTGAGATGGAGGACCGTGTTCGTCGACCCTCCTAGAGCCATGTCGACGGCGATGGCGTTCTTGAAACCCTCATCGGTGAGGATGTCACCCGGAGTCAACCCCTCCCTTATCAGCCCAACGATCCTCCTACCGGACTCGTAAGCCAACCTCGCCCTATGGGCGCCAGTGGATGGCGCTGTGGCCATATAGGGGAAGGTCATCCCTATGGCCTCGAAGAGACACTGCATCGAGTTGGCTGTGAACATCCCCCCACAGGCCCCCGGTCCCGTGCAGCAGATATCCTCCAGGTACCTCGCCTCCTCCTCCGAGATCTCCCCTGATCTCACCAAGGATGGGACCATGAACATCTCCTGCACGGTGATCGTCTCACCCTCAAACCTACCCCACTTGGGACACCCCGGCTCCATCGGCCCCCCCAAAACGAATATCGTCGGGATATCCAACCTGACAGCAGCCATCATCATCCCCGGGGTGATCTTATCACAAGTGGTGAGGCAGACCATGGCATCAAAACCATGAGATCCGACCATCACCTCCAAAGAGTCGGCTATAAGCTCCCGGCTAGGCAGGCTCATCCTCATCCCCTCATGGCCCATCACAATACCATCGCAGACCCCGATAGTGTTGAACTCCAAAGGGGTCCCCCCAGCCTCCACGACGCCCCTCTTCACCTGGGTAGCCAGTCCATCAAGGTGGATGTGCCCTGGCACTATCTCATTCCAAGAGTTGGCGATTGCCACCAGAGGCTTCTCAAGGTCCCCATCAATGAGACCCACCCCCTTCATCAAGCTACGGTTGACAGTCCTATCAAGACCGTCAAAGACCTCAGAACTCCTCCTCCTCAGACTTCCCTCAACGGCTAACATTATGTCGATCCTCCATGGCCACCACACACATACGGTTGAGGTCCACCGGACCCGGTAAAAGACTTTCCCGTGGAGTTAAGAGATAATATATGATAAAGGTGTCAGCCATCCAACCCCCAAAAAAGTAGGGTTGAGAACCCACTCAACCAAAGCCCAGGGAGCCCATCTCTCAGAGACCCACTTTCCACTGCGAAAGACAATCTACCATACATGGACATAAAATATGTCTAAAGGGGAAATTCTTCCATGTTTGAATAAGCGAACCAGATACCCTCTGATTATCTTTCGGCCATTAACCCAACACCGCCTTCAAATATATGGACAAAAAAATTAGCCCTTCTAAAGACCCCCCTTTTTATTAACGCTCTCCATTGAGTGTATAAACTGTAATGTACGCGCGTTTTCCAGTGATTTTTAACATAGAAACAGCATCGCTTGGGACGTATTAACTAGGCCTTATAGATAATATACCTTCGAACTTTGAGACATATTTATTGGCCATATGGGCGTTCTCAGCGCTTTCTCTAACTCCAATGGACCTTACATAACTCATTGACGGAGAATGGGCAGTAATCCATGACTCATGGACTCATATGACTATGTGCAAGAATTATGTCCATAAAGGGGGATCTTCATAGCGGACAGAGATTCCCCGGGAGCGAAGCCCCTTTTTGTCCCAACATTCGGGGACAATAAAGGATAAAAAACCAGCCTTGGCAAGATTATGTGATGCCGACATCAGAGAAACTCAAGGTGGTTGAGGACTACAACCTCATGGGAGGGAGGATATACGATCTCAGGTATTCCGAGGAGCAGCAGGAGAAATACGACATCATTCAACGTCATATGGGAACCCGCCCAACCGGGTCCGTCTTAGACCTTGGCTGCGGTACAGGCCTCCTACTCCAGCGCCTTGATCCCCCCACCGTGGGCCTCGATATCTCAGAGGCCCTCCTCACAACCGCCCGGGAGAGGTTGAAGGATAAACCGGCATCGAATCTGGTGAGGGGAGACGCAGAGACACTGCCTTTCAGGGACTCCACATTCCACCTATCTTACGCTGTCACACTGCTCCAGAACACCCCTGATCCCATACAGGTATTGAAAGAGATAAGGAGAGTCAGCACTGAGGAGTCCCGGGTGGCCATCACAGCCCTCAAGAAATCCTTCACCCGGACACACTTCGAGTCAGTCCTCGCCCAATCAAACTTTGACAATCATTCCCTTATCGAAGAGAAAGATACAAGGGATTGGATCGCCATTGCCACAGTCTGAACAGCGTTCGTGTCTTAATCAAAAAAACTTCAGAACCCTTTTATACATAATTGAGGGGCTAATAGTTGACCTGATCTAGGGTGTATAATGTGGAGCCTAGGAAGAAGCCTTTGAATATACTGATAAAATCGGTGGGTAACAATGTTACCATCAAGCTGAAGAACCGGGGGGAGTACTGGGGAAGGATGGTGAAGGCTGACGGCTACATGAACCTACTGCTCAAGGAAGCCAAAGAGTACGATGAAAACGGACTGGTGGCCAATTATGGTGACATCTTCATCAGGGGCAACAACATCTCCTACATCTGTCTTGACCCAACAAAACCCCAGCATCCCTGAGAAAGGCTGACCCAGCATCAATCAAGACCGCTCAGCCAGAGCGGTGTTCTGGAGGGAATCTCGGATAAGCCACCCTACTATGCCTCAGACCCAGTCTTACGCAGAGTTCCGCCATCTTGAGGGATGCCTCAGCGCCATCCAGTATAGGGACGCCGATCTCGTCCCTCAATCTAGACCCCAACCCCCATAGAGCCAAGCAACCAAGGAGGAAGACATCACCATCCCCCTCCCCTATCCTTTCCAAGACCTCTGAACGTATAGCCTCGACTGTCTCCCCCAAGTCCACTCTCATCTCCAGCACAGGGATATCAGGGACGATCCTGACCGGCTCCCTGCCCAGCATGGTGGATATCGCTCTCATCGCCTCCCCCGGCCCAATCACGGGGATATCCACCACCTGACGGGAAGCCTCCAAGGATGGGTCACTGCCACACCAGATGATAGCAGCGTCGCAGCCGTCCTCCTCGGCACCCTTAACAAGGCGCAGGACCTCAGGGCCGGCCCTGACCTCGTCGACCTTCGACTCTATGGCGGGTGGACCTACCTCCACCTGTACCGCATCCACAACGGTACCCGGGTCTGCGACCCCATTGAGATAGTCAAGGCGCTCCTGGATGGCGCTACCGCTCAACCCCGTTATCGGCACCACTAACCTGATCCTCATCTCAGCCATCAATACCACGTGAAGGGAGGAGTTTCAAAAGGGTTGCCGTGGGCTGGGATCAGAGGGGAGGCCCGCGTTTCTCATCCAGTCTTCTTAATGTCTGAGTCTCTCCCCACATTTACGCTAAGGTCCCCTTTGAAGGATGTTATGAAGCAATCTTCCAGCGCCAATCTGTCCCCGACCTCGATACCCTCAAGGAGTTCAATCTTTTCGTTCCAGACGGTAAAGCCCATCTGATCCGAGCCGTCGTCTACGGTACCCTCAACAAGGGTGTGGGTCACCCCGTAGTTGGTCTCTACCTCCCTGGGCTCCCGGAGCTCTATCAGCTCCACGACGAGGTCAATATGTTCCATCCCGGGGCGTAGATCTGCCAACCTCATGTCAGGTATCTCTCCAGTGGGTTCTGGTGGGAGGGACCGAATAAAAGACTGGTGCATGGAGCGAATGATTAACATTATCGCAAGGGGAGTAATAAACCGATGAGACCTCAGTACACCTTGGGATGCAGCCGTTGCAGTGTGGAGGCCCAGGAAGGTGCACTCGGCTATCAGTGCCCCGAGTGCGGGGGTTATTACGAGTACGTCTTTGACCCCGGATATCTCAGAGGTTTAGAGTTCAGAGGGCCTATGACCTTCTGGCGGTACCGTCCCGTGATACCCCGGGTCGAGAAGCCCGTGAGCCTGGGGGAGGGGGGGACCCCTTATTGGAGGGCAGAGAGGCTTGGAGAGCACATTGGTTTCGGGAATCTGGCGCTGAAGGATGAGACTAGGAACCCCACCAGCTCTTTCAAGGACCGCTCTGCTGCCCTGATAGTCTCAGATGCAGTTGGGAAGGGTTTCGACTCTTTGGTCTGCGCTACCAACGGGAATCACGGGGCTTCCCTCGCAGCCTATTCGGCCAAGGAGGATATCTCATGCAGGCTCATAGTGCCTGAGAATCTTGACCTGGGGAAGCTCGCTCAGATGATCGCCTATGACGCCCGCGTTGAGGAGGCAGGGGGCGCAATAGAGGCGGCGCTTGAAAAGGCATTGGAGATTGCTGAGGAGACCGGTGTCTATCAGGCGACAACCGAGCTGAATCCCCTCTCTGTTGAAGCTATGAAGACCATCGCGTACGAGATCAATGAGCAAGCCGGGGTGCCTGACTGGGTCGCGGTGGCTATGGGGAGTGGCGTCACCCTTCACTCCATCTGGAAGGGTTTCAAGGAGCTAGAGATCTCAGGAGCCATCGACGAGACACCCCGCCTCATCGGGGTCCAGGCTGAGGGTTGCTCCCCCATAGCAACAGCATTCCAAGAAAAGAGGGACGAGCTCTCTGAACCCAGGCCTGGGGAGACTGTGGCCACAGCAATACGGGTTACTGAGCCGCTTTATGGTGATGCTGCCCTCAAGGCCCTGAAGGAGTCCGGGGGCCTGACAGTCACGGTTACCGACGATTCGATGGTTGAGTTTGGGAAGGAAATAGCCAGACATGAGGGGATATTCGCTGAGCCCGCAAGTGCGGCATCGGTTGCCTGTCTCCCGGTCTTACTCAATGATGGTACTCTGGACTCCCAGGACTCCGTTGTTAGCATCGTGACGAGCAGTGGCCTCAAGACCAATGACATCATCAAGAGCCTCAACCACAGGCGGAAATCTCCAGGGCTCACCCGGAGGTTAGCGACCAAGGAGAGGATCCTCCGACTGATAACCCGGGAAGAGAGTTATGGATATGCCATCTGGAAATCTCTGGGGAAGGAGATGACTTTAGGCGCGGTCTATCAGCACCTCTCGGACCTTGAGGGACGGGGGCTGCTGACCTCTCATGTCGAGGGGAAGAGGAGGTATCTGAGAGTCACTGAGAAGGGTAGGAGGGTCCTTGAGGCCCTCGATGAACTCCAAGTCCTCCTCTGAGCCATCGGTTAAGACCTATGATCCTACACGTACCCCCAGGATTGGGACATATGTCGGGTGTGCGCTAGCCTCGGAGATATCTGTCTGTTTTTTTCGTAGGCTCTCATATTATATTATAGTTGTAACTACAATATTTTTATATACATTAGTTACAACTATAATATCGTGTCCAAGATGGTTGAGAGGCTCAGATTCGGTTCGAGGGAGATCGCTGCGATAGGTGTCATGGGAGCTCTCGCTACTGTTGCTACCATGATCTTCACTTTTCCCATCCCAGCGACCTCTGGATATTTCAACTTCGGCGATGCAATAGTGATGAGTACCGCTCTCATCTTCGGTCCCGTCATTGGAGCCCTCGCTGGTGGCCTTGGTTCGGGCCTCGCAGACCTTCTCGGGGGTTGGTACAACTGGGTGATTTTCACCACCGTCATCAAGGGAGCTGAAGGTTACATTGCCGGAAGTCTTGCTGGAGATCCCCAGAACAGGACCTTAGGTAAGACTATATTCGCTTGGTTCTTTGGAGCCTTGGTTATGGTCCTTGGGTATTTCGTTGTCCAGGTCTTCATGTATGGGCTGGGGGCAGCCCTTGCCGAAGCGCCCTTCAACTTTGTTCAGATGGCCGTAGCAGGGGTGATCGGCATACCCATCTCCATCGCCGTGAAGGATCGGCTCAGACTCTAGAAGATCCCATTCTTTTTCTGCTTCATTGCGCTTTTTCATATGCTTTGAGGGGATAGTCGATTCTCCGCTGGATTCGGAGTTCATTTTCTCATGCTTTTAGACTACCCCTTTTGAGGTTAAAATATATCGTCAACAATCATTTTTGCTACCCCTGTATACATTTTTCCCCTGGACCACCTGAAGTATGCAGAAACAGAGGTTTTAGATCACGAAACTTGGGTCTCGTGGTTTTCTTCCTCTCACTTGTCCTCCAAGATAGCCTTGATGTCAGCCATGGGGGTTAAATCAGAGGGGTCTAGTGGTTTGGCGAACTCTTCCTCGACAGACGGGCGGTGGAGGGTGTTCATGGTGCAAAAGGGTATGATCCTGCCATCAGGGATAGCATAGTGGATCACACACCTTGAAGAACGCTCCATGTCAAAATTGTATGGGTCCATGAAATGCATAGCGCCTACCATGATCATCTTGTGGTGGAGTTCGCTGAGACTCTTATAATCCCCGGACCGGATGATCGGTATGATGTATTTTCTGAATAGACCTAGATCGATGTTCCTGACGGCGTTTGTGGCCATCTCTATCTTGGCTCTGGTCTTGTGACCCTTCTCAATTGTCTGGTTCATGGCCACTACAGAATCGATGAATTTGTTGATATCCATATAGTCCGTGATGGGTTTAGATTTTCCCTCCTCTACGATGAGATATGTAGCCATCCCGCAGTGGGGGTGGGCATTGAAGTCTACATACTTCATACCCTTCAGACTCCCGATGAGCTTGGTGAAAGGGTTTGCTGTCGGCACAGGGAACCAATCCGATTCCTTAATCAACCCCTTCGTCTGTTCCTCAACAAGTCTCATGAGATCTGGGATGGTGATACGCATATTATCCCGTTCTTTCTTGGAGATCCTTCCCGTGAAGGAGACGGGTTGGAAATTAACCGCTCTCACGATCTCATGATGATCCATACCGAACTGGATGATATCTCCGACCTGATCGTCATTCACACCCTTGACCAGTACTGGAACCAATACTATGCTTCTGAATCCAGCTTCCTTGAGATTCCTGAGGGCTTTCATCTTTATCGGCAGGAGGTCGACTCCTCGGGCAAATCTGTAGGGCTCAGGGGTGACCCCGTCGAACTGAAGATATATGGTGCTGACGCCGACGTCCTTCAGCTCCCGGCAGTAATCGATGCTCTCAGCCATCCTGACACCATTGGAGTTGATCTCCACGTGGATGAAACCCAGATCTATAGCCATATCCACCAACTCAGGGAGGTCATCCCTGACCGTCGGTTCCCCCCCACTGAACTGGATTGCGGGAGGGGGTATAGGGGTGTTAGACCTCAGGTTCTTGAGGGCTGAGCGGATCTCGTCCTTAGAGGGTTCGTATAGATATCCCATTGCTCCAGCGTGAGCGAAGCAGATGGGACACCTCAAGTTGCACCTGTTGGTGACGTCTATGATGGCGAGGACGGTATGAGACTTATGATCAGGACAGATACCACAGTCGTACGGGCAACCCTTATCCACTTTAGTCTGCGTATTATCGAGCTTTGTCCCTAGGTAATCGAACCTCGCTGCCCGCTTGTACTGATCTGAATCACTCCAGACGAGCTCCGTAAACTCCCCGTGCTCTGGGCAGGTCTTCCTCATATACACCTTCCCGTCGTTATCGAAAATTGATGCACTTAAAACACGCAGACACTCAGGGCATAGGCTTTTAGTTTTTTTAATACTACCCAAGAATTCCCACCAGTAATGAGATACATCTTTAACTCGAGCGTCCTTATATTAAGATTAGTTTGACTCTATTAAACAAAGTTATCCTTACCAGAGGGAATCCAACTCAATCGCAAGGAAAGTATATTGAACCGGGGGGGATCTAACCCTTTAAGTAAGAAAAACCATTTGGACAGGATTTGTGTCCAAAAGTTCGAAGGTACATATACTATAAGGCCTCAATGATCACCCCCCTAATTTATCAAGAAAGTGTAAATATGAACGATTTTTTATGTGTGTATTTACGTGTATTCCCACTTAAAAATCCGAGGATAAAATACCCTCCTGAAATGATGGACAAAAATATTGTCCATAATAAAAAACACTACTTTTCAGCGGGAAAAGTGGGGATTCCCTCATCAAACAATAGAATAAGATGACTCAGCTAAGCTGGTGTTGGATCTCCCTGTAATCTCTCAGCCACAGTTCTCCCCAACTCTGTGATCTCGTACCTCTTCTCATCATTATAGGGTATACCTAGCAGCCCTAATATCTTGGTCTTCAGGCTACCTGATCTGGTTTCCACAACCTTGAGATATCCCTGTTCCTCGCTCATAAAGACCTCCTCCTCCAACAACGATTGCGGTGGAGCCAGCTTGTCCCGGATTGATTCCAGAGTAATAGCACCCTGATTCTCAGAGACCGCCCTCAGAATAGATAATTTGAGATAGTCGGGATCATGAGACAGACCCATCTTTCCACTGGAGATGTCTGCACCACGGGTTTCCCCAACGTTTTCCCCACCTTCTAGACTAGTCTTGGGGGACAGGAAGTTCGCAAGTTTCCTCACTAAATCCCTACCTCTTTGGTTGAGTCCCCATAGATCGTAAGTGTATTTCCCTGAGTAGTCTATTGTAGTGGGTTTACCTCTCGCCCTTCCCTTGGAGATGAGCCCAGCCTCCTGGAGGTTGTTGAGCCATGCGTTGATCTCCTTCTTCTTGAGGCGGATATGTCTGGGCTTGAGCTTCTGCTGCAGATCGAGGGTTGTGAGAACTCTGACATCTGGGTGATCTATGAAGACCCTGAAGATCTCCCTTGCGTTCCTACTCATGAGAGACCTCAACTCAGATTCAAAGACAGTGTCAAGCTTATCCATATCCAGATTTACCCGGCCTGATGTTTGTTCTGAGGGCTCAGACATTATAAGAATATTCAGAATATTTCTGAATATTAATTTTACCCTAGAAGATTGCTCAAGATCTAAGATTATGAGGGTTTAAAATTCTCCCTTGTCATATCTTGCTTTCAGAGTGTCAAGCATATCCTCGGTCATTGCTTCGAGGTCGTAACCAGGCTCCCAGTCCCACTCCCTCCTAGCGGCGCTATCATCTATAGTCTTGGGCCAGGAGTCCGCTATCGCCTGTCTTTGATCCGGCTTATATTCTATGGTGAACCCCGGTATGTGCTTCTTTATCTCAGCGGCCAGCTCCTCTGGGGAGAAACTTATGGCGGACAGGTTGAAGTCAGCGTGGTGTTCAAGCCTCGATAGGTCAGCGTCCATCAGGTCGACGGTCGCCTTGATGCAGTCAGGCATGTACATCATTGGGAGCGTGGAGTCGGCTCCGAGGAAACAGGTGTACCTCCCATTCTTTATAGCCTCGTAGAATATCTCGACAGCATAGTCCGTGGTCCCCCCGCCAGGGAGGGTCTTATTGCTGATTATCCCGGGATATCTTACCCCCCTGACGTCAAGACCGAACTTTTCAATGTAGTAGTTGCAGAGGAGCTCCCCTGCCACCTTTGTCAAACCATACATGGTCCGGGGCTTGAGAACAGTCTCCTGGGGGGTGTCGTGTTGAGGTGTCTCAGGACCGAAAGCCGCTATTGAGCTGGGGCAGAATACCCTCACCATACCATACTCTCTGGCCACTTCCAGGACGTTGTAGGTGCCGTTCAT
>JASFTK010000028.1:0-14922 GCA_050053595.1 Candidatus Bathyarchaeota archaeon | reverse complement strand
AACATCCATCTCAACAGGGTCTCAGGGAAAATAGGGGCTTTCCAGGGGGACGTCAGGACTGTCTGTCCCAGTCTGGGGAGGTTATACGACAGGGTCCTGATGCCCCTACCTAAAGGCGCGTACAGATACCTAGATGTCGCCATACCGGTGCTCAAGGATGTCGGGGTCCTCCACTTCTATCACTGGGCCCCCCAGGAGGACCTTTACTCAGAGGCGGAACAATTGATAACTCAAGCTGCAATAAACTCGCACAGGGAGGTCGAGTTCTTGGACCACGTCAAGGTCTCACAGTACAGCCCTGGAACTTGGAAGGTCAGGGTGGACGCAAGGTTGGAGCGGAGCCAACATCACTCAGAGTAGTATATCAGGGGTGTTGAGACCACCCCGATCTCTTGGCCACACTCAGGACAGAACTTTCCACCGTATTTGAGGTGAGCCCCACATAGCCTGCAGTATCTCGCTTCAGGCACGGGACGCAGCTGGGGCTCCTCACCGCAGAATGGGCAGAACTTCGAGTCTGATGGGACATTCCTGCCGCAACCACGACAATGTTTCTCATAACTTGAGGCTTTATCTTCACTGGATTGTGTGAATTTGAACACCAATCCGTCTCTACCTTTTGCGGCTTTATCCAGAGGGATCACGCCGATGACCCCCCCTAGGATGACGCCGATGAGAGCACCAGGGGCCAGGGTGAGGGTTGAGGTGTATATAGCCATGCCTATGAAAGGGTTGGGGATGTAACTCTGCACCGAATTTATGGGGGTCAGGAGGAAGAGCGCTGAAATGTCCCTGTAGAAGAGTATCAAGAACGTTACAGCCAACACCATTGAGACGACAGCATTCCGCTTATCCGTTGAGACCTTCTCAGCTACCAGGCTTGCTACCACAGCCGTCACCAGGGTCGATAGTATCCACATCCACCCTCCTTGCCCCAACCGGATTGGGAGAAATGAGAATAGAACGTCAGCGGCAGCCACGATAAGCACTATCAGCAGGAGGGTGAAAGGGAACGACCAGATTTCCGGAGGATCTTCTCCAAACCGCCTGACCGATTCTGTGTTCATGGTGCCACCTAAATATCTATGAGATATTCATCTTATAACTGATACCACTGCCTTCGGGAATATTATAATTATTATGTAAAAACCGTTAGGTGGTTGGTGGAGAATTAAAACAATTAAAATGAAACCCTCGAACATAATTGAAACAATTTTGCTAATGTATAATAGCGAGACTATCTCATATTAACTTGTATTTTATAACAAATCGTAATTATATATTATATTAATAAATTGAGAGCATTCAAGCAGTGGGGTCTTCCTCTTCAGCGGTGCTGTCAACCTTCTCCCTCTCGATCTCAAGGGGGCTCTCCAAAGGTATGGGTGGTGGGGTCGTCGCCATGGTGTAACCTATCCAGAGGACGATAAGCAGCATAACATAGACAGCAAGTATCACGGGGAGCCGGTACGCCCACTCAGTCATCTGGGGGGTGATCCAGTCAGAGACCGCTCCCAAATAGGGGGCGAAAGCCCAGGCGAAGTATCCGATCATGACCACGATACTTACAACAACGATCAACGTACCCAGCGATTTATCATCCATTTTCAAATCTCCCTGAACTTTCTCCCGCTCCTATTTGAGTCTTCTCAGAGATTTTTATCCCACAGGGCTTCGAGCTTTGTTTCTATATCTCGCTTCATTTCCACCAGCTCAGTCTCCGAGATCTCTCCAACTTTGAAGCGGGCCTCAAGCACCTCCAGCTCTTTCCTGATCTCGATCTCCTCTTGGTCATTGACTAAAGTCGAGAACCTTCTCAATGTCTCCCGCAGATGGGAGTTGAGTCTATCTCCCAGCTCCTCGTTGATTATCCCGGACACTACAAGATCCTTGATGGAACCGATGAGCTCTTGGGTTTTCCCCTCATGTCTATATATATCCCTAGGGGACAACCCGAGTTGTTCAGCGTTGGGGGGCTTCAGTTTTTTCTCTAGGAGGGAGATATCCTTTTTGAGGCTCTTGACATTTTCACGTATCCCGGGGGTCTTTAGGATCAGGTCGCTCTCGGCGATCTCTCCGATGGCAACCCTCACCCTCATCTCATCGATCTTGACCTCGGCATCTTCCAGTTCAGCTTTTTTCTCCTCGTACTGTTCCTTGTATTCTTTCCTCTTATCTTCCCTGCTGGCCCTGAGTTCTCTGATCTTTCCTCGGTAGTCCTCTAGGATGTTGGTGAAGGCCTTTAGGGGCATGCCTTTCTCTGATAGGATCTCGCAGAGTTTCACTGTATATATGTGGTATTTCAGTATCTCTTTTGTGAGGTGGATAATCTCGGGGTCGTTTTCTGTAGTCAGGGCGGCGATTAAGTGGCGCTGCTCTGGGGGGCTCTCGTACGCGGGTATGGAGAACTCCTCGACGCTCTCCTCTCGTCTCGCTGTCTCCGGGGGTCGGGGGGTTTCAGGTTCCCCTGTACCGTCCCACACTTGTCGGGGTCTATCCTGCATACGCACCATGTTGTGTCCACAGTAGATGCAGAACTGGGTATTGGGGACCTCCTTGCCACAGTTGTTGCAGGTGACAAATTCCTCTTGCACTTTTGCTTTCCCCGGATGGATCATTTTGAAAGTTGGTCTCAATCCAGATAATTGTTTGGGTTCTGTCCGGCCTGGCGAATGATGTTGTCCACACTAGGTGGCTATTGAGTCTTTCTCTCCCTAGTCCCTTTGGATTCTATGTTGTCGCTAGGTAGTGAATCAAGCGTGATTATTCCTATAGGGATATTTTAAGGAAAACATTTTATATTATTTATTATCTATAGGAATGTTTTTAAAGAATAGAAATCGATGCTTTCCTATCAGTAATATCAAGACGAGGTTGATATGATTTTATGAGCAGTATTCTAGTAAAAGAGCTGAAACAGCTTGCCCTTGATGACAAGCCTATGGAGATCTGTGAGAGGAAGGGCTTGGGTCATCCCGACACTATCTGCGACTCCATTATGAACCAGGCCTCCATCGAGCTCTCCAAGGAGTATCAGGAGAGGTTCGGTACGGTCCTCCACCACAACCTCGACAAAGGCCTTATCGGAGCGGGGAGCTCGGAGGTGGCCTTCGGCGGCGGTGAGATCACCCAACCCATTCTCATCGTCTACGGGGACCGGGCCACATTCAAGGCTGGGGATGAATCTGTCCCCGTCGTTGATATCGCGATCAGGAGCACTAAGGGGTGGTTCGAGGACAACCTGCGCTTCGTTGATATGGACGAGCATGTAATGACCCAGAGCGTCATAAAGCCCGGTGCGGCCTCCCTCACAGATATATTCCAGAGGAAGGGGAAGTATCTGGGCGCCAACGACACCTCGGCAGCGGTCGGCTTCGCGCCTTTCAGCCAAACCGAGCGGATCATCCTCGATCTGGAGAGACACCTCAACTCCTTGGAGTTCAAGAAGCGGTATCCTGAGTCAGGGGAGGATATCAAGATCATGGGCTTCAGAAACGGCAACGATCTAAACCTCACAGTAGCCATGGCCTTCGTCGACCGGTTCGTCGAGAGCGAGTCCGACTATTTCAGGAAAAAATCTGAGATCTACGAAGCCATCCAGGGATTTGTCAGCTCGAATTATGAGTTCGATGATGTGAATGTGGGGCTGAATGTCTTGGACCGGGAGGGGCGGGGTATTGACGGCTTATATCTGACCGTGTTGGGGACCTCAGCGGACACCGGGGACTCTGGCCAAGTGGGACGGGGGAACAACGTCGTCGGGGTCATCCCCCTCAACAGGCCGATGTCCTCAGAGGCCGCTGCCGGTAAGAATCCAGTGAGCCATGTCGGTAAAATCTACAATGTCCTCAGCTACCGGATCGCCAACCAGGTGGCAGAGAATGTGAACGGCGTAAAAGAGGTCTACATCTGGTTGGTGAGCAACATCGGTGAGCCCATAAACGAGCCCGCCGTCTGCTCAGCTCAGGTGATACCTGAAGATGGTACCGATCTAGACGAGATAGCGTCCCAGATCCAAGAGGTCACGGATTACGAGTTCGAGCACCTGGATCAGTTCTGTGATGACCTTGCTACCGGGAAGATAACTGTCTGCTGATGACCGATGGTCCTATCATACGACGTTGGTAGTCTCCCCCTCAGAGTGGGGGAGTCTGTCATCAGGGAGGGAGCCAAGAGGTCCCAGACCCTCCTCCCACTGGTTGGCACACCTGGAGAAGCCACAGATATCTTCGAGGACGAGGTTGTCAAAGGGTTCATAGACAAACTGGATGCGGGCATCGACATACCCAACTTCCCCCAGTTCCGGGATATGAACGGGATGTACTTCGATCTGATAAGGGGGATCGAGGAGGAATCAGGGGGATACTCGACCCATGGGATACCCTCCGCGAGATCGGGGGCTTCAGTGCCTGAAGTCGATGTGATAAAACGTAACATATCTAAGATCATCGATCTCACCGGCGTCAACCGGGTACGTCTAAAGATCTGCGTCACGGGCCCCTACACCCTGGCCTCCTTCTTCCACCTAAAGAACCCCACCCTCTTCGAGGATCTGGGAGAGGCCTTGGCAGGCATCCTCTCCCGTTCCATCTTCTCGTCTAGGAGGGGGGCGGTGGCGATGGTCTGTTTGGATGAGCCCGTCTTAGGGTTCCTGAATGACCCTCTATTGGACTATGGTTCGGAGGGCCGGGAGGCTATGATAAAGTCTTGGGACCATATATTGGGGGTGGCTGCGTCGAAGGGTGTGGAGACCAGCATGCACCTCCATGATACTTCAGATGATCTCTTCTGGGAGGTGGAGCATCTGGATCTGGTTGAATCCCACGTCGATGACCCCCTGTACACTTTGGAGAAGACTGAGAGACGGTTAGATGAGACCGACAAACGCCTCAAGGCGAGCATCTCCATTACCCTGTTCGACACGTTGATAGAGGCGCGCCTCAAAGCCCAGGGTTTCCAAGGGGAGATCCAGCAAGGGATCGGGGACACCTGGACGGATATCAGGCACAACAGGGTCGACCCCCTCACATTTGTCGAGGAGGCGGATCTGATGGTCAAGAGGCTGCAGCAGATCGTTGAGCGTTTTGGGTCTGAGCGGGTCCCGTACGCCGGCCCTGAGTGTGGCATGGGCGGTTGGCCCCGATACGGGGACGCCATCGAGGGTCTCAGGAGGGTATCCGAGGCGGTCCAGCAGTTCTCCATAGGCTAAGCTACTGGGATGACGTTTTCGTCTTTTGCTGGTGTCTTGTCTCTGGTGTGGTTCAATGTGGATATCCCTCAAGGTTTTATCGGGTTTGAGGATCGGGATAGGAGCAGTGGTGCCTAACAAAACATTCACCGCACCTCGGGTTCCTGGACCTGCAGAGTTCCTTTCCGTGCTTCACGAAAACATCATCCAAGAATCCATAATCTCCTGACGGGACAAGGCTCTCCAAGACCTCCTTCACCCTCTCCGGTCCTGCACCCTCCTCCACGAAACCCAGTCTCTTCGCCACTGTGGATACATGGACATCGACGGGTATGGCGGGTCTACCGAAGGCTCGGCTCAGGACGATGTCCGCCGTCTTGGGGCCCACCCCTCGTAAACTCAGGAGCTCTCCCCTGTCCTTCGGGACCCGTCCTTGATGTTCCTCTTTGAGGGCCTTGCAGATGGCACGTATATTCCTTGCCTTCTGGTTGTAGAATCCCGAGCACCTGATCCTCTCTTTCAGCTCATCGTGGGGCATCTTGAGGACCTCAACCGGGTTCTCTGCAGCCTCGAAGAGCCTTTTGGATGCCTCCCTTGAATTCTGATCCCTGGTCCTGTGGGATAGGATGCAACTTACGAGGGTGTGGAAGGGGTCTTCAAGCTCCGTCGTTTTCCCTCGTTTGACGCCATATCGATCCCCCATGAGTTGGAGCAAGATCTCTATCCTTCTCTGGTCCTCCAAGACAGGTTATCCCCCAGATCTGTCCCTTTTGAGAATCTCAAGCCTCCCTGCGAGATATCCTCGGAGGCTCTTACCTTCCCTCTTAGCGATTTTTTTCAGGGTTTTATTCACCCCCGTCGAGTACTGGACGGCCCTCTTCGGTCTCTCCGCTATCTCCCTGGGGAGCCCCCGCTCTAATGCGAGGTTCCTGAGTACGATCTTGCGCAGACTCTTAGGCTCTCCGGAGAGTTTGAGGCTGGGTGGGATGGAGAGCCCCCAAGTTACGAGGCGTTCATCGGCATAGGGGAGCCTCAGTTCCATGCCTTGGTCCGAGGCGACCTTGTAATCCCTCTCATAGTTGACTGTATGGGAACGCCTGACATCGTGGAATATCATCTCCCCCACGGCCTCCCCCACCTCCCTATATCTCTGAGCATGTCTGTGGTAACCTGCGAAGAGTTCATCAGCCCCATTCCCTGAGAAAAGGATACGCCCCCCCTCTTCAGACGCTGTCTTTGCAGTCAATAGCAGGGGAAGGGCCACCGCAACTTTCATTGGATTGGCCTCCTCGATACTCCAGAGGGTCTCGTTGAGATGTGCCTCGACATCATCCGGGGTGAATACCTCCATTATCAACGGTATCCCGAGGAGCTCCGCTGATCTCTCCGCTGCATTGAAGTCTCTCGATCCCGGCATCCCGACACAGATGAGCTCAACATCGACGCCCATATCATCAAGGTAATACGCTAAGAGTCCGCTGTCAATACCCCCGGAGAAACCCAGGGAGACCCTGAAGTGCCCCCTGGATCGGGCTTCGACAGCTGCCTTGAGGAGTCTGTCTAGCTCCGCCACCGCCTTATCATTGTTGGTATTGAGTATCGGGGGCTGGGACAATGATGAAATGGTCTCTAGGCTGGTTTCGGTTGTTGTTAATTTGGCTATGTGGCCTGGGGGGAGGGGTCTCGCCTCAAGCCCGAGAGCCCATAGCATCTTGCGGTTTGAGGTGACGGCGGCTATTTCCCTGTCCTCTCCGAGGTAGATAGGTACTACACCGATGGTATCCCGCCCTGCGATGATCCTCTCCTCCTCAAGGACGGTGACGGTGAATGACCCCTCTCTCACCCTGATCAACCTGTGTAACCCCTTGATGGGATCCCGATCCAGTTCATCCGCCACCAGCTGGATTGAGGGGTGGCTTCCCCTCTCCCACAGCCTCCCCTCAAGGGTGAAAGAATAACCGTACTGGGTAAGGGGTTGCACGGGATCTGTGGAGTGGATCTTTCTGTTAGAGCAAGCTAGAGCCTCAGGGGACTCCTTGACATCCAGACGTTCAACTGTGTCAGCGACGATTGTCCCGGTACATGTGGAGAGCCCCACCGAGTCTGCGAAGGGGTCAGGGGCCACCTCTAGCATCCGGAGTAGATGAGAGGATATGTCTCCCCCCCTTCTACTCAGGACAGCTGCGAAGCGACCCATACCCGAATATCTGAGGTCGGTCCGTATTGGGTTTTATCCTTTGTAGTCTTCCGCTGATTCCAAGATGGTGTCGACTTGCTCCTCAGTCAGCCGAGCGCCGTGGAGGAAGCTACCTTTCCGAGGGTCACTCCCCATGATTGACTCCTTGATGGGGTATGGCTTGGGGAACTCGAAGAGCGCCTTGAACGTCAGTGCGCACCTCCAGTTGTTCTCCTGGCAGTAGGCTTCTTCCTCAGGGGGGAGCTCCCAGAGCCGCTCTACCTTGCCCACCACCCCATAGCCGATGAAGGAGTCGCCTACATCGGTCTTCATCGCCAACAGGATGGGGCTCCCCCTCCTCCAGGCCCTCATAACCCCCGTGTAGTATTTCTGGAGCTCGTAGACCTGATCGCGCCAATCGGGTGTGTTTATCCGGAGTATGTATCCATAGTTCTGATCGTCAGACATTTCAGATTAAATAAGGTTCAATATAATTTAAAACTATGAGTGGAGCCCTTATCCTGTGCCAGCTTCTCCCTGTCCCCTTGGTTCCTCCTCAACGAAATCGATGATTGAACGCTGCTTTGAGGTCTCCCTGTCCAGCCGCCTCCACTCCTCTTGGTCGACTGTGCCCCCCACCTGTTCCTTGATGGTCTTGGCGAGTTTGGGTCCTATCAAGGGGATCTCAACGAGCCTGCTCACCGGAGCGCTCTTGAGGCTGGTGGTGGTCTTGAACCCGGAGTTGTAGAGGACCCTAGCCCGCACCCTACCGATACCCCTGAGCCTGACCAAGGGCAGCAGCTTCTCGGTGACCCCGTGCCTCACCCTGGTCCTCAGCTTCCTCAGCTGACCCCGGTGCTCGTCGATCTCCAGGACTCGGGCGAGTTCATGGGTGGCATAAAGGAGCCAGTCGGCGTTATGGACGGCGCTGTATCGGTCTCCTGGTGCCACTGAGTACTTCTCCATCAGGTCTCCCTCAGAGGTCTCGTCTATCCATGCTTGGAGCACCATGGCTGTCTTGACCTCCCCGAGGAACTGTCCCATCTCGACATAGTCCGCCTCTGGGACGATGGTTGTGCTGAACTCGTCCCGATGTTCCTCCATGTATTCTTTGACAGCTTCTGAATCCCTCCTCCTGGGCCTCAGGATGGGTCGCATGTCGGGGGTGTGGCAGATGAGGTGGAGCCAGGTGAGGTCGGTGACCTCGGGGGCGCCCCGGTTGAGGCCATCCCTGAGGACTACCGCTGAGAGGGGGTCGATGTAGAGCTCTGAGACCCGGCGTCCGAACTCAGTGGCGTAGACATAGTCTCCCTTGTAGTGTATCATGCCCTCCCTGCGGAGGTAGGCGAGGATCCCGGCGAGGATGAGCTTGATGTTCCCCATGGGGTAGTGGTAGCCATAGAACGTCTGGGAGAAGAAGTCGATCAGCCCCTGCTCCGTGTGGGCATAGTCCGACGCGACAGCCGCCAAGGTGTGCCCCCGGATGGCCGCTTCCTGGGCAAGCCTACTGAAGAGTCTCTCAGGCTTGGCTGCAACATAGTTCTCCATCAGGGCGTCCTGCTCATCGGACGACGAGGCTATCAGAACCGCTTCCCCGTACTCATCATACTGGGGCCTCCCCGCCCTACCGCTCATCTGTTTGTACTCCAGCACCGAGATGGGGTACATGCCATACCCCGGGGTGAATCGCCTGTAACTCGCGACAACTGCGGTCCTGGCGGGGAGGTTGACCCCGGAAGCTAAGGTGGGGGTTGAGGAGAGTATCTTGATCCAGCCCTCTTTGAAAGCCTCCTCGATGATGTGCCGGTGGGAGGAGCTGAGGCCGGCGTGATGGAACGACGCGCCGTTGGCGATGGCTGAAGCTAAGAGGTCAGTGAGGCGGGTCTTCTCTCCTTGGGTTGTGATCTCCGAGGAGACCTCTTGGAGCTTGGTCTGATCTCTTTTCCTCAGAACCCCTTTCAGCGCTTTCCCAGCTTCACGGGCCATACTCTGAGAACGCCTCCTGCTCTCGACGAAGATGAGGCACTGCCCGCCTTCCAGGATGGCGTTCACAGCGATGTTGATGGCGTCCAACCTGTTGAGGGGCTTCAGCCTTTTGACGCTGCCGTCGTTGAAGATGATACTGTCGTTGAGGGCAACCCCCTCCCTGAGGGGGACAGGTCTCCACTCAGTCTTCAGCCAATGAGCCTTGAGCCACTCTGCGATCTCCTCGGGGTTCCTGATTGTCGCGCTGAGGGCGAGGATCTGGAGGTCAGGCATCAACTGCCTCAACCTGGCGATGGCTACCTCGAGGGTCGGCCCTCTATCGTTCCCGATGAGATGTATCTCGTCGGCGATGACCAGGGAGACGTTCTCCATCCAAGGGGATCTGTGCCTCAGGAGGGAGTCACATTTCTCGTTGGTCGTGATCACGATGTCATAGTCCCCAAGCCAGTTGGTCCTGCTGTCGAGATCTCCGGTGCTGACCCCGATCCTGATCTTGCCACCCCCCAGTCTGTCCAACGCCCGGTATACCTGGAACTCGTTGTACTTCTCCCAGGCGAGGGCCCTGAGGGGGGTAAGATAGAGGACTTTGCCCCCCCGCTCCATGATATGCTTGACAGCGCAGAGCTCCGCCACCAGAGTCTTACCACTGGCCGTGGGGCTGGCTATCACGAGGCTCTTCCCCTCAAGGACGCCGGACCTTACCGCTTCTTCCTGGGGCGGATAGAGCTCGTTGAAACCCCTCTCCACTAGGAGTTCCTTCACCTCATCCGGGACATCGAGCTCAGATACCCTCAATATGTCAGCCCTAACCCTAGATTATACCAAGGAGCCCATATTAATGCATGTCATACCCGCAGGAGGCCGCTGAGAAATTTTATATGTCGTATACCCAATAAACTCATCCCGTGATAATATGGTTGAAAAGAGATCTACGCTATACTTCGGGGAGAAGGGGGAGGAGAACACCGATGAGACTCTCAGAGCCACCCGACTACGTGCGGAGGAGCTCGGTATAAAGGATATCGTAGTCGCCTCCACTAGGGGTGGCACGGGGGTTAAGGCCGTCGAGACCTTCAAAGGATACAACGTCGTCGTGGTCACCCATTCCACGGGCTTCAGGGAGCCCGGGAAGCAGGAGCTCACTGAAGAGAACCGGGAGAGGATCGAGGCCAGTGGCGGTAAGGTACTCACAGTTGGCCACGCCTTCGCCGGGGTCAGCAGGGCCATGAGGAGAAAGTGGGAGACCGTGGGACCCGCCGAGGTGGTCGCCCAGACGCTCCGCCTCTTCGGTCAAGGTATGAAGGTGGTGGTCGAGTGTGCCTACATGGCTGCAGACGCCGGCTTGATACCTATGGACAGGGATATCATCTCCATCGCTGGCACTGGCAGGGGGGCGGACACCGCCGTGGTGATTAAACCAGCCCACCTCCAGAACATGTTCGACCTCTACGTTAAAGAGATAATAGCCAAACCCACCTCGGCTTAGAGGTCGGGACAACCCTTTTTTCTATATTTATTTAGATCAGGTTAAGGTCCGGACCAATGTTGATACAGCACAGTCGAGTGCCTCGACAATCAGATCCAGGGACATCGAAGGCATCCCTTTTCCAACGACCTGTTCAGGTAGACAGGGGACATGTATTAAACCCGCAGGTATCTCCATTCCCTCCCTCGCCAGATGATCCATCAGATGGTAGAAGATCTGGTTGCAGCCGAAGGTCCCCGCTGAGTTAGAGATGACAACGGGGATCCTCGCAGCTTTGAAGGCCCTCTCGATGCTCCTCAGTGGGAGACTGCTGAAATAAGCCGCGGGCCCCTCGCTGTTCAGGCGCTCATCCAGAGGTTGGAGGCCGCAGTTATACGGGATCCGGGCATCAGCGACATTGATCGCAACCCTCTCCAATTCGATGCATGTTCCGCCGGCTTGGCCAGTGCAGATTATTGCATCGGGTCTATAGCCTTCGACATGACCCTCAATGATACCCCTTATCTCATTGAACCTCAACGGGATCTCCTCTACCATTATTCTGAAGCCCCCCTCCTCCCGACCCTCAATCTTTCTGCATGCCAAGATCGAAGGATTCACCTCGCTCCCGTCAAAAGGCTCAAAGCCCGTCAGAAGGATCTTCCTTTTCCCCGTCATCCCGATCTTCATTGAACCTTTCAGGATTAAAAACACCCATGGATCCAGCGGGACATGTCAACCGCCTTAATTGAATTACCTAAATTTGAGATTAATGGGAAGGAAGGGAAAAGGTAATGGAAGGAAAACCCCCTTTTCCTTAATTAACTCCACGCTGCATTTAATATTAGTTTTATGGATCGATAAATCTTCTTTATCATCCCTCTTGAGGCTCTCCCTTTAATCAATTTTAATAACACGTATATCAGAGAGGATGTGAGGCTCAGAGTTGGACAGGCTAGACAAGACTCGGTATTTTTTGGAGATCGCGCTCTCCGTCGCCGCTCGCTCCACCTGCCTCAGGAGGAAATTCGGGGCGGTGATCGTGAACGGCAACACCATAGTGGGGACCGGATACAACGGCAACGCCAAGGGGGTGATCAACTGCTACGAGGTGGGCTGCATCAAGAACGAGATGGATCTCCCCCAGAACTCGGCCTACGACCTTTGCCCTGCGGTACACGCCGAGGAGAACGCCATAATCAACTCCAACCGTTCCGACAGGATAGGGGCGACTCTCTACATAGCCGGATACGACTCAGATGGAGAGTACACTAGGGCCGTCCCTTGTAAGAGATGCAAGCGGAAGATCATCAACTCAGAGATCTCCGAGGTCATCCTCATGGACGCCGACGGGCGTCCCGTACGGATAGACGTAAAGGACTTCATCCAAGGGGACACTGCCTGGTACATAAAGGAGCTGAATCAGGCCCGTAAAGATTAACGACATATGATGACTGAGAACAATAGGCCCTTTTTGATACCTTTATATTGTCCTAAAAGATCCATGACTCGGTAGCCGTGGATCCATGGCAGTTGTTAGGCACATTGATACTATTGTCCCCTCTACTGCTTACTACCATGGGGTTCCTCCTCGCCATAGTACTGGACCTGAAGAAATACGATCGGAGTAGGGTGCCTCTCGACACACCTGATGAGACCCTCCTTGAGTCCTTGGTCCCCGAGGATCAGGATGTACTCACATACATCGACGAATTGAAGAAATCCACGAATGAAGGTTAAGAGTTCGCGTTACCAATGGGATTTTATATTCTCCTACTGCGGCTACAAGATGGGAAAGGAGTTATCAGTGGCTTGCCTTCAAGCTAGGTGATATTGGAGACTTGGAGGAGGTCCAGCGTTGGAGTACCGAGATAGGGACGCCCCGGTGACCCACGACGGCTTGGTCTTCAGGACATATGGGTACAACCACCCCCAAGGCTCATGCTTCTGTGACCTAGAGTACGCCCCCGAGTCCCTCTATACCACAGCTGACCCCCGGACCATCAGAGAGGGGCCTCAGGGGAGGTACTACAAATTTTACTTCGATGGAGGGTTAAAGTTCGCTTCCAATAGCAATCCCCCTTATACCATCCACCACAGGCCCTTGGACCGGGAGATGGTGGGGGTGAGAGATGAACAACTGGCTTGGGTCGTCCGCCCCGATGAGAGGCTCAAGAGCCTTATGGACTCCGGAGGTGATCCCCTCATTGAGGCCTGCGTCGAGGTCGTCGATCTGGTTACCTCCACCTCTACCCTCTCCCCCTCGGATCTGGGGGTCTTCGGCTCCCTCGCCCATGGTTTCCACCACCCGGGATACAGTGACATCGATCTCATCGTCTACGGCGAGAAGGAGATGGGGGAACTGAGAGAAGCCCTCGGGGAACTCTACCGGGAAGGGGACCTCAGGAACGAGTTCGACAGCTGGACCCCCGCCTATCCACCGGCCCACTGGAATTTCATACATCTAGCCAAGTCGGAATACGGCGCACTACAGAGGAGGAAGGCGATATACGCCGTCTACAACTCTGGGGGCCTCGGGAGGGAGGTGAAAGTCGAGTTCGAACCCGTCAGGAGGTGGGACGAGATAGAAAATGAGTATCGAAAAACCCAGCGTATCACCGATCTAGGGAGGGTTGAGGCTATTGGCGAAGTCCTCTCTGTCTCTGAGGGGGGGTTTATGCCCTCCGTATACCCCGTGAGGCTGGAGGAGCTCAAAGCCGGTATCGACTGTGGCGAGGTCCGGAGGATCGTCTCATATGTTGAGGAGTTCAGGTTGCAGCTGGAGCCTGGAGAGCGGGCCTTTATCAGAGGGAACCTTGAGAGGGTTGAGAGGGATGGGAGTGATTTTTACCAGATGAGTCTGAGTTACCGTGAGGATTACTTCGATCAGGTTCTCAAACCCTGTAGATTGTTGAGTTAAATTTAAATCGGCTTCGGATATTCATTGGACGATATTAAATCATGGACCCTGATGATGGGCTGAGTGATGTAGAAGAGGAACTCCAACTTATCTTGGAGAAGATCGAGGGGTTTGAGGAACGTCTGGAGGGGCTAGAGGAGAGGCTCAACCAGCTGGATGAAAAGTTCAATGACCTGGTCTAGTATTAAAGGTGCATTCCCTTCTACTGTGAAATATTAATAAAGGCAAGCTGGCTCTAGGCTGAAGAGAGATGGTCCTAGGTATGCACACCTCGAAGCAGATAATCGGATCCAAGGGGGATACCCTCAAGGGGAGGAAGATCGTCCTCTGCGTCACCGGGAGCGTAGCGGCTATAAAGAGCCCCGAGATCGCTCGGGAGTTGATGCGGCAGGGGGCTGAGATCTACACTGTGATGAGTCAGATGGCTCAGAAGATCATCCACCCATACATGATGGAATGGGCCACAGGCAACCCCGTGGTCACAGAGCTGACCGGGGAGGTAGAACATGTCACCCTTGGAGGAGAACATCCTGATCAGGCGGACCTGATATTAGTCGCCCCGAGCACGGCGAACACAATCGGGAAGGCTGCGGCCGCCATCGACGACACACCCGTCACCACCCTCCTCACCACAGCCATAGGTGCCGGCATACCAATCATTGTAGCTCCCGCTATGCACGCTTCCATGTATAACCACCCTATAGTCATTGAGAATATAGACAAGCTCAGGACCACCGGCGTAGAGGTTCTGATGCCCAGGTTGGAGGAGGAGAAAGCCAAGATCCCAGGGACCATGGACATCGTTGAAAGTGTTATTATGACGCTCACTGAGCCCCAAGACCTCAAGGGAAGGAGAATCCTCGTCACCGCCGGCCCTACCCGAGAGTACCTCGACGGCTTCAGGTACATCTCCAACCCCAGTTCAGGGAAGATGGGCGTCTCCATCACCCGAGAAGCCCTGTGCCGGGGTGCTGAGGTTACCTTGATCTATGGGCCGGGTAGTGTCCTTCCACCGACAGGAGCTGAGGTCATCCCCGTTGAGAGTACGGAGGAGATGCTGGAGGCTGTGGTAAAAGCCCTTGAGAGTGGGGGATTTGATGTAGCTGTCTTGGCAGCGGCTGCAGCCGATTATGGGGCTGGTGAGAGGGAGATGATCAAGACCCCCTCTGGATTGGAGTGTTGGAGTC
>JASFTK010000027.1:0-15988 GCA_050053595.1 Candidatus Bathyarchaeota archaeon | reverse complement strand
CGCTTTCGCGCCTATGGCTCACAATTCTTAAGTTAACTTTACGATAAGTTACATAGATTCGAGGGTCAGATAGATGGATAAGATTCATGTCACTCTAAACAGCGGCCGCACCGTCCAGCAAGGGGTCGGCCTAGAGATTGGGAAGACCTCCCTCCAGTACTTTGAGAGCGCCTCATATGTCGAGTTGAGTGTAGAGGACGCGGGGAGCCTAGGCCTCACGGACGGTCAGCCTGTCCGGATCTCGACGTCACACGGCTCCATCGTTATCTCCACTAAGATCTCGAAGGGCGTCGAGAGCGGGATGGCGTTCTTCCCTTATGGGATCTGGGCCAACCAGGTGTTTGGCTCCTGTACGGGGGGGACGGGGATGCCTGCCTACAAGGGTGTCAAGGCGTCAGTAGAGTCTGCGGAAGGGGAGGAAGTCCTCTCACTGGAGGCACTCGTAAAAAAGATGAGGGGGGAGGCGTGATGGCGGTCCTCAAGGATGTGGTGTGTCCCTTCTGCGGCTGCCTCTGCGACGACCTTGAGATAACCATCGAAGGGAACGAGATCACGGGCACCAAAGGCACCTGCGCCATCTCCAGATCCAAGTTCATGAACCACGGGGAGAACAGGATCGAGATCCCCACGGTGAATGGCAAGAGAGTAACTCTGGAAGAAGCTGTGGAAACCGCTGCTGATATCATAGCGGGGGCCAAGAGGCCCCTAGTCTACGGGTTGAGTTCTACAGAATGCGGAGCTATAGCTAGCTGCGTAGAGCTGGCGGAGATTAGCGGAGGTGTTGTGGACAATACCTCATCGGTCTGCCACGGCCCCACCATCCTCGCACTCCAACAGGTTGGAGAATCCAAGACCAGCCTCGGGGAGGTGAAGAACAGGGCCGACCTCGTTTGCTTCTGGGGCGCCAACCCCTCAGCCGCACACCTCCGTCACCTCATCCGCTACTCGGCTATGCCCAAAGGCATGTACACCCAGAAGGGTCGGAAGAGCCGTTACATAGTGGCGGTGGACGTACGGGAGACCCCAATGGCTAGGGTCGCTGATGAGTTCATCAAGGTCAAACCTGGTGGAGACTTCGAACTCCTCCTGGCCCTGAGAGCGGCAGTCAAGGGAGCCCAGATCACTGAGGACATCTCCGGGGTCCCTGCCCAGGCTATCAACGCCCTCGCGACCAGGATGAAGGAAGCGAAGATGGGCATCGTATTCTTTGGTCTCGGGCTGACTCAGAGCGATGGCAGGCACATGAATATTGATGCCTCTGTCGGGCTGGTTGCGGAGCTCAACCATCATACTAAATTTGTACTCACACCGATGCGAGGTCACTACAATGTCGCTGGCGCCAACACCGTCACCACCTGGCAGACCGGCTATCCCTACGCTGTCGACTTCGCCCGGGGGTATCCCCGGTACAACCCTGGGGAATACACTGCAGTCGACCTCTGCGCCCGAGGAGAGACAGACGCAGCTGTAATAGTCGCCTCGGATCCCGGGGCCACCTTCCCCGCGGGCGCCGCGAAACATCTCGCCAAGATACCTACGATCATCTTGGACCAGAAGATCTCACCGACCACCATGATGAGCAAAGTGGTGATCCCTGTAGCCACTGCGGGGGTCGAGGCCGAGGGGACGGCCTACAGGATGGACGGGGTGCCCCTGAGGCTAAGCAAGGTCGTGGAGCCCCATGAAGGCGTTGTATCGGACAGGGAGGTCCTGGATATGATAATAGAGAAGGTCAGAGAACTAAAGGAGGGATCCTAAGGATGAGAAGCTTGAAGATCAAAGGAGGGTTTGTCTACGACCCCCTAAACGGCGTAGATGGGGAGAAGAAGGACATTTTCATCGAGAGAGGCAAGGTTGTCGAGGATCTCAAGAAGCCCGATAAGGTCATAGACGCCACTGGCAAGATCGTGATGCCCGGCGGGGTTGACGTCCACAGCCACATAGCGGGCTCCAAGATCAACATAGGCCGGCTGATGAGGCCTGAGGACCACAGGAAGGATCCCGTACCCAGGACAGCTGTCACCAGGGCCGGGGTCGGCTACAGCTGCCCCTCAACATTCACTCAGGGATACAGATATGCCCAGATGGGGTACACCTCGGTGATGGAGGCCGCGATGCCCCCCCTGGGGGCGAGGCATGTCCACGAGGAGCTGAATGATACACCCATCATCGACAAGGCGGCCTTCCCCCTCTTTGGGAACAACCATTTCACTCTAAAGTACGTTAAGGAGGGGGACATTGAGAAGCTCAAGGCATTCGTCGCTTGGCTCCTCAAAGCGACCCGGGGATACGCAGTGAAGATAGTGAACCCTGGAGGGGTCGAGAACTGGAAGTGGGGGAAGAATGTAGGGGGCCTTGACGATCTGGTCTATAACTTCGAGGTGACCCCGAGGCAGATCATCACCAGCTTGGCGCAGGCTAACGAGGAGCTGGGGCTACCCCACACCATCCACCTCCACTGTAACAACCTTGGGGTCCCGGGGAACTACAGCACCACCATCGAAACCATGGAATCCGTGAAGAGCATAAAGTCCGCAGTAGGGAGAGAGGCCACGGTCCATGTGGTCCATGTCCAGTTCAACGCTCTCGACGGGGAGAACTGGATGAACGTCAGGAGCGGAGCCTCCAAGATCGCCAAATACGTCAATTCCAACGATCATGTAACCTTGGACCTGGGTCAGGCCATCTTCACCGACACTACTACCATGACCGGGGATGGACCCTGGCAGTTCAGACTCTGGAACATCACGGGGAACAAATGGGTGAACAGTGACGTCGAGATGGAAGCCGGGGCCGGGGTCGTTCCATACAGCTTCAAGAAGAACAACCCAGCCAACGCGATCCAATGGGCCATCGGCCTTGAACTCGCTCTCCATATATACGACCCTTGGAGGGTCTACATGACCACTGACCACCCTAACGGCGGTCCCTTCATCTATTACCCCAAGGTCATATCTTGGCTGATGAGCAGGAAGGCCCGTACTGATATCATGCTTGAGATGAATAGAGCCGTGATGAGACGCACTACCCTCCCCAATGTATACAGGGAGTACACCTTCGGGGAGATTGTCACGGTCACCCGGGCTGCTACGGCTAAGGCACTGGGCTTCAAAGATAAAGGTCACTTGGGCCCTGGAGCGGATGGAGACGTCTCTATTTACGACCTCGACCCGACAACCTGGCGTCCCTCGATGTATGAGGCGCTGGAGAAGGCGTTCGGGAAGGCGTCCTACACCATAAAAGGTGGGGAGATAGTGGTCAAGGAAGGTGAAGTTACCGCTGCACCCCTAGGAGACACCTACTGGGTCGATGCCGGAATCCCTGAAACCGTGGAGGCTGAGTTCATGAAGGAGCTTGAGTCTGACTTCAATAATTACTACACCATTAACCTCAACAACTACCCGGTGGAGGACGCCTACCTGCCAACGGGCAAGGTACTAACGGCGGGAGAGAGGGATTAAGATGAGTTTCAAATTGAACGGGGTCGAGATCGAGGACACCTTCGCTGAGGGATTCGGGATGTGGGGTAGCCGCATAATCATCACAGCAAAGAACCGTAAGTGGGCTAACACCGCTGCCATAAATATGAGCGGATTCGCGACCAGCGTCATAGCGTGCGACTGTGAGGCTGGTGTCGAGAAGGAGATCCCGTCGGAGGAGACCCCCGATGGAAGGCCCGGGACAGCGGTGATGGTCTTCGGCTTCTCCAAGAAGAGGCTCTCCACCCCTATACTCAACAGGATTGGACAGTGCGTCCTCACCTGTCCTACCACCGCTATCTACAACGGTATCCCCGAGGAGGAGGCGGATGCGATGTTAGATATCGGTGCAAGCCTCAGGTTTTTCGGGGACGGTTATCAGGTCAAGATGCGTATGGGGGATGGCTGGCTGGAGCGGCAGAGGTTCTGGAGGATCCCCGTCATGGAGGGAGAGTTCCTCGCCGAGGCAAAGTTCGGAGCCATCAGGGCCGTAGCTGGGGGCAATTTCCTCGTGATGGGGGAGACTGAGGACGCAACTCTCGAAGCCTCCGAGAGGGCTATCGAAGCCATACACACCATCCCCGGCGTAATCACCCCCTTCCCTGGTGGTCTCTGTAGGAGCGGGAGCAAGGTTGGCTCCACATACTCCTTCCTCAAGGCCTCCACCAACACCCCCTTCTGCCCCGCCATCAAGCACACCCTCCCACAGTCCAAGGTCCCCAACGGTGTAAACTCGGTCATCGAGGTAGTTCTCAACGGCCTCGACGAACCCTCTGTCAAGAAAGCAATGGCCGCAGGCATCAAGGCAGCCGTCGAGGTCCCCGGGGTAACCCACATAACAGCCGTGAACTTCGGGGGGAAGCTCGGGAAATACCAGATAGGTCTCAAAGACGCCTTGGGGGTGGCCTGAGATGAAGGAACTGAGGTTCACCCCGAAGAAACTTCCGGAGATCCCCCTTGAGGCTGAGGTCATCAGCCCCGACAAGGTCGCGGCCAAGACCCTTGAAGAGGTAAGAGCTCTACCCGTCTACGTCGGCAACACCCGGCATAGCCTCGGAGATTTCTTCCAAGTCGCAGGGGAGACTGCTGGAGCCCCCTCTGAGCAGCTTATAGTTGTGGACGGCGAGGTCGAGAGCGTCAAGTACATCGGAGCAGAGATGTCCGCCGGTCGGATCCTCGTGGAAGGATGCGTAGGGATGCACGCCGGAGCCCAGATGTCTGGTGGGATACTCATCGTCAGTGGTTCAGCCTCGGATTGGGCGGGGGCTGAGATGAAGGGCGGCCTCTTACGGATCCACGGGGACTCGGGTCACCAGACCGGCGCCGCTTACAGGGGGAGCGCTGAGGGTATGACCGGGGGCTGCATAGCCGTCGGAGGTGACGTTGGCCTTGAGACGGGGTCCTTCATGCGCCGTGGGATGATCGTGATCATGGGGGACGCTGAGCCGTTCCTTGGGGCACATATGAACGGAGGGGAGATCTTCGTATTTGGGAAGGTCTCGAGGAGGCTGGGCGCTGAGGCGAAAGGGAACGGAGGCTTCATCGCCTGCCTCGGGAAGGTGGAGTCCCTTCTTCCCACATACGTTTATGACACCACCTACCGCCCAAGCTTCATGAAGCTCTATTTGCGCCAGCTCCGGGATGAGTTGGGAATCCAGGAGGCAGGCGAATTCCTTGAAACTCCGTTCCGTAGGTACCGAGGGGACATCGCCGTGGGTGGGACCGGGGAGATTCTAATAGCTGAGAAGCAGGGCTGAAGAGTTGAAGGTAGGCATCATCGCCTCTGACCGAGAGGAGTGGCATGTCCAGAGGCTCCTTGAGGAGCTCCATTGCAGAGACTCTGAGGCCTACGTCCTTCCCGCCACCATGTTCCTGGCGAGAGTAATTTCTGAGCCCCGTGTCTCCGTTAGGGGATACCCCATAGACGACTATGACGCCATCATAGTCCGTAAGGTCCCGGGGGGCACCGCTGAAAGGGTCTTCTACCGGATGGATGTACTCCACCGCCTCGAGGATCTGGGGGTCTATGTAATCAACCCCGCTGAGTCAATTGAGAGAGCCGTCGATAAATACTACACCTCCGCTCTTCTGGAGGACGCTGGCATCCGGACTCCCCGGACTGTTGTCACTGAGAGGTTCAACGAGGCGATGAGAGCCTTCAGGGAGCTGGGGGGGGATGTGGTGGTGAAGCCCCTCTTCGGTAGCCTAGGAATGGGGATGACTAGGATCAGTGAGGAGGATGTCGCTTACAGGGTATTCAGGGCTTTGGAGATGACCCAAGGTGTCTACTACCTCCAAGAGTTCATACACCACGGGAACAGAGATATCCGGGCTTTCGTGGTTGGCGGTGAGGTGGTCGCATCAATGCGCAGGACAGCCTCTACATGGAAGACAAACCTCTCAGCAGGTGGATCTGCAGAACCCTATCAACTCGAAGAAAGACTAAAAGATATCAGCATAAGAGCCACCAAGGCCATAGGTTTAGAGTACTCGGGGGTGGACATCCTCCTCTCGGAGGAGGATGGTGAGGCCTATGTCATCGAGCTCAACAGCACCCCGGGATGGCAAGGGCTCCAGACCGTCACAGATGAAAAGATCTCCAGTCTAATCGTAAATCACATCCAGGATGAGATCAGGTGAGGACACACCTCTGAGAGTAAAACCCTATGAGCGTCAACCTTCTTCCGTCAAGGCTTTAACTAGGGCATCCCCGAACTCTCGGGTATTGTTTCTCCCACCGAGGTCAGGGGTCCTCACCTCCCTCTCGGAGAGCGTTTTATCGACCGCCCCATCGATTCCCTTCCAAGCCTCCTTGAGCCTCTGATCGCCCCTTTTCTCCCCGAGCCAGTTAAGCATCATACCAACACTGAGAATTATGGAGGTTGGGTTGGCAATCCCTTGACCGGCGATATCAGGGGCAGAACCGTGGGTAGACTCAGCATAGCAGTGGCGGTCCCCAGCGTTGATGCTTCCAGCTAGACCCATACTGCCTTGGATAGCCCCGGACATATCTGACATGATATCCCCGTACTGGTTGGGCATTACCACAACATCGTAGTAATCAGGCCTCATGATGGCCCAGTAGCTCCAGGCGTCGATCCACGCATATTCGGTCTCTACCTCAGGATACTCTGGTTCCAGTTCCTCGAATGTCGCCTTGAACAGGTCGTCACCCTTGCTGTTCCCCCATTTCGCTGCACAAGTCAACTTCCTCACACCATCGGATGGAGCTCCAGGACGGCCCTTATAATCCCCTGACTTGGCGAGTTCGAATCCGAACCGGATAATCCTCTCACAACCCTTCTTGGTCTGTATATAGTTATCCACTGCGAGTTCAGTATCTCCAGCCCGGCTGAAGGTGCCTCCGATCTTCGCATACATGTGCTCCGTGTTCTCGCGTAGAATGATATAATCGATCTCCCCTGGCTTCCGACCCACGAGTACACTATCAACCCCTGGCCTCAGTCTGCAGGGTCTAATATTGGCGTAAACGTCGAGATCAAGCCTCTGGTTGATGGGGAGATAGGGGCCCGGTAGTTTACCCAGCCACTCCGGGAGCCCCACGGGACCCTTAAACCAGCAGTCAACTTCCCGAAGGAGATCAGGCGTAATAGCTGGGTCCCAGCCCGACTCCATACCGTGATCTACATAATACTTAGCCCCGAACTCGTAGGGACCGATTATCTCTAGAGCAAAACCATAGACCTCCTGAGAGCCCTCAAGCACCTTAAGGGCCTCCGGTACTATCTCCTTGGCGATCCCATCACCAACGAGAGCTAGAATCTTATATTTCCTAGGCACATTTAATCCCCTTATTATCCCATCCTCTCTTTTAGTATAATAAAAAATCCAGGTGGCAACACCATGAACTTCACCAAATTTTTCCTCACCAGACCTCACCGGCGTAGGGGGAGCCTTTAACATCAGTCTAGGCGTAATGAAGGTTCATTGGCGACGAAAAATAAAAACTCATCAAGGACAGATCCTTAGAAGGATTGGTATGCCTAGGAACAGTAACGGTGAGGAGACTTGCCCTATCTGTGGTGTGAAGACTGAGGTGGACCAAAGAGCCTGGTTTTTCACCTGTAGCGGCTGTGGCTCAGGCATCAACCTCATCGGGATCTGGTGGAAAAATAAGACTGGAGAAGACTGGTCGAGGCTTTCGGATGAGAAGAAACTAGAAATCTCAGACCAGTTTTACAGTACCAGAAAGGACTGGAAAAACGAGATCTTGGAAATATAGGTGACTAGATTCTAATCCTCCTATGTTGGGTCGGACACCAATGATCATAGATAATAACAATTTCTCATATGGGATATTGGATGTATATCTCGCTCCGGGGGTTCCTCATCATGGTCTTCTTGATATTCATAGGGACCCTAATACTCGTCTTCGGCGATGTATACCAGAGCGGGAACTTTGCAGGGGAGCTGGGCGTCGTCAGGATAGTCTTTTTCTTGGTCATGGTCGTGGTCTGCGCCCTCATAATCTGGCGGTTCAAAGAAAGCTGAGAATCACACCTGTGAGAATAGTAGCAGCTGTTACCTCTCCGAAGATTATGAAGATTTGAGTGTTAATGATACACATAATATAACGGAGCGCGCTAGGACCCGCCTTACAGAGGTAGGGGTGGCGGGTCCTAAAGATTCTTCGCGCGCACGGGTTAACCTCATCCTGAGGTTAATAACATTAGTGAAGGATAAAGACGGATTATAGATACCGAAAATATTGATCTTAAAACCGTTCCCACTCAACATATTTTCAGATCTCTCTTGTTATTCATTTAGTTTGGCACGAGGACGAGCAAGGGATTGAAACGTCAAGCCTTCCATTAATTTCATAACCCTTGAGGGAGTATCCTGACGATAGACGATTCATGGCCTACCACAATCTTAGGGACGGGGACGCTGTCGCCACAACACATGGCTTGATCTTCTATGTCTTTGGCTATGACCACCCGGTTGACAGGTATCATGGATTCCTCAAGTATGTCCCGGAGGAGTTAGTGCCCTCATTCGACCTCGACTGGCTCCCAGTGACCTGGCAACGTGGAGGAACAACACTCGCAAGGCCTACAGAAGTCTACAGCCCTGAGAACTATCCAAGGCTCATCGAAGGGTTCTGCTGTTCCCTCCCCGAGTACCTGTTCCGAGACGAAGCCCTCGAGAGGTGGATGATCACCATCCCCAAGCACCTCATCTCCAAAGTTTACATCCCATCAAGACAGTTGATGAAAATTGCGAGGAGAGGTCTACGGGACCCCCTAGAGGACCAAGCCTTAGAACTCCTAAGTCTCCTCTCCGAGAGGAGCGGAGTGTCCCCAGGCTTTCTTGGAGTCCACGGCTCCATCAGCCTAGGTACCCATCACCGGGGGAGCGATATCGACCTCTCCGTCTATGGCGCAGAGAACTACCAGAAGACCAAAACCGCCCTACTGGAGCTTGAGGGAGAGGGCTTCCTCAGCTTGAAACGGAACGACAGATTTGAGGAGAAGCGCCTCAACCGAGGCGACTTCAGAGGGGTGGACTTTGTGGTCAATGCTACCCGGAGGTTCTCTGAAATAGACCTCCGCTGCACCCGTTACCACCCATTAGGCCCCGTAGAGGTGGAGTGCCGATGCTCCTCAGCGAAGGAGTCGGTTTTCAGACCTGCAATATACCGTGTCAAAGAGTGCAGCCCCACAAGTTCCTTTGATACCCGGGTGGAGGATGTCTTCGAGGTGGTCTCAATGATCGGTCTCTTCAGAGACATTATCTCTGATGGGGAAGTAATGCGAGCACGCGGGATTCTAGAAGAAGTTAAAGTAGGAGGTGACACCAATCTCAGGCTGGTGGTGGGCACCACCAGACCCGGGGAATATGTTGACTGGGGTTAGGTGTGGAACTGGACGATATCGCCATCTTGAAGGATGTGGTCAAGGCCCACTCTCTCGTTGTCGAACTTGGCGCTGGGTCCCCAGATTCTGGCATATTTGAATCTCTCGTAGAAGTCGCTGTGTATCACTTTTGCGAGCTCCCCCACAGTGAGCCCTTGCCGAGCTACGATGGGTTCCAGAGCTTTCTCCTTCCCGGGCTGCTTGGTATAGACCCGGATTACCCTGATGAGGTGGAATAGTCTCTCTCCCATCCTTTCACTCAGCTTGTCTGGTCTTTCTGCTGATGCTATGAGGACTTGGAGAGGCCCTGCTGATTCCTTCAGGAGATCGATAGCCCTGTCATCAGAGATTAGATCGGCTTTATTCCCAAGTATCAGCGTTGGTCTGTAGACGGCGTTCCCGAAGATTGCGTCCTCTATGATGTCTAGGGTCACTTTCCCCCGTATCCTGACCAATGCAGACCTGATCTTGTATTCCCGGAGTAGTTTTATCACATCGTCGGGGGTGCAATCTTCAAGGGCTCCGTCCCATATGAATTGGATGTCCGACCCGTAACCTCGCTTTGTGATCTCCACTTCCCCTTTGGGTGGGGTGGTGAGGATCCTGGCGTTCTCCAGTTCCCTGAATATCATAATGAGGTCTTCCCTAGGGTCCTTGGAGAGGTCGATGACGATTATGAGACCATCGGCGTTACGAGCGACACTCAGGACTTGGAATCCGTCAGCTTTCCCTTCGGAAGAACCGTCTACTATAGGGGGTGACTCTACCAACTGGAACTGGATATCTAGATAAGGGAGCATACCGGGGGTGGGGACACTCGTGGAGAATGGCCACGGAGCCGGCTCAACCTGAGAGTTTGTCACTGCCCTCAGCAAGCTGCTCCGCCCCGCGTTGGTGGGTCCGACGACCGCGACTTGGGCTGCCCCGGCTTTCTCGATGAAGTAGGAGGGTGCTCTTCTCCTCTTAGCAGCTTTTTTCTTCTCTTCGATCTCCTCTCGAAGCTGGGCCATCTGCCGCTTTACTTGGGCGCACAACTTGTCCGTCCCTTTGTGCTTGGGGACTAGGGAGAGGAACTCCCCCAAGAGGCGGAGGCGCTCCTCAGGGTTCCGGGTCAATGTGACCTCGTTCCACTTTGCCTTCGCCTCAGGGGGCAGATTTGTAACCATGGAGCACCATAAGATCATCTATCGGGGCCCATAAAATCACTTTGGAAGAGTATGCGATCAATACCCTTATCGGAGCCCGGGGAGAACCATCCCAGAAGGATGGAGAAGCCAAAGGATAAGGATTTCATTGAGACCCATGGGGGACTCATCTTCTGTGTAGTCGGATATCTTCACCCCCCAGACAGGTATACCGCTTACCTCAAATATTCCCCCAGCCCAGAGGGCAGATGGAGCCGGGAGGGGATCCGATATGCCCGGGCTCTCAAGTATTATCACGTCTCTCAAGTCGAGGAAACATACGGCTATTTAGAGGAGAACCACCCGGAGTATCTCTTCGACTGCCCCGTCCGGAACATCACCGTATCTTCCGTCCCTTTCGACAGTGTCGAGGAGTATTATAAGCCCCGAAAGAGGCTCTCCACCATTATGGATGAGGGCCCGCGGGACAGACTTGAGATGAAACTGATAGACTTGGTCACTATTCTCAAGGGGCTCTCGGGGCTGGACTTCAGGGATCTGGGGGTCACGGGCTCCCTCCTGACCCAGAATCACAGCCCAGAGTTCTCTGACATCGATCTCACAGTCTATGGCCTCGAAGCCTCCCAGAAGCTCAAAGAGACTATCCTCATGACACGGAAGGAGGAGGGGGTTTTCCATCCTTTCAACTCGGCGAAGAAGAAACTATGGAGCAAGGACAGGGCGTCGAGGTTCCCCCTTGATGTAAATGAGTTAATGGACTTTGCAGAGAGGCGATGGAACTACGGGGTCTTCATGGACACATATTTTTCTATCCACCCCGTCAGGACCGACGAGGAGATAACCGAGAATTACGGCGACCACATCTACACTCAACATGGCATCGTAACCGGACGAGGAGTGATCTCGGAAAGCCGGGATTCCATCTACCTCCCCGCCATCTATGGCCTTGAGGACTCTGAGATAGAGCAAGTCGTCCAGTTGATATCCTACGAGGGCCTCTTCTGCGATATGTTCGACGAGGGGGAACGGGTCGAATTCAGGGGCGTCTTAGAGCGGATTACAGGTAAGAGTGATTACTGTAGGGTTGTCATCGGGGGGGCGGGCTCAGCCCAGAGCTATATCAAACGGATACGATGAGCCCAATCCTATGGCCTATATGTTTTTATCCGGTTCTCCCCAGACACCATGGAGGTGAGGAGATGGGGCGTTTGTACTGCTTAGGCATCGAATCAACCGCCGACAACCTCGGTGTGGGCATCGCAACCTCAGATGGTGTCATCCTCGCCAATGAGATCTCAACCCACGTCCCCGAGGAAGGAGGCATCCATCCAAGGGAGGCAGCCCGCCATCACTCCAGGGAGATAGGGAAGACCATCGCACGAGCCCTTGAGAATGCAGCTTTGACCGCGGGGGAGCTCGACTTTATCGCCTTCTCCCAGGGACCTGGTCTAGGTCCTTCCCTGAGGACCGGTGCGACCGCTGCCCGGGCTCTGGCAGCGTATCTTCAGTTACCCTTAGTGGGGGTGAACCACTGTGTCGCCCATATCGAGATCGGGAGGCTCGCTACGGGTGCAGAGGATCCTCTGGCCCTCTATGTATCAGGGGGGAACACTATCGTGACGGGGTTTGAGGCCGGGAGGTACAGGATATTCGGGGAGACCTTGGACATCGCTATCGGCAACTGCCTCGATACCTTCTCTAGGGAGGCGGGGCTGCCCTACCCCGGGGGGCCGGCCATAGAGCAGTTAGCACTAAAGGGTGAAACATTGATACCCTTGCCTTACGTCGTGAAGGGGATGGATCTCAGTTTCAGCGGCCTCCTCACAGCCGTCACATCAGAGTATGGGACCGGGGAGTGGAGGCTTGAGGATCTCTGCTACAGCCTCCAGGAGGTAGCCTATAGCATGTTGGGAGAGGTCACCGAGAGAGCACTTGCCCACACCGAGAAGAAGGAGCTCCTCCTCACCGGGGGGGTAGCCGCGAACAAGAGGCTCAGATCAATCGTTGCCTCCATAGCCGAGGAGCACGGTGCCTCCCCCAAGTTCGTCCCAATCGGTTACGCCACCGACAACGGCGCCATGATCGCATGGACGGGTGTTGTCGCGTTTAAGAGCGGCATCAGGACCCCTATCATTTCAAGTTATATCGATAGCCGCTGGAGGCTCGACGAGGTAGAGGTGCCTTGGAGGGCCTGAAGCTCATTGCCAAGGGCGCTGAGGCCGACCTCTGGCTCGACCCCGACTGGAACGGCGTCAGTGCTGTAATCAAGAAGAGAGGTGTGAAGAAATACAGGGTGGTTGAGCTGGACCACCATATCCGCAGGTCTCGGACCGTTAAGGAGAGCACTATCATTCACAGGGCTAAGGAGGCCGGCGTCCCCACCCCCCTCCTCTACAATCTAAATCTCGAAGACGCAATCATCGTGATGGAGTATGTAGAGGGTGAGAGAGTCAGGGAAATCGTTGACCGCCTTAACTCTGTGGAGAGGGTGGCCCTCTTCCGGGAGATAGGGGAGAAGGCGGGGCTCCTTCATGGGGCGGGCATTGTCCACGGAGACCTCACCACCTCCAACATAATCCTCTCGGGTGATCGGGTTGTCTTCATCGACTTCGGACTGTCGGAGATGTCCTGGGAGACCGAAGGTCGAGGGGTGGATCTAAACCTCATGTACAGGATGTTGACCAGTACACACTTTGAATACACTGAAGAGTTATTCGAGGCCTTCGAACTTGGATACAGGGGAACCTTAGAAGATGCAGGTGAGGCTTTGAAGAGGATGGAGGAAATAGCGAGGCGGGGGAGATATGTTGATAGATAAAAAGATCTGGCTGGCGACGGGGAACCACAACAAAGTGGAGGAAGCCCGGGAGGTATTAGCTGAGTTCGGTGTGGAGCTAGAACACTATCCCTATGAGAGGGTTGAGATACAATCGGAAGACCCTGAGGAGATCGCCACCTACAGCCTCCTCCAGCTCCCTGATGACGACCGACCTATCGCTATAGAGGATGCAGGTCTATTCCTTGACTACTACGGAGGGTTCCCAGGCCCCTACTCATCCTACGCCTTAGACAAGATCGGTTTGATAGGTATTTTGAAGCTTATGGAGGGCGTGGAGAACAGGGAGGCTGCTTACCATTCTGTGGTTGCCTTGAGGATTGGAGGAGAAGTTAAGTGTTTCAGGGGGACCGTCAAAGGGAGGATAGCAAGAAATCTGAAGGGGAGCCACGGTTTCGGCTACGATCCACTCTTCATCCCTGAGGAAGGAGACGGCAGAACCTTCGGTGAGATGCCTGAAGAGGAGAAGAACGAGATATCTCACAGAGCCCGAGCCTTCAAAGCCCTAGGGAGTTGGATATACGCCTCCGAGGAAGATTTTTAAATCAAGGCCACATTGTAGCTAGAGCAACCGGGCAAAGTATCAAATCTTGTTGATGGCTATGGTAGGTAAAACTGCGCTCATGAGGGGGCACTCCCATTCTACGAGGCCAGTATCCAAAAGGCCTCCGAACTGGGTGATATACCAACCTGACGAGGTCAAAGCTCTCATCATAAACCTCGCCAGGGAAGGCAAGTCCCAGAGTGAGATAGGGAATCTGCTCAGGGATGAGTATGGCGTGCCCCTTTCAAAACCAATTGTCGGCTATGGCATAAAATATGTGCTTGAGGAGGCGGGTCTAGCCCCTAGAATCCCTGAGGATCTTTATAACCTAATGGTAAAGGCGACGAGGCTCAGGAGACACATGGAGAGGAACCCTCGAGACTTCAGCAACAAAAGGGGACTCCAGATAACCGAGTCGAAGATCTATGCCCTTACACGATATTACAAGGATAAAGGCGCGCTCCCCATGAACTGGCGCCATAGAGACGAGATCGTCACAATCTGAGGGGGTCGCTCATAGCCTCTGAGAATCTTTTTTTCGATTCTTTCCAACCTGCAGTGGAGGCTCTCATAGATCATGTCGACCGAGGGAACACAATCAGGATAGTTACCCACAACGACGCTGACGGAGTCGCAGCTGGGGGCATCCTCTGCCAGATGGTCAGAAGATTAGACGCGAAGTTCAAGGCCACATGTGAGAAGCGGATCGACGAGAATCTGGTGAAAGCCATCGCCGATGAGGAACCTCCATTGGTGATCTTCAGTGATATGGGAGGTGCTTACCTTGACATGATCGAGGAGAACCTCTCTGATAACGAGATTATAGTCTTGGACCATCATCTCCCAGTTGATTCTGAAGCCCCCAACATCATCCACATAAACCCGCTCCTCCATGACCTCGATGGCGCCCGGGGGGTGAGCGGTGCTGGGATCTCGTATTTTTTCGCTAAATACGTGGACGAAAAAAACGCTGATCTTAGTCCTCTCGGCATTGTTGGTGCTTTAGCAGATCGGCAGGATAAGGGGGAGAAAAAATCCCTCTTAGGATTGAATCGGGTGATAGAGGCCGACGCCAAAGGGTTAGGTCTCTTGGAGACCAACACGGACCTAATATTTTACGGTTATGAGACTAGACCAATAGCCCGGGCATGCGCTTACACTACGAGTCCCTTTATCCCAGGATTGAGCGGTCGTGAGGACAGATGTCTTGATCTTCTGAAGGAGGCTGGTATCGAACTCAAACAAGCTGGGCGATGGAGAGCCCTGAGAGATCTCACGGAGGATGAGAAGCGTCTACTTTTCTCCGCCCTCTCAAAACACATGATCCATGAGGGATGCCAGGTCGAAGCGGTTCATGATCTGGTGGGTACCATATTCACCCTTATCGGGGAGGAGCCTTGGACCCCGATGAGAGACGGTCGAGAGTATGCATCTCTCATCAACGCCTGTGCTAGGATGGGGAGACCCAGCATCGGCCTCAGCATCTGTATGGGGGATAGGGGTGAAGCCCTAAAGGAGGCTGCTGAAACCCTGGGCGACTACAGGAGAAAGATCGGGGAGTATCTCGACTGGGTCAGGCAGGGGGATCACATCAGGGAGAGGAAAAACATCTATTCCTTAGTAGCCCATTCAGACATAGACGAGAGGATTATCGGGGTCGTCGCCTCGATCCTCTTATCAACAGGTATCCTCAAGAAGGAGAAGCCCATCATAGCATCTGCAAAAGCCGACGGGGATCTCATAAAAATCTCAGCGAGGGCCACGGAGGAGATGGCGAGGCTTGACCTCGACCTAGGTGATGTGATGATGAGGGCGGCAGAGCCCTTCGAGGGGAGGGGCGGAGGCCATGATATAGCAGCCGGAGCTTTTCTGAGTGAAGCGCGAGAGGAAGAGTTCTTGGAACTGGTGGACACCATTGTCGGAGAGCAACTCAGCTCCTGAAACCACCGTTGAGATAACCATCCAATATCAGGATATTGAGACCGCAAAATCCGTCTTGGAAGCCATCGCCCCAGACAACCTTGAGACCCCAAAGGAGATTACAATAGAATCTCGACTTGAACGGGAATCCTTACACCTTAAGGTCCTCTGTAAAAAAACCCTGGGCA
>JASFTK010000026.1:0-16022 GCA_050053595.1 Candidatus Bathyarchaeota archaeon | reverse complement strand
TGAGATTGACCAGTATCAAGGGAAATCTGACGGATGCGGTCATTGTCCTACAGTCTAGTGTTCACTGGGAGGGGCTATATTATTTACTGGTCTCCCGTCGTTTTCAGGGTAGGCCAGGTTTGATACGTTCACCTCTCGGGGTGAGCAGTATGGTCTTGATGTTGAGTCTCCCCGTCTGTTTCCTGAGCTTCTGGACAAAGGCTTTGGGGTAGGCAGGGGTGATCATGTAGATCCGGTTGCCACTGAAGACCAGGGCTATATGCTTCTCCGAGTTGGTATAGTCGGATATCTTGAAGCCCATCCGTCTCAGCTCGCTCATAGAGTCCCTAGCGTAGTCCAAGGCTTCCTTGTTCGGCTCCCCTTTCTTCTCGTCCCTCAGATAGAGGTCTACCCGGGTTATAGAATCATAGGGAAGTACAGTGGTCCCTTTCAGAAGCCGTTTGATCTTGAGACCTTTGGGAGTGAACCAATAGCTGCTGGCATAGATGGGGGAGGAGTTGGGGACGATGAGAACCAGGATCAGGCTGAAGGAGATGATGATTAGGTCGTTGATGGTGTCTAGGGAGGTCAATTTGAGGCCGCGCGTGGAGATACCAACGGTGATCTGGTAGATCTTCCAGATCATCAGGGGGAAGTTCATCAAGGGGATGATGTAGCCTAGGATCTTCCTCCGAGTCTCCAAGGGGAGTGTGGGGATCAGATCGTCACTGTCGCTCAAGGGGGCTCGACGTGAAAGTAGGTTACCTACACTTAAAACGGTGTTAGTCACCTTCAGACCGAAAAGCCATTAGGTGGTAGAGATTTCTGATCCCCGTTATGAGGGTCCATGTCCTCCGGCTCGGTCACCGCCCTGTCAGGGACAAACGATTGACCACCCATGTCCTCCTAGCGGCCAGAGCCTTTGGGGCCTCAGGTGCCACTTATGCTGGTGAGAGGGACCCTGTTCTGGAGGAGACCATTGAGGATGTGGTCTCAGACTGGGGAGGCTCTTTCTCCCTTGAATACGCAGAGAATTGGAGGCGCGTCCTCTCGGGTTGGGAGGGCAATATTGTCCATCTCACGATGTATGGTCTCCCATTGCAGAGGGTGATCCATGATATCAGTGAGGGTCCCTCGGACATACTGACGGTAGTGGGCGGGGCCAAAGTACCCGGGGAGGTCTACAGTCTGGCGGATTGGAATGTGGCGGTCACCTCGCAGCCGCACTCTGAGGTGAGTGCTCTGGCGGTATTCCTCCACGAGTTCTTCCAAGGGAGGGAGCTCCTCTCCGATTTTGATGGGGCCAGACTCAGGGTCGTCCCCCAGGAGAGGGGTAAACGGGTTGAGAGATCGGGGTTAGGGGTCTAAGATTTAAGTCCGGCCATCGTGCTATAGTAGGGAAACAAGTGGTTGCCATGAGTCTATACAGTAATGTCAGCGCTGAGACAATAGATAAGATCGCTCATCTCTTGGGGGGAGAAGAGGGTGTGAGGATTATCAATGTGATCAAGAATGTTGACGAGATCACGGTTGAGGAGATCGCTGAGGAGACGGAGATACAGATAAACGATGTGCGGAAAATCCTTTACAGGTTTCACAATCACAGCCTCGTGGCCTCCCGGCGGTTCAGGGATAAGGATACCGGCTGGTTCATCTTCCAATGGAGCCTGCAGCCCCAGTTGATAGAGGGCTTCCTGGACGGTATGAAGCAGAAGATACTGAAAAAGCTGGAGGCTCGTCTGCAGCACGAGTTGACCCATGAGTTCTACCATTGCGGTAATGATACGTGTGCCAAGATCACCTTTGAGGAGGCGATGGACACCGTCTTCAACTGTCCGTCGTGCGGGGAGGCTGTGAAGCCAGTGGATAATGAGGTTTACATCAACTTCCTTGAGGACAAGATCGAGGAGATCAGGGGAGAACTTGAGGCTTGAAGCTGCCGGGGAGAGATGAAGCCTCCGACATCCTCAGTGAAGCGGGTTGCAGTAGGGGCGTCACAGACCACTGTCTCAATGTGACCCGTCTGGCGGTCCTGATCGCTGAGGGGATCAAGATGAATGGTCGGGAGGTGGATCTCGCGCTGGTTGAGGCGGGGGCCCTCCTCCATGATCTCGGGAGGTGCAGGACCCATGGCATCAGGCACGGCGTCGTGGGAGGGGAGCTGGCCCGGGAGCTGGGTCTGCCTGAGGCGGTTGTGAGGATCATTGTACGGCACATCGGGGCGGGGATCCCGGCGGAGGAGGCCTCGGCTCTAGGGCTCCCTGAGGGAGATTATATCCCTGAGACCCTGGAGGAGAAGATTGTGACGTATGCGGATAAGCTCGTTGAGGGCCGTGAGGTGGTGGAGATCGGGGTGGTCAGGGAGAAGTTTGCGGAGGAGCTGGGGGCGGATCATCCCGCACTGGACCGGCTCAGGGCTCTCCACGAGGAGATCCGGGGGTTGCTGGGGGAGGACGCATATCTGAAGCTGTTTTAAGGGGGTTACGCGGTTTCTTCTTGGGGGCCGGTAGTCCAGCCTGGTAGGACGCCACCCTTACGAGGTGGAGGCCGCCGGTTCAAGTCCGGCCCGGCCCATTCTCTCTTCGCGACGGTAGGGTGTGATAAGGTTCCACGGCGTCAGTTTTTCTGTGTGAAGAGGGATTAAGGCGATGGTCTCTTTGCCCCCGCTTTCCCTGATGTCTGTGTGTCTTTTTGGGGTCAACAGTTTCATAGTTAGGCTTGGGTTGGGTTGGAGCTGGTTCTCTCCATCCATATCCAGTAGGGTTGTAACATGGGCGGTACCTCGCTCTCGGGGTAGGGTTCCATCTCTCTGAACCCCGCTGATCTGTAGAGGTGTTGGGCGGCGTGTGCCCATCTGGGGGTGTCCAGTCTGAATGTGGAGCACCCCATCTCTCCTCCGTCCGTTAACAACCGGTTGAGCATCTTTTTCCCGTACCCTTTTACCCTATACTGGGGGCGTATGTACATCCGTTTGATCTCTCCGGTCTCGTCGTCCAGTCTCTTTAGCGCTCCCATCCCTGCAGCGTCGCCATCGGCTTCCAGTATGTAGAGGACCCATCTTAGGGGCTCCAAGCTTATGTAGGGTTCAAGGTTGTCGTTGACCCATCTGGGACGGTCTGTCCGACCATGGAGACTGTGTCAAGCTGATATCTCTGGTCTAGTTGGTTGAAGATCCATGTCAGGTATTCAATGTTCAGCTGGATGAACGCCTCTAAGTGGGAATCCTGGTTGAAGGGCACATACTCTGCCATGCTTTAGCTCTTGGGGGGTTGTTCTTAGGTGGCGGTTTCATGTGTATCCTCTTGGGGTGCAGCGGTTAGTGCTCTCGTTTTTCGCAGTGTAGGGGACCAATCGCTAACTCGTATGAGTTAACACAATTCGGACCCCGATGATGATAAGTATTAAGCCGCCGATGATCTGGGACTTCTGGCCTACGGCTTTCCCGATACGGTTACCCATCATGAGGCCTATGAGGGTGAACCCCAGGGTGCCTGCACCGATGATGAGGCTGGGCACCCAGATACTGATATTCTCTAAGCTGAAGCTCAATCCCACTGCCAGTGCATCGATGCTCACCGCTACGGTGAACAACAGTAGGTATACCAAGTTGGATATGACAGTTGTATCTGCACCCTCCCTATCCTCAAACGCCTCCATGATCATACGGACGCCTACGAAGGCCAGTAGTAGGAAGGCTAGCCAGTGATCAAACCCTTGAATGAGGTGCACAATTGTGGAGCCTAGGAGCCATCCCGCGATAGGCATAATGATATGGGCTAGGCCGAAGGTCAGACTCACCCTCAAGGCGTCTTTGAACCTTACTTTCCCTAGCCCGAAGCCCGTGACAGTGGCCACGCTGAAGGCATCCATCGCCAGACCAATGCTAAGCAGTAGGAGGCTGTAGAGGTCGATGCCTAGGTTCATTTTATTCCTCATCAATCACCACTGGCCCGGTTTAAGCCTGTCTGTGATTATCCTCTAACCTGTTTCACTTAAGTCATGTCCACATTCTGACATCAGTGGCATACCCAGATGATGATGGCCGTCTTGTTGTACCTGTGAAATAGTATCTACATTATTGGAAAGCGCTCACTTGAAAAATTATAAAGGTACAAGGTTACTCGTCTTTAGTCTACTGGACTCCCTCAAGGGTTAGAGATGAGAGAGTTATACGCAACACCCCAAGAATACGAGGCTCTGTTCACAACTTTGACGAGACCTCAGGTAGCGTCGAAGATCAAACTAGGGAATGAAGTGCTGGACATAGCGGCTGGTTCGGCGTACTTCTCAATTGAGGTTGCGATAAAGCACCCCTCTGTCAAGATTACAGCGGTTGACATCTTCCAGGGCTCAGTGGATAGAGCCGGAGAGAATATCGCGGCGAGGAAACTCGATGACCGAATCACAGCCATCAGGATGGATGCGTCAGACCTGGACTTCCCCGACCAATGTTTCGACACTGTGGTCAATTATCTGGGCTTCGAGGATATCCACATGACCCGAGGATACGGGGGGGTCCAAAAGGCTATCAGGGAGGTGGGACGGGTATTGAGACCCCAAGGCACCTTCTACTTCGTGGCCATGCCCCCTGATATGATGGAGACAGAGCCTCAGAGACTTGAAGTAGAACTGTTCAGTTGGTTGTGCGGGGCCACATGGCTCAAGTCTGATGAGTATATATCACTGTTAGAGGAAGCTGGCCTGGTCTTCAGGCGGAAGACGCCCTTCTACACGGGTAAGAAATTGACCGTGGACCAAGCGAAAGAGGAGATCGAGTACGCATGTGAATACGCACCAATCCACTATAATGTCGAGACCTCCTCTTTCCGGGAAGCGTGGGAAAAATTTGGGGAATCAATCCAACGCCATGGTCTAGGACACTACTCAAAGACGGTTCTATTTGAGGCGGAAAAACGGTAGTAACTTCTGTATACGCTGTAAGTTCAGAGCTTTGAGAGAGCTATATTGAGGGATATATGGAGTATCGGGTCCGGTATAATATCCCCAGCCTGCAAACAGATGTATCCTAGCATCGACCCTCCCATTAAAGACTGGAACCCAACCATCAGATCCCCTTGAACTATAGAACCATATCTTGTGAAAAGAAAGACCACGTGAGCCAAAGAGAACACGACGGTATACAGGAGCATCCCCATGTAGGTCCCCCAGCCACTCGCGAGACCCCCCCATCAAATATCCTCTAGGGAAGAACTCCTCCACCAAGCCAATGAATGCTAACTGCTCCACAACTTCCACAAACAATCTCATAGAGAGACCGTGGAAGAGGGAAGGCAGAAAGAGGCCAGCTGAGGCCAAGGCAAGATAGAGATGACGCCTGCTGGGCTGGATCCTGAGGCCCATGGAACTAAAGCCCCATCCCTCGATCCTGCTTAATCTATGAGTGGGCTACCGCAAGTGCTCTGAACTGGTTATGCCTTGGATTTGTAGCGGTTCAGGAAGGCGAACTTTTCCAGCGGCAACCGTTCAGGCCGCTCCTTTTCTATCTCGGCCTGCTTCTCAGTTAGAAACGGATGTATGGTCTCAGAGTGCTTCCCTACGTTTACCAGGGTGATAACCCGGTACTCCTCGGGGATGCCGAGGATATCCTTTACTTTGGTCTCATTGTAGCCCGCTATGGGGTGAGCTACAAGACCCAACTCGGTCGCCCTCAGTATCAGGAACGCGGTGGCCATACCTGTGTCGAACTGGTGGTATACCCTGCCCTTAACCCTGCAGTCATCCTCCGCACGGCTGAAAACAGCTACGATCATAGAAGCGAGCTGGACCCATCTGTTACTCTTTGAGAGCGCGCTGTGCAACTTTTCCAATACCCTGGGGTCATAGGCGAAGACGAACCGCCAAGGCTGGTTGTTGAAGCAGGATGCGGATAACCCAGCGTGGGAGGCCAGATCCTTTACCAGATCCTCCGTTATCTCGACAGGGGCCAGTGACCTGTAAGCCCTCCGGGTCTTTATCGCGTCTTTAACATGCATCTTGACCACTCCAATCATTCAACTCATACGTTTGAGCTACTCTCTCTGGGTGTTATTTAAACCGACATGGGCTGGATCAGTGCGGTGGTTATGACTGGATCTGGTCAGGTTGTAGAATGCCCGCTGAACCACCTCCGGTAGCGCTGGATGTATGTGCATCGTGTCCTGTATCGTCCTGGCCGTCCCACCTTGGCAGTACATCACATTGGTCACTTCCTGGACGAGGATCGGCGCATATGGTCCGATGATATGGGCACCCAGGATCCGAGAACCCTGTCCCTCGACGACGACCTTGACGAAACCTTCTTCCTCCACCATGGCCATGCCCTTGGCCGTATCTGCGTAGTTGTACGTCCCAACCAGTACATCGTACCCCTGATCAAGGGCTTCCCGCTCAGTCAGGCCTACGGAACCCACCTGAGGCCAACTGAAGACCGCGTAGGGGACCTTAGAGTAGTCAAGGGTCTGCCTGTGTCCATGGCTGAAAGCGTACCACACCAGCTCCGCCTCCTTGTTGGCGACGTGCCTGAACATTGCCCTGCCGATGGCGTCGCCGAAGGACCAGATCCTCTCCTTGGTGGTCCTGTAGTACTCGTCAACCTCGATGAAGCCGCGGTCATCCAGCTCCACCCCCGTCCTCTCAGGCTTCAACAGGTCGGCATTGGACCTCCTCCCAGCGGCTATGAAAAGGGTCTCCGCTTCGAAGGTATGTTCCTCGCCCTCCTTATCCATAGCCGCCACCACGACAGTCCCATCCCCATTTGAAACCTCACCCGCTTCGATACCGGTATAGACGCTCATCCTCCTGACCAAAGATTTCTCTAGGAGGTACGAGATCTCGGGCTCTGACTGTTTGATGAGGCGGGGGCTGCGGCTCAATATGGTGACATTTACGCCGACGCTGGAGAAAAAGTGGGCCATCTCCACGGCAACGAGGCCTCCCCCGACTATCACCATGCTCTCAGGTGCCTCTGTGAGGCCCCACACATTCTCGCTTGTTAGGTACTCGACCCGCTCAAGGCCTCTGATGGGGGGTATGTTGGGTCTGGCCCCGCTGGCTATGAAGATGTTCTCCGCTTTGATGGTCTCACCGCCTACATCCATCATATAGTCGCCGACGAACTCACCTTGTTCGTGGAAGAAGGTCAGGCCCTCAATCTGGTCTATGCCTTCCTCCATATGTCTCCGGTCTTCCTCAATCGACCTCCGCATACGCTCCATAATGTACCCGAAGTCAATCTCCTCGATATCGACCTTGATACCCAGCCTCTCCGCATGCCTGATCTGATTGATTACATCCGCAGGGTAGATCACCATCTTAGATGGGATGCAGCCCCTGTTGAGGCAGGTGCCCCCGAGGGGTCCCTTCTCCACGTAGGCGACCTTCATCCCGTTGTAAAGAGCGGCTTGTACAATGGTACCACCGGAACCACTCCCGATGACTAGAACATCAAAATGATCCATGGATACTGTGTAAGGTTTGGGGAGTATTAACTCTTCGAAGATACTGCTTCCCGTTGCGTACCTCTCAACGGGCTCTCGCCTGGGTGTAGATCGAAGCCAGTATGCATAGGCTCCCGAGGGTTGCCAAGGCTGTGGAGAGGGGGTTGACCACCTTGGGGTTCTCGGCGATGTACTCGCAGTCTGGGATCCGTGCGTTGTCTGGGTATCTTCTGCTCTCCCAGAACCCTTTGTGGTTGTACCCTACCACCTCAACCTCCTCCACATATTTCACCCATTTGTACCCCCACCAGCAGGGCACCACCTCCCTGAACGGGTAGCCCTGATTGTAGTCCAGGGTCTCCCCATCCGCGAATACAGCCAACAGGATCTCCTCCTCTCTGACGACCTCCACAGGGAGGCTGCTGCTGTACCCCCGGCCGTCGCTGAAGACCACGTCTACCGCCCCCTCCCCCACCCCCACCATATCCAGCAGGTCCGAGACCTTCACCCCAGTCCAGTTGAAGGTATAGACCACATAGCTGTTCACACCAATATCTTCGGGCGGGGAGCCGACGCAGACCACTGAGGCATTTATCGATACCATCGGCAGCCTCAGGAACTCACTGTAAGATATGTTCAGAGGCTCATCCACCAGCCCATGGATCCGGAGAACCGGCTCCTCCTCGGCATAGACTCCCATGGCAGCGACTAGAGGGATCAGCAGCCCCAGGGTCAGCCAGACACGGTCCATCATATCACCGCCAACTTGACCAATATATGGTGGACTAGAACTAACCCCAGTGCAGGGGTGGCCCCGCCGTGTACCAACCTCCACCAGACGGCGCCCCGCTTGACCCTGAAGAACCTCAAGGCGATGCCAGAGAACACAACTACCCCCATCACCCCAAGTATGAAGAGGCTGCTGTAGTGGACAGGCAGGATCACCCCCGCCTTGGTCCTAGAGTGGAGGGCGGCCAAAGCCAGCGACATAACCCCCATCAGTAAATGGACCTTTGACCATCCCCCCTTAGCCCACACACCCCTCCAAGAACTGACCGCAACCGCCAAGAAAAGCAACGCCCCGGATATCCCCGCCCAGTGGACCCAATCATAAGGGTCCAAGGACCAGGCTCCCAAATACCTGAGCGGCCTGTATGCCACCAGAGAGCTGTAAAGGAGGATCAACCCCAGGAAAAGAAGAGACTTGGAACTGCCTTCCGGCTTGGATCCCATCAAAGGTTTTCCGGAACGGCAGCTATTAAACGAGCGTAGCGGTCACTCAACTAAGCCCTAGCAACTGATAACCTATAATAACGTTCATTCAGAGGTTATCTGTTGATTGGTAATGGTGAAGAAAGAGATCCATTATTTTGAGACTACAGGAGAGGAGAACACAGACAAGACCCTTAAAATCGCGAAAAGACGCGCTGATGAACTTGGGATCAAGGACATCCTAGTCGCAAGCACGAGGGGGAACACGGGGGTAAAGGCATCAACAGTCTTCAAAGGGTACAACTTGGTCGTTGTCCCTCATGTAACAGGTTACAGAGAACCGGGAGCACAGGAACTCACAGAGGAGAACAGGGCTAAGATTGAGGGGGCGGGGGGAAGGGTGGTTATCGCTGCCCATGCTTTCAGCGGGGTGGACATCGCCATATACAGAAAATGGAGTACAATGTACCCCACAGGCATCATAGCTCAGACTCTACGGATGTTCGGACAGGGGATGAAAGTAGTGGTCGAGATCACCGCCATGGCCATGGACGCAGGGGCTATACCGGCGGACAAGGAGATTATAGTAATAACAGGGTCTCACCGGGGTGCTGACACCGCTGCCGTTGTCAAACCGGTCAACAGTCGTGATCTCTTTGATATGGAAATAAAGGAGATCATAGCCAAACCTAGGGATCTATAGGTGAACGGAATGGATAAACTACTAGTAATCATCGCGTCAGGCGACAAGGAGAAAGTTCTCACAGGTCTGATGTACTCTAAAAATGCGATCAAGAGGGAGTGGCTGCCTGATGTGAAGGTGGTCTACTTTGGCCCCTCAGAACGGCTGATGGTGGAGGACAGTGAAGTCAGGGATGCGGCAATCGAGGTAGCCAACCTCGGGGAATCCTTTGCATGCAAGGCCATCTCTGATCGTGAGGAGATCTCCGAAAAAGTGGACGATATGGGGATAAAGGTGGAGTATGTGGGCAGCATCATAAGCGACTTCATCAAGGACGGCTATGTACCGATGGTCTGGTAAACACCACCCCCCCTTAACCCAAATAAGATTCAGACAACGGGCAGGTCCTGTTGCCCACCTTCCTTATATGTTTTTGTTGAACTTGTTAGATTATGATTATTGACTGGCATAACCATTTTTACCCTGATCCATACATCAAGGGCCTATCTGCGGAGAGTACTTACGCAAGAGTCGAGAGAGACACCCAGGGAAGACTGCTCATCCATTATGAGGGGGACTATAATATAGTCGTTGGACCCCACATCGACATAGAAGAGAGACTCAAGGGGATGGACAGAGCCGGGATCGACGTCCATGTCCTAACTCTTACGACCCCCAGCGTGGAACGGGAGACCCCCGAGACAGGTCTCAAGCTGGCACAGTCAGCCAACGACGGATACAGGGACATCATAGAGGAGCACCCTGAGAGATTCACAGCCTTGGCCGCACTACCCCTCCAGGACCCTGAGGCAGCGGCTGTGGAACTGGAGAGGGCAGTGGAAGATCTGGGCCTCCGCGGTGGGACCTTGATGTCCAATATCAACGGCAGACCCCTTGACATAGAGGAGATGGCCCCCGTCTATGAGAAGGCTGTGAGACTGGATGTCCCTCTGTATATCCACCCCACCTCCCCAATAAACAACAAGGCCATGGGGGACTACCGTCTGGTTCCCATACTGGGATTCGGGGTGGACACATCTCTCGCTGTGCTGAGGCTGGTGTTCTCGGGCACACTGGAGAGATATCCCACATTGAAGGTAGTGGCAAGCCATCTCGGAGGGGTTTACCCTTATCTCCGGGGCAGGATCGATACAGGGTACCACGCATACCCTGAGTGCAAGGAGAACATCTCAAGGCCCCCAAGCCATTACCTGGAAAAAATATTCATGGACTCCATAATCTACAACAACGATGTACTGTTGTCTGCATTGGCCTTCTGCGGTCCAGAGAAGATAGTGCTGGGGAGCGATGACCCCCATCAGATCGGCGATATAGAGCACGCAGTAGAGAGGATAAGAGACCTTGAGATCAGCGAAGACGAAAAGAACATGATCTTAAGTGAAAACGCCAGGAAGTTGCTGAAGATCTGACAGCATCCTCTTGACGGTCTCCTCAGTCACCGGGGTGCTCTTGCTCCCTCTGATCACAGGCATTAGAGCCCTCATCCGCTCAACGTAAGGCTAAAGGTCCGTAACAAAACCTGGCCTGCACAGCAATTAACGTAATATTTACGAATGTTTAAGTAGCCGGATCACGAAAAATTTTGTAGAGGTTTATCTGAGATGAAAAGTTTCATCAAGATCTACGGTCCTCCATTGATGAAAGCCATCAAAGCACTTGAGACAATCGCCATTGACTCCCCTGAAGTCTGCATTATGGACACTGTTATCCAATACTCTCAACCCGATTTGAGCGAGGCGGATGGCGTCCTCAGCTACTTCAACGTCCTGGGAGACATAACCCGTGAACGGTGCGACAATATCATCAGCGATTCTGGGGAGAGTCTGGGAGAGTACGATTTCTTCTTCGAGTGGTTCACTGATCCCACCACGGATCAGCTCAACGATCTCATCGAGAAGATCGACAAAACCCTCGGTGAACTGAACGTCAGGTACACCATCACCACCAAGTGACGTCAAATTTCCTCCTTTTTTATGGCACGCATACAGTACTAGATGAAAGTATGTCGAAAAGGTGCTGTTACGATTTAAACTCTGATCTATGATGCATGTGTGAGCACTGTGGGCGTGTTTGATGTGGAACTCGGTCTTCCTGTGGTGAATAGTGAAAGGTTTAAGTTATTTTCTGTCTCATCATTAGTTAGGAGATTCAGATGAAACGGAGTTATGTCAGGATTTACGGGCCGCCTCACATGGAGGCCATTAAGGCTCTGGAGGCTGTAGCGGTTGAACTCTCCAAATCTACACAGGTCAAGTTCAGCCACAAGTGCCTTCCTTATCCATCGATTAACCAGCCGACCACAAACGACTGGAATGCCTACCTCAAGAACATGTCGAATATGTACGTTGACTGCTACGAGCCATTGAAGATAATCAGTGAAGCGCACACTATGTTGGGCGAGTATGACTTTTTCTACGAGTGGGTCAAAGATCCCACGATGAAGCAGGTCCGGGATCTGATGGAGAAGATCGACGAAGCCCTCGATGGCCTAGGCTGCTACTACACCTTGACGACCAAGTAAACAGAGCGTCCCAGTATTTTTTCTATCTCAACCAGTACTTCTTCTGAATGAGGCCCCATAGTCTCTTATCTAGACGCCGATTCTGAGCGGTTCAAGCTTGAGGGATGAGTGGATCTGCTGTATCTGGGACCTTTGACCCGTTGATACTCTTGTGGGTGAGTGCTCTCAGATACGTCTACCGGGCTTTGCTCTTGAGCCCTTCCTTTCTGTGGATCATAGAGACGAGATCTGACTGATGGCGTAAGATAATCTATAAATGCGCTTATGGGATAGGTTAGATGTACTTTGAAATTGAGGTATTGAGATGAAGGTACTAGTCATATATGACAGCCAGTCTGGGAACACGGAGGTCATGGCCAAGGCCATCGCAGAAGGGGCCTCTGCCCATGCTGATGTGGAGATTAAGAAGGTCGGTGAACCGTTCTCACTGTCCACCCTTGCTGACGTGGACGGGGTCGTCTTTGGTTCTCCTGTCATCTACGCGGATATCACCAATGAGATGAAGGACTTCATGGACCATCTAAAGGGCTATGTCAACCTGGGAAAGATTGATGTTGAGAGTAAGACAGCCGCCATCTTCGGGAGTTATGGATACGATGGCGCATTGGTTATGAGCGAACTACTGCAGGCACGAGTGAAGAAAATCGGCTTCCAACTTTACGACGAAGAGCTGGTCCTCGTCGACACAGATGTAAAATACAACGCCGCTGACGCAAAGAAAAAGGGCAATGCATTCGGCAAGAAATTCACTGATTCCCTCTAAAATTATTTATTGCGTGAGCCATCGTTGACTTCAAGAGAAGCTGAACCCTAGATCAACCGCTCTACGTCTATCCTGTTCTCTCGATTCTTACTCGGCTTATCTACGTCGACCCCTCAAGATCTTGATACTGACGGATGCAGAGCCCGTCCGCTGATACTGGGGATACATTATCTGAGGAAAAAATGGAGAGCCCTACTCCCTGACGAAGGGGTAGAGATTCTCGGGTATGTTCTCGAATTGGTGCTGGGTCACGTCCGCAGGCCCCAGTCCCGGTGCATCGATCTCTATGATCTCCCCGGCGACATCGTTGTAGTAAGCCCTGAAGTGGACCCTGGACTTGATGCTGATGATATCCAAGTCCCCTAGGTTGAGGCCTAGGGCGGGGAAGATGGCGTCGTCCAGCACCTGGTGGAGGTGGGGTGTGACGACCACGTGGTTATTCTCTCCGAAGCCCAGGACCGCTACCGTCCCAAGGTCCCTAGTCGCTCCACGGCTCATGGGGCCCGTCATAGTGAAGGAGCAATCGCCTAGGAACTCGACTTCTCCCTCGATCTCAACGGGCGCCCCGGACCACTCCGTAGCATAGCCCCCTACCTCTTGTATCACCTTCTCCCCGACCTCAGCCTTCTCATGGATCTCCTGTATGGCTCCCTCGTCAGCGATGGTGGCGACACAGAAATTCCGGCCTCCCTGAGCGATGAGCTCCCTGAGGATGTGGGTCCCATCCCCCGTCCTGTCACTGTGATCCGCGATCACCACCGGAGTCCTATCCGCCTCCGCGGCCTCTATCGCCTTCTTGACCCCCTCCTCGGTCTTGGGGAGGATCTTGCCGGCGAAAGGCTCACGGAGGCCCCAGATATAGTCGGAGACATCTTGGGCGACCCTCTCCGCTAATGCCTCGTCGCCGTCGGTTACAACCATCACAGTGGCCCCCACATCGGGGACATCTGCGTAGGCGAAACCGAAGGCGACTGAGACTGCGTAGATATTATCCTCCTTTGCCTCCCAGCCCCTCGCTCTTTCCATGATGTCCTTTGCGGGATAGACACCTGTGCCCTGATAGACGCTGGGGGTCATGATCCTAGGCTTCCTCACTGCCATGACGGGCTTAATCTCGCCCCTGACGGTCTGCACCATGCACCGGGCTGCCATCATCCCTATCTCCTCTGAGTCGACGTGGGGATATGTCTTCAGTATGAACACCCCATCCGCGGCCTCGGCAAGCTCGTGGTCCTCGTTGGCATGGAGATCCAGGGTCACCATTATGGGGATATCAGCCCCCACCACGGCCCTGACCCTGCGGGCAATCTCCGCCTCGGGCTTCGGCACACCGGTCACCGCCATGGCGCCGTGGAGGGCGAGGAGCACCCCGTCGATCTCACCTGCCTCCCTTATCCCCTCGGCTATGCCGTAGGAATATTTGTCGAAGCACTCCTTGGTGAGCCAGCTCCCCGAGGAGCCACCCCGGCTCCTGGACGCCGCGAGGATGCCGACTAACTCGACGTCGGGCTCAGCCTCGGCCACCTTTATGTAGCCATTGATATAACTCGGGATCCCCCGAACTGAATCCAGCACCTCCTGACCCTTAGGCACCCCCCCGAACTCAAAATCCTCTACAGTGGTGAGCCTCGGGCAGAAAGTACAGGTCTCATGGGAGAAAGACGCAACTGCGATCCTCATATCAGATCATCAGATAAATACCGCGGACAGTAATTAAACAGTCTCCCCCATCAGGTAACCCCTCTCCGCCTCGGTCACCCTTACCCTGACGAACTCGCCCAAGTTGACAGGATCCTTCAAGACTATGGTTCTGTAAGCGGGGTTCCTCGCCACCATGCCGCCGTATTTACCACGCTCATCCACCAGAGCCTCCCCCACCCAACCCACCCAGGGCAGGGTGACATCAAGGCTCATCCGCCTCCAGAGTTTGGAGAGCCGCCTAGACCTCTCCTTGGTCACCCGGCCGTGGAGACGCCCCTCCATCTCGGCGGCTGGGGTGCCGGGTCTAGGCCAGTACCTAGAGATGTTGAGGACATCGGGGTGCACCTCCTCTATGAGCCTCATTGAGTCGTCGAACTGCTCGTAAGTCTCCCCGGGGAAGCCGCAGATAATGTCCGTGGAAAGGCTCAGCCTGGGCATCTCCTCACGGAACCTCTGGACTACTCTCCGGAAGCCATCCACGGTGTAGCGGCGTCCCATCCTACTGAGGACCTCGTCGTTCCCTGACTGGACCGGGGCGTGGAGGAACTTGAACATCTTGTCGGATCGGTAAACCCTGACGAGATCGTCCAGCACCTGGAGTGCCTGGTTGGGGGTCATCATCCCCACCCTCACGAAGAACCTCCCCTCTAGGGCGCAGATCCTCTCGAGGAGACCAGGGAGCCTCACCCCCTCCCAGCGGTACGCGGCGGTGTCCTCAGCTGTGACCCAGATCTCCCTGCAGCCAGACTCCAATGCCCTCCTCGCGTCCTCCACGATATCATCCGCAGGGAAGGAGGTGATGGCGCCCCGGGCCCGCTTCACGATACAATAACTACAGCTCCCGAGGCACCCTGTAGCGATGGGGGCGATGTGAACCACGGGGTTCTCCCTCAACCGCGGTAGGCAGGACCTGTCCGGGTCACCCCCCTCCAACTCCTCAACCCGACCGCCGCTGAGAGCGTCCTCGACAACCCCCACCACCCCACAGATATTGTCAGGGCTCAACATGCTCGCCCCTGGAGCGACCTCAGCCACCAGACCCCTCTGAGCCTTGGGCATACACCCCGCCACCACAAGGGGCCGCCCGAACTCAGAGAACCAACGGATCCTCTTGGTCACTTTTCTCTGCGTAGGGGTCTTCACGGTGCAAGTGAGGATCACCGAGGCGTTGGCGGACTGGGGCTCCCCCGCGATGGTGTGCCCCGCCTCCACAAGGAGGCCCTTGACCATCTCGGAGTCCGCCCTATTGGCGCTGCAACCATAAACCTCGACGTATATCCTAGCCAGGAGACCACACTCCTTCTGTCAATGCAGTCAACTCCCTCATAAACCGTACGAGGCATGGATACCAGACGACGGGAGCCCCAAAAAAGTTATCTCAGTGCACCAACCGTTCGAAAATATCGAAGTTAACCCGGTTTTATAAGGGGTTTTTTCGTGTATTATTTTGATAATACCGAATGTTTTGAACAGGTATATTGAGCGTATCTTGTTAAATATGTTGTAGTTATTAGGTGAAATTTCCGGGGTTAATCATCCAGAAAAAGGCTATTTCGCCTTCATTCGGATGTAAAACGCTAAAAAATACATAGGGGTGTAAAATATTGTTATTGGGTATATTGAAATTTATTTTTTCTTGTTATCTTGTAATGTTCCTCGTTTCCCAGACGTTATTAGGTCTATCGGGGTATATCTATTACAACTCAG
>JASFTK010000025.1:0-16262 GCA_050053595.1 Candidatus Bathyarchaeota archaeon | reverse complement strand
TCTCCAGTAAGGAGCAATAGATATGCCGTGGTATGGCTCACACCCATATCTGAATGAGTACATCAGGGAGGGAAACTGCAGGAGGATCATGGAGATCGGGGTTTACGACGGTGAGAACGCCCTGACCATGGTCGGGGCCGCAGCCCAGAACTTTCCCCCAGAGGAGGTGGAGTACTACGGATTTGACCTCTTCCCATATCACAGCCCCACCGAAATAAAGCGCAAATTGGCTGAGACGGGATGCAGATTCACGCTTTACGAAGGTAACTCTATAGAAACGCTCGCTGAAGCGGTCACATCTCTACCTGAGATGGATCTGATATTCATCGATGGCGGCAAGTCGTACTCAGTGGCGGTGAGTGATTGGGAGAACTGTACACAGCTCATCCATGAAGGGACTGGGGTCTTCGTTCACAATGCCGATTTTCCCGGCGTACGGAGAATGGTTGAGGGCATCCCCCTAGATGAGTATGAGGTAAGGATATTCCACGCCCCATCAGAGGGCTCAGTAGCACAGATCCAAAAAAAACGTAATGAGCGCGATGGGTCATAAACCCAGATATACAGCGAGTTCAACCACCTGAAGAGACACGCTTGGCTTCAAGGGAGAAGGGATAGCCCACCCAGGCCCAACAACGATACGCCCAGGGGCAAACACTCACTGGGGGTCACCGGCTGTCCAACAGTTCCTGGACCGCACCCAGGAAATCTGAGGGTTTCTCCGTCTCGATGATCTCCGCGCCGGCCCTCCGGACTCTCTCCAGGGTCTCCTCGGTGTAGGGGGAGAAGATCCTGCTCCTGGCCAGCGGGGAGACACACGCGACGACCCTGATGCCCTGGCCCACCATCCTCTCGATAAGGGAGTAGTTCTCCAACTGGGGCTCGTCACTGGGGTCCTGGAGCACGAAGTCACTGAAATAAAAGCATATCCTGTCCACCCTCCCCGAAGAGGATTCAAGTTCATCCATCGCCCATCTGAGGCTCCTAGTCGGGACGGTGCCCCCCCAGACACGGGACCCCCTGCTCCCCATAAGGTTCTTCTCGACATCCCCCGTGGAAGCGGTCACCATCAACAGCAGGTTGTCGATTATCTCATCTATATCCCTCTCCTCGTGGAGCCCCTCCTGGACATGGCTGTTGCTCTCATAGAAAATGACGCCATGCCTCTCCTTACGGAGGCTCCACAGGAGCGGCACCAAGCAGAGGACGGAGAAGTGGATCGACGTGAGGCCGTCCATCTCGTAGAACATGGTGTTGCTGATATCCAGGATGAAGACCACAGCCTTCTTCCTCCTGTTTTTCTTCCTTATCAGGAAATCCTGGTAAGCCACCTCCTCCATCCGCTTCCCCTGGTCGAAGATGTTCTCCAACGACCTCTCCTCATCGATATCCGCGGGATCATCGCCGTACTCGAAGGGCCTCAACATAGGCTTCAGCTCCGCCTCCATGCTATGCTGCAGCTCCCGTCCTAGTTTGAGCAGCTTCACCTTCAAGAATTCCGCCAGCCTCATCCGGGAAACCTCATTCCTCCGACCCTTATACTTACGGACCGCCACCTTCAGCAGCTCATCCTCACCGGGACCAACACCGATATCCGGCTGACCCGTGAACTCCTTGAAAATATCTACATCAGAGTCATGAGCGGCGGTCGGTTCCCCCTTATCTATATCCTCAGTGGGGAGATAGCTGACCAGATCATCGCTCTTCTGGGACATTAAACCTAGGAACCCCTCGTCCCCCTCAGGGACGGGATCCTCCTCAGACCTGTCCACATCGAGGAGGATCTCATAGGTGAAGCGCTCCGCTAGATCCTGGTTCTCGATCTTGGAGGTGGAGACAGCGACCTCAACCAGATCCCCGAAGGTGAGATGCCCCTTCCGGAGGTATGCTGGCAGGAGGAGTTCACACATAGTGATGGACTGCCGTGGGCTGGGTTTATCAGTAACCTCACGGCTTCCCCTGAGCCTGGCCACGAACTCCGGGATAAAATACTGGACGACGCTGAAGGGATATCGGAGCCCCTCGGTCTCCATGGGGTTAGTTCAACCGCCTCTCAAGGATACCCTCGATAATCCCTTCTACGGTCTTACGGGGGTTCCGGACCCTCATCTCCTTGGCCAAGACAGAAGGGGCGAAGAACCGTATCACCGAGTCCTCATCCTCAAAATTACCCGCATACCTCTCCACAAGGCGTGTCAGGTAGATACCGGCCCGGGGAGAAGCGGGTATCTCCAGATCAGGGTCCTCCCTGGTGTCATTGACGATCTCATAGATCTTGTTCAGAGTACTCTCAGGCATGTCATAAGCGGGGGCATTGACCCTGAGGATCTCGATCTCCGTCTCCCGGGATGGATAACGTATACGGATCCAGCAGCCGATCCTGTCCATCAGGACCCTGCTGAGCCTGTAAGTCCCAGAGGTCTCCACAGGGTTCTGGGTGGCAACGAAAGCGAAATCATCATCAGCCTTGATCATCCCAAAAGGGTACAGGTGGTAGTGCCTCTCCTCCAGAGGGGCGATGAGGCTGTTCTGGCAGAACTCGGTAGCCCTGTTGAGCTCATGGGCAACAAAGAGACCGCCCTCCACCATAGCCCTCATCAGGGGCCCAGGCTCAAAGCTCTCAACGGTCCTCCCCCGCCTCACAACCAGAGCGGGATCGAAGGCACCCACCAGCCTCGAAGGGGTCATGTTCTCATCGAAGAAGACCTCATAATACCCCCGGCCAGAGTCCTCAGCGATCTTCCTCGCAAGGAGGCTCTTCCCAACCCCAGGCGGCCCCACAAGGCAAGGCGTGACCCCTGCATCAATGCTGTCCCTGAGGAGATCATAAACCCTCCTATACTGCCCCTTGAGGATGACGGGGTTCTCTATCCGGATGCCATCAACAATGCTCCTCTGGAGCAGCTCCCGGAAACCAAGCTCGTTATCCCCCGACATAGTTTCAATCCCTTACCTACCTACTCCCATTTAAGTCTTAGAGGTCCCCATCCCTTCCCACCAAGGACATGAAAAATGCTACCACATACCTGAAACAGATAAACCACAGAACTTCAGAAGCAGGATGAGAAAAATCTGAGACCCAATCAGGACCCCACAACATTACAACAACCCAATGTAGCGTACTGAACCTACATAAAAACGGAGAGGGGACACACCCTGGGAATCACCAGACAACAAGCCCAACAAGTCCGATGAAGGGATGGAAAACGCCTAAGGGTTCAGCACCCCCTTTTTTCACCATCCCTAGGGGCTTCCATCCGAAGCGGATGGTTTTTATAAGGTTTATCGTATGCCTTATCGATTCAACAGAGGCTTGATGATGATAGGAATTAGGATCCACGGCAGGGGCGGTCAAGGGGCTGTCACTGCATCAAGGTTGCTGGCTGATGCAATGTATATTGACGGCAAGTTCTCTCAAGCCATCCCCATGTATGGCACTGAGAGGCGTGGCGCTCCACTCACCGCATTCGTGAGGATAGACGACGTACGCGTGAGGGAGAGAGAGCTGGTCCACGAGCCCAATATTGTGGTGGTACTGGACCCCCTCTTGAGCACCCAGCAGACCGTCGCAGACGGACTTAAACCCGGTGGTCTACTGCTCCTCAATTCCAATCTCCCCCCGGAGAAGGTGGAGATAGGTGGGGACATAAAGATCGCCACGGTTGACGCGACAAAGATCGCCTTAGAGACGTTGAAACGGCCCATCACCAACACAGCCATCCTAGGTGCCTTCAGCAAGGTCGTCGGGTACCCCAAGATGGAGTCCATCGAGAAGTCCATCATGAAGTTGTTCCCAGGCCGTATTGGTGAGCTGAACATCGCTGCGATCCGGATGTCTTACAATGAGGCAACGCCCGCTGTGCAAGCGACTGTCAAAGAAGCCAAGGGGGAGAAGCCCGATCTCCACGTCGGAGGGTACGGCGTCCTGAAGGATGTCTCCTCTTGGAGGGTCTTCACCCCCCAGATCGACCTCGACAAGTGCACCAGCTGCAAGGCTTGCTGGCTGTTCTGCCCTGAGACCGCGATAAAATGGGTGGACAATAAGCCCGAGATAGAGTACCACAAGTGCAAGGGGTGCGGTATCTGCGTCCACGAGTGCCCTGTCAAAGCGATTGAATCAGAGAGGGTAACAGTATAGGAGGTTAATGAATGTCATATGAAGTAATGGTAGGGAACAAGGCCACCGCCACGGCAGTCAAACTGGCCAGGGTCCAGGTCGCCTCTGCATTCCCGGTCACCCCCCAGACCACCATAACTGAATACCTTTCGGACATGGTGGCCAACGGTGAGCTGGACGCGGAGTTCGTCAACGTCGAAGGGGAGCTCAGCTCTCAGGTGGTCGTCCAGGCCGCCTCAAGGGTCGGAGCCCGCACCTTTGTGTGCACATCCGGCCCAGGCCAACTCTATATGCATCACCCGATGCACGACACGTCAAGGTACAGGCTGCCCGTCGTCATGGCAACCGTTCACAGGGGCAACAAGGGCATGCAGCCCGACCACACCGACCTGATGTCCCAGCTCTGGACCGGCTGGATCCAGTGGTACGTCGAACACAACCAGGAGGCCCTCGACACCTGTCTGATGGCCTACAAGGTCGCCGAGGACAAGAGAGTGAGGATCCCCGTGGCGTTCGGATACGACGGCTACGTCCTGAGCTACACGGCTGAACCAGTGGAGATACCCGCTCAAGAGGAAGTTGATAAATGGCTGCCGCCTAACAAGCCTATGCCCAGCATCCTGCCAGACGAGGTCGACCCTTCGACTTTCGGGAGGGGCTGGGGCGGCGGTGACCCTCAACTGCAATGGAAGGAGCACCACGACGCTGTAGTGGGCGCCAAAGAGATCATCAAAGAGGTCAACGAGAGCTATGGCAAGACATTCGGCCGCAGCTACGGCAACGGACTCATAGAAGAGTATAAGACGGATGACGTCGAGGCGGTCGTTGCAACCATGGGCTCCATGACAGGGACTGCAAGGACAGCCGTCGACAGGCTCCAAGCCGATGGCAAGAAGGTGGGCCTGGTGAAGATCAAGTGCTTCCAACCCTTCCCAAAGGAGGATTTTGTAGACATTGGGAAGAGGGTAGGCGCCATCGGCATGATCGACAGGAATGTCCTCGTTGGCCACGGCGGCGCAGCCTACACCCAGATCAGGAATGCTCTCTACGAATTGGAGGAGCGACCCTCCGTGCTGGAGTTCTACGCAGGTATGGGCGGGAAAGAGGTGAGGGTGGACCACATCTACAAGGTCGGGGAGAAGACACTGAAAGTTGCTAAGAGCGGGAAGCCCCTCACATCCGAGGTGTGGGTCTGAGAGGAACAGATTGAGGTGAATGTAAAATGAGTCAGAGAATAAACAGAAATCAGATACCGATGGAGGAACTCACCATCACCCCGGGCAGCGCCTGCCAGGGATGTGGTGCGGCTCTAGCGGCAAGGCTCGCCTTCAAGGCACTGGGGCCCAACGTAATCAGGCATGGGATCCCCTGCTGTCCCGACTCCGTCACCGCCCATCCCAGGGCGGGCAGCGTCTTCGAGGGTGGAGGGGCGATGCTCACGGGGACATGGCATGGCCTGAAGGCCATCGGCCGGACGGATGTCCAAGTCGTCGGCTTCTTCGGCGACGGCGGGACCTACGATATCGGCTTCCAGGGGCTCTCTGCGGCTGCTGAGAGGAACGAGAACATCTGGGTGATAACCAAGGACAATGAGGCTTACATGAACACTGGGAACCAGAGGAGCGGTGCAACGCCGTTGTACGCCCGGACATCGACGACACCGGTAGGGACACTGACGCAGGGGAAGCAGGAGAGGAAGAAGGACATCCCCAAGATCTTTGCCGCTCACGGGGTCCCCTTTATCGCCACAGCGTCTGTGGGGTACCCCGAGGATCTGATCGCGAAGATCAACTACGGAAAGACCGTTGAGGGGTTCAAGATGCTCATCATCCAGAGCCCCTGCCCCGTAGGTTGGCGTTTCGACTCTGCCAGGACCATCGAGATCGCCCGCATGGGGGTGCAGACGGGTATCTGGCCGATCTATGAGATCATCGACGGTGAGAAGTTCAAGCTGAACTACAAGCCGAGAGAGTTGAAGCCTGTCACTGAGTACCTCAAACCCCAGGCCAGGTTCAGGCACCTGACTGATGACCAGATCGCGACGATCCAGGAGCAGACCACCCGTAAGTGGGAGAAGCTCCTGAAAGCCGATGAGTTGGGTCAGGTCATCGTGTAACTTATCCGTTTTTTACCTTTTTTTCATCTTGAGTGCTGTATCAGATTTCTTTCCGACCTAAAGGAGGGTAGGCTTTAAACCGGACAGCGGAGAGAATTAAGGGATGGTTGGGGACCGTGGTAAACAAGAGGCTTGGCTCCTCCTTGTTATAGCTGTCTCTGTCAATGCTCTCATTGTCTACGGGTTTATGTCAAGACCGATTGTCTCATATCATCTCTCCACCCCCCTGGGATACAACGAGACCATCGACTTGGCTGCGGGAGACCTCATTGTGACCCTAGAGGCTTCCAACACCGGTCGCGCCCCTGCATGGGTGGGCTTCGTCGTGAGGCTCTATAACGCTAGCCTAGCAGAAGCCCAGGACTCGGCTGTTGAAGATGTGTCTCAGGTCAGTATACCCCTGGAAGGGCCTGTCCCACCTGGAGGGGGTGTAAACAGGTCGATCTCCCTGACAACCAGCCGGGAGGCGTCTTATCTTGTCCTCATCTTCTCCCTAGAGGGCCGCAGAGATCAGAGCGCTTTGGCGGGGTTTTATAGTAGTTTCACCGTTCTGGAGCCGGAGAGGCCTACGGCGTTGCTCCTCAAGAGGATAGATGGACTCAATTTCAAGAGGGTCACCAAGAGATAGCGGTTATTACCCCCTCAGTTATCCTGTCATGTAGGAAAAAAGGAGAGGGTTGCGAGGTCGAGGAATAGAACGGCTCCGCTTTGTGGTTAGACCCTTTCCGTGTTGAACATCATTTTGAATATATAAAGGGTTTATCGCCCAGAGATTCCTAGGGGCGAACCCTAGGTAGGATAGGGAAGACCAGAATGTACCGCTGTAAAGGATGCGCGACATGGAGTTGAGGAGTAGATCTGGGATATTAGTAATGCCTCCAAATGTGCCTATTCCTTCCACACCAAACTCAGGATGAAACAGATAGTGCTTCAGGCCCAGCTATTTTCTTGAAAACGTTTTATCCCGCAAGGGATGTTCTTCCTGTGATTGGTATGGTAAAAGCTTCAGTCTTAGAAGGGGTAGGAAGGCTAGCTGTCCATGAATACCCCAGACCGGATGTCGGTATGGGGGCGATGTTGTTACGGATGGAGCTATGCGGGGTCTGCGGAACAGACATCCACCTCCACGGTGGCAAGATGGATATACCCTTCCCCGTCATCCCGGGGCACGAGTTCGTCGGGAGGATAGAGGAGAACGGTGAGGGCGCTGGGGGCCTTGAGGTGAAAGGGGAACCCCTGTCGGAGGGGGACCGGGTTGTGGTTGTCCCTGGGACCAACGCCTTCTGCGGAACCTGCTATTTCTGCCGGTTTATGCCCCACAAACCAACCTATTGTACTAACAGGCGGGTGATGGGCGTCAACCTCAGCTGCAGTGACCCGCCCCATCTACTAGGGGGCTGGGCGGAGATGATCTACGTCGACGCAGCCCATTACTGGGTATACAAGGTTCCCGAGGGTGTACCACCTGAGGTCGCGGTCCTCACGGAGCCCATGGCGGTCTCATCCCGGGCGCTGGAGAGAGCCTACTCCCCTGGGACTCCGACCTCTGGGGAGGGGTTCGGCCCAGGGGACAGCGTTGTGGTCCAGGGAGCGGGGGCCATCGGGCTGCTGGCCATGGCCTCGGCGAGAATAGCGGGTGTAGGGAACATCATAGCGATAGACATGGTCTCTGACAGGTTGGATATGGCGGAGAGGCTCGGGGCTGATCATATCCTTGAAATGAGGAGCTACAGGACCTCGGAGGAGAGGATCGGGGAGGTGGAGCGCCTCACAGGCGGCCTGGGCGCCGACGTGGTGATCGAGTGTGCTGGGGTCCCCGCAGCGGTCCCTGAGGGGATCGGGATGACAAGGAGGGGTGGCAGGTTCGTCGAGGTAGGGCACTATACCGACCCTGGGAACGTCGAGATCAACCCCCACACCATATGCATGAAGGACATGGACATCCTGGGGAGCTGGGCTTATCCTCCCACCCAGTTCGACACCGCCCTCCAGCTCCTCAGGAGGGGGATGGATACCCTGCCCCTGGCGGAGATCATCACCCACAGATATGGGGTGTCCGAGGCCGAGAGATCCATCGAGACCGTCAAGAGCGGGGAAGGCATAAAGATGGCCATCACCCCCTGAGGGGACTAACCCAACTTTTTTATTATGAGACCAACCCCGTAATTCTGGTGCCTTGAGTGTCCGGTGACCGCAAAATTTAGGCTCACATCAGGTCTAGAGGGCACCCGGATTTCTGGTAAAAAAAACTCCTATGTGAGCAGAAGGAGGAAGACCGATGACTTTTAAAGAATTAGACAGCAAGGTCGATATCCCCGCCCTTGAGCGGGAGATCTTAGGGTTCTGGAATAAAAACAATATCTTCGAGAAGCGGGTCGAGTTACAGCAGGGGAGGCCCCCTTGGAGCTTCATAGACGGACCGATCACCGCGAACAACCCGATGGGCGTCCATCACGCCTGGGGGCGGACCTACAAGGACCTCTGGGCCCGGTACAGATTCATGAGGGGCTACGAGGTCAGGAACCAGAACGGGTTTGACTGCCAGGGTCTCTGGATAGAGGTCGAGGTGGAGAAGGAGCTGGGCTTCGAGTCCAAGAGGGATATCGAGAAGTTCGGGGTCGCCGAGTTCGTGAAGAGATGTAAGCAGAGGGTGCTTGAGTACTCCTCCATCCAGACTGAGCAGTCCATGAGGCTTGGGTTATGGACGGACTGGGATGACCCGGAGGAGTTGAGGAGCCTCAAAGAAGCCATGGAGGATCCGATGGAGGTCACCACCTATCAGGGGACCCACGGGCCCGTCTCCGGCACCGCCGAGGAGCTAGTCGGGAAGCTGGGCTCCAGAGAGATGGGGGGCAGCTACTTCACCTTCAGCGATGAGAACAACTACATGATCTGGACGGTCCTCAAGAGACTCCACCAACGGGGCCTTATCTACAAGGGCTTCGACTCCATGCCATGGTGTCCCAGGTGCAGCACCGGCGTCAGCCAGCACGAGATAGTCACCGAAGGCTATAAGGAACTGACCCACCCCAGCGTCTACGTCAGATTCCCCCTCAGAGACAAGGAGGGGAGCCTCCTCATCTGGACCACAACCCCCTGGACCCTCACCTCCAACGTCGCCGTCGCCGCCCACCCCGAGCTAGACTACGTCAAAGTCCGCCATGATGGTGAAACTCTCTACCTCTCCAAAGGCACCCTCCACACGGTCTTCCCTGAGGGGGGTTACGAGATCTTTGAGGAGCTAAAAGGGGAGGATATGAAGGGCTGGGCTTATGACGGCCCCTACGACGAGATGGAACTCCCACGGGAACTGGGGGCCCCCGAAGCCCACAGGGTGATCTTCTGGGAGGAGGTCGGGGAGACTGAGGGCACAGGACTGGTCCACATCGCCCCGGGTGCCGGTAAGGAAGACTTTGAGCTCGGCGTCTTCCACGGGCTGCCGGTAGTAGCCCCCCTCGACGAGTTCGGGGTCTTTATAGGGGGACTGGGTTGGCTCTCGGGGACCCACGTCTACGACTCCGCCGAGCCAATATTTGACGACCTCGAGGAGAAGGGGCTTGTCTTCAGGATAGAGGACTACACCCACCGGTACCCTGTCTGCTGGAGATGTGACAGCGAGTTGGTCTTCCGCCACGTCGAGGAGTGGTTCATCGATATGGGCCAAGTCCTCGATAAACCCCTAGAGGAGGTAACGGAGGCGGAGAAAGAGAGGAATCTCCGATACCAGATCATGGACTCCGCCCTCCAGACCAGGTGGATACCCGAGTTCGGACTGGCAAGGGAACTCGACTGGCTCAGGAACATGCACGACTGGATGATCTCCAAGAAACGCTACTACGGCCTCGCCCTCCCCATCTGGACCTGCCCAGACTGTGGCTGGTTCGACGTAGTGGGTAGCAAGGATGAGCTTGAAGAGCGAGCCAATAAAGGGTGGGACGAATTCCAAGGGCACAGCCCCCACAAACCCTACATCGACGCCGTAAAGATCACCTGCGAGAAATGTGGCGCTGTGGCCTCCCGGACCCCTGACGTCGGTAATCCTTGGCTGGATGCTGGGATAGTCGCGTACTCAACCTTGGACTACAGGACGGACAGGGAGTACTGGGACAAGTGGTTCCCCGCCCATTTCATCACGGAGTGCTATATCGGCCAGTTCAGGAACTGGTTCTACTCCATGCTCGCGATGAGCACCATACTGGAGCGGAGGACCCCCTTCGAGGTCTGTCTCGGCCACGGGACGGTCCTAGCCGAGGACGGCAGGCAGATGCACAAGAGTTGGGGGAACGCAATCTGGTTCGATGACGCCGCTGAGACCATGGGGGCCGATACGATGAGGTGGATGTTCAGCTCCACCAAGCCCGAGAACGACATACTCTTCGGCTACACCGGGGCGGCGGATGTGAAACGTCTATTCTTCATGCCCCTTCTCAACGTGCTGAACTTCTTCACCATCTACGCTGAACTCGACGGCTGGACCCCCGAGCAGAGGCCCGAAGAACTCTCAGAGCTGGACAGGTGGATCCTCTCAAGGCTTAACAGGCTGGTGGAACACGCAACTGAGGAACTCGACTCCTACGAGGTCTACTCCACAACCAAGGAGATAGAGACGTTCATCGACGTCCTCTCCAAGTGGTACATCAGGAGGAGTAGACGCCGATTCTGGAAGAGCGAGGCCGACGATGACAAGAAGGCCGCTTACTCTACCCTCTACCGGTGTCTCAGGACTGTCAACCTCCTCATGGCCCCGATAACCCCGTTCCTCACCGAGGCCATATACCAGAGACTTGTGAGGGGCGCAGAGCCTGATGCACCTGCGAGCGTCCATCTCTGCTCATGGCCCGAGGGGGAGGAAAGGTTCATCGATGAGGGGCTCATGGAGAGGATGGACCTCGCCATAAGGGTCAGCAGCGCGGGGAGGGCGGCCCGGAACCAAAGCGGCATCAAGCTGAGGCAGCCCCTCCTTGAAGCGGTGGTCGTCACCGATCCCGAGACGAGGGAGAGGCTGGAGAGCCTCGGGGGGCTCGTGGAGGAGGAGCTCAACGTCAAGGAGGTGAGACTCAGCGGAGACCGCAGCGGACTCTTGACATATGAGGTGAGGCCGGTCTACAGCCTCCTAGGGAAGAAACACGGCAGAGACCTCCAGGAGGTCGTAGAGTCGTTGAACGGGTTGAGCCAGGCCGATGCGGCGAGGCTGCTGGAGGGCGAGACCGTCGAGATCGACGTCCAAGGGTCGTGCGTGGAGGTGCTCCCCAAGGAGGTCGAGGTGGAGTCCGTGGCTGTCAATGGCTACTCTGTTGTGGAGGAACCAGGGCTCATAGTCGGTGTCAAGACAGTCATCACCGACAAGCTGGAGCGGGAGGGACTGGCCCGTGACATCGTCCGCCGTATTCAAGCCCTGAGGAAGGAGGCAGATTTTGAGATCGACGACCAGATCGAGACCTACTACAAGGGAGACCCCGAGGTGGAGAACGTATTCGAGGTCGAAGGGGAGTACATCTCAGCCGAGACGCTCTCCATAAAACTAGTGAACGGAAACCCCCCGGAGGGAGCCTACGAAGGCGAGTTCGACATCGACGGCAGGAAACTATCCCTCGGACTACGCATCTAAGGATGAACACCACAAACATCCCCTGTGGAAACCCGGGGCACTGTGGTCTCAACTTTCCCCTGATAGGGGCTTCCGGAACGTCCTCCACCCAATGAACCGGGGGATCCTTGAGAGATATTCATCGTATTCCTCCCCAAACTGTTCTCTGAGCCAAGGCTCCTCGCTGAGGGGAGCGAGGAGGAAAAAGAGGATGAAGACCGCGCCGACCAATAACCCCTTCACCGAGTCTGCGAGGAGGATGATCCCCCCATAGAGGAGGGTGAACCCCAGATACTGGGGGTTTCTGGAGTAGCTGTAGGGGCCGTCTGTGATGAGCTCGCCTTTGAGGCCGAAGCTCTGACTGATACTCAGGGTCCTGACAGCCCAGATCACGAGGGGGAGAGAAGACACCACCAGTGAACCCCCCAGAACCATGGTAGCCGGACCCCTGAAACCTAGGGAGCCCCTGTCAAGGAAAGCGACTGTGGGCACCCCGAAGCTGCAGACACCGTCTAAGACCCAGATGACCAGATACTCCCAGGGATGGTTCCCCGGGGGAGGCCAGATATGCTTCTCAGGCTTGAGGATGCTGAATACCACCGCTGTGACTGCGACCAGGTTGGTGGTGAAAACTACCGTGAAGAGGAGATCCATCGACCCGGATGAGAATAGAACGGGGACGATAGTTGAATCTTCCGAGACCCGCTACTCCTCCCAGTACCCCCTCGGGTCCTCTGCATCCCCGTAATCCAATGCATCGTCAGCCCAGACCCATAACCAGTTGAGCTGCGGGACGTTACGGATGAGCCACTTCACAGCATCATGGAGGACCCCAGGAGGCTTAGTGAAGCTGCAGACCCTGAAACAGTTGTTACAACCGTTACCTACCTCAGTCCAATACTCAAGACACTTATCCGCATCGCAATACCACTTGTACGCCCCAGCATTGTTGGACTCACAGACACCCTCCCACGTCCTAGGACCTGAAGGGATAGCCCTACTCGGACAGCGTTCAGCACATTTCTCACAGACCTCGCAGAACTCGGTGATGCCTTCAGGTGCCAATGGGGTCTGAGGCAATGGAAGATCTGTGAATACCTTGCAGATCCGGACGAGGGGCCCCCTCTCCCAGGTGATGAGGCGGCCGTGGCGTCCGAGGTGGCCCAGGCCGGCCTCGATGGCTATGGGTACGCTGAGGGCGGAGTCGTTGCCACAGGGGACGGCGTGGTATCCGAGGCCCCTGATGAACTCAGCGACCTGGCCCGCGAGGAGGTGCATCCGGCTGTAGCCCATGACGGTAGCCACCTCTAGGCGCGTGGGGGAGTACAGGGTCTCCTCGTATTCCATGGGGACTGTGAGGGCGACCACCCACCTATGGCTCTCGGGGATAACCGCCTTCTCCTCAGTGACGTAACCCTCCTCGACATCCTCGAAGACGATCTCCCTCCCATACCGGGAGTGGGTGTAGACCCAGCGCCTGTCCAGTCTACAGAACCCGACGCCCACAGTCCCAAAATACCCCGCAGCCTTGGTGATGATCTTCGCCGCCCTCTCGGGTGTGCCCTCCCACCTTGGGACACCCTCTGGCTTACGGGCGACCCCTAGAGCCTCCCAACTATAAAAACCAGTGCCCTGGCTGTCAAGCTCCCCAGGCAGCGTCTCGTACATCCCCGCTGCGGAGTTGAACGCATAATCTACCAGGGTATACCCCGGGATATTCTTCTCGATCCGACGGATCTTGTCCTCCTCGGTGAACCCGATGATGCTCCCCGTTCTGCGGAGCCGTCTACCAAAAGCGGATTCTCTCTGGTCGAAACGCTTGTAGCCCTCCTTGACAGGGTAAACCTCGTCGAACCCCCTCTCACCGGCCATGAAAGTCACCGAAGAGGTCGATATCCCCGAGTAAAACACTTGCTATGAGTGGACTTCAGAGTATACCCCAACCACACCCAGAACCTTGAGGATAAGAGTGTATCTCAACACCTGGCGTTAGGGGTTATGGGTTTAATGGTGCTCCCGCCGGGATTCGAACCCGGGATCTCGGGCTCGAGAGGCCCGCATCCTTGGCCGGACTAGACGACAGGAGCAAAGGCTATACACCTATCCCAACCTCATGAATAAAAACATTCCAGTAGAGGGTAAAGGTGGTGATCTCACCCCAAAAGCCCACAATGCCTATAACCGGGTGGACCGTGGTCTAATGCCCCCTCAACACCAAAGGGAATGATCATCCTTACTCGTCACATACAAGATCAGTGTCGGATAAGAAGTCTATAAGGAAAAAAGGGAGATAAATTTAGGAGATCAGAACTCCTCGTCCATGTCGGGTGGGCCCCCGCCTGGGGGTCCACCTGCAGGCATCTCAGGGGATGTGGCTGCGACGACATCGTCGATCCTCAGTATCATTGATGAGACCTCGACAGCTGACTTTATGGCCTGCTGCTTCACCACCATTGGTTCTACAACGCCCTGCTCCAGCATGTCGACAACCCCCTCTCCGAATACATTCACCCCCATAGCGAAGCCTCCTTCCTTGTCATGGGCGGCCTTTATGGCCACCATGGTGTCAAGGATGTCGAGACCCGCGTTCTCAGTGAGGGTCCTGGGGACTATCTCCAGCGCGTCGGCGAATGCTTGGATGGCTAGCTGCTCCCGTCCTCCGATCTGGTTAGCGTATTTACTCACCGCCCTAGCGAGCTCGGTCTCGATGGACCCGCCTCCGGGCACCATCTTCCCCAGCTCTGCGACGTCGCTGATGACGTAGAGGGCATCGTTCAACGCCCGCTCCGCCTCGTCGATCATACGCTCCAAGCCCGCTCTCAGGAATATAGAGACCGCTTTCGGATCCTTGCATCCTTCGACGAAGATCATCTCATCGTCCCCGATCCTCCTCTCCTCGACCAGTTCACACTGACCAAGGTCTTCCTCGTTGAGATCGGAGAGGTTGGAGACCATTTTCGCACCAGTCGCTTTCGCCAGCTTCTCCATGTCGCTCTTCTTCACACGTCTTGCAGCCAGGATACCGGCCTTGGCCAGGAAGTGCTGGGCGACATCGTCGATGCCTTTCTGGGCGAAGAGGACATTGGCTCCGGACTCTTTGATGCTGTCCACTTTCTTCTTGAGCATGTCTGACTCTTGGTCGAGGAAGGCCTTGATTGAGTCGGGGCTCCGGATCCGGATCTCAGCGTCGAACTCTGTCTTCTCAACCTCGACGGGGGCGTCGACCAGTGCGATCTTGGCTCCCTCTATCTTCTGGGGCATGCCGTCGTGGACGACCTCCTTGTCGATTATGATCCCGAAGATGAGCTCGGACTCGGTGAGGCTCTTGCCCTCCTTCTTCACCACCTGGACATTGTCGACGTCGGCGATGATCTGTCCGTCCCTCTCCTCAATGATCTGCTTGATAGCGTCGATGACGAGGTTCCCAAAGTGCTCCCGGGCGCTTGCCACGGTCTTGCTCCTCATCGAGGTGGCCACAAGCTTCATCAAGGTCTCCCGATCATCAAAATCGACGTCGAGGGCGACCTTCTCCAGAGTCTCCAGAGCTTTCTCCTGGGCTTTCTGGTATCCTTGGATGATGATGGAGGGATGGATATCCTCATCCAGAAGCTCCTGGGCTTTCTTGAGCAGCTCCCCAGCAAAGATAACCGAAGTGGTAGTACCATCCCCGACCTCGTCGTCCTGGGTTTTAGCGACCTCGATCATCATCTTGGCCGAGGGGTGCTGGACGTCGATCTCGTCGAGGACTGTAGCGCCGTCGTTTGTTATCGTGATATCGCCAAGGCTGTCGATGAGCATCTTGTCCATGCCTCTGGGTCCCAGGGTGGTCTTCAAGACCTCTGAGATGACCTGCGCCGCCATCATGTTGGACTTGCGGGCGTCTCGACCCTTACTCCTCTCTGTACCTTCTTTTAAAATCAAAACGGGTTGACCCGTCATATATGCCAAATATTTCTCCTCCAAACTCGATATTAGCTACGAATCACATCCAGAGAAAAAATATAAAGGTTTTCAATATCAGGAGGGCGGGACACGAATTGAGGTATAAAGAAGCCCGTTTGAGGGCTATCCCCTCAAGTAAGCGGAAAGCAAACCCATTATGCCTTTAGGCGATCTGGCCACAAGTCTGGCCAGGGTTTTTGCTACCTCGTTCCCATTAGCGAGGTTCAGCACATCCTCGTGGGTCACAACCCTGGCCAAAGTGTTGAGATTCTCGTCGCTGAACCTATCAAGCATCTCCACAACTCTTCTGCTGTCCCTGATCCGTTTCCCCCAATACTTATCGAAACGCCTCTCATACTCAGAGAGCCTTTCAGCCGAGAAATCTCCTTCCTCGACCGCCATAGCAGCGACCGCCCCAGCCATCTTACCGGACTCGACGCCCGAGTGGACCCCTGCCCCGGTCGCCGGTATCAGTTGCCCTGCTGCATCTCCCGACAACA
>JASFTK010000024.1:0-17139 GCA_050053595.1 Candidatus Bathyarchaeota archaeon | reverse complement strand
ATAGATCTGGCTCGCCTCGTCGAAGACTACAAGGTCGAAGTGGATCCCACTGGGGATAAGGAATTGGCTCACGGAGATGGGGCTCATCATGAGGCAGGGCTTCAACCTCCTGATCAAGCTGGGGATCCTCTCGAAAAGATGCCTCAAAGGCATGTGACGACGCTTCTTCGCGGCTTCCCGCATCAATATAGTGATCTCGGAGTCGGGAGCTTGGACGAAAACCCCTTGTGGCTTCTGTTGGTTGGCGATCTTGATAACCCTCTGGGAGTTGAGCCTGACGAAGCGTCGGTCCAATTCCCGGAAGTCGTCGATGAGCTGTTCATGGTCCTGGCCTCTGAAGGCCTCTAAGGCAGAGTCCTGTCTAAAGACCATGTCTAGGAGTCCCTGGTACATCGATTTCTGGAAAATATCCACAAGTTGATCCCGGTGATATTTCTGGGCTACCAGTTTGTTTAAGAAATCCCCAAGGCCCTCTTCGCGAAGTCCAGCCTCCTCCTCTTGGAAGTCAACCCAGGTCTGGAGGTCGTCAACCCGCCCTCGGAGCGTAACCAATTCCCTCCGTAGCTCCGCCAGGTGCAAACCCCCTCTGGGACCCGGCCAACGGGCTCCCTCGAATCTCTCGTCGATGACGTTCAAGGTTTTACTGATGGACGCCCATCTCTCCTCAACTCTGGGATCTCTAGGCAAAGACTTCCCTCCCTGGGAAACTGCTTCCACCAGGCTATCAGGGACCCCCCGGGGTAGGGTCCTGATCAACCTCTGGGTCCATCCTATTGCTTTGAGCACCCCATCCCAATCTGTTCCTAGACCGCTATATAGCCGACCAAAGACACTATGTAATTCATGGGAGCGCCTGTCCACCTTGTCCTCGAATCTCTGGAGCCCCTCGACTATATTGAGATCCTCGATGAGAGCATCGAATGTTTGAGGATGTCCGGAGATTCGCGTTGCCAGAGCTTCTGAACTCCCCCTCTCAAGAATGGAGAGTCTCTCGAGGGTGTCATCTGCCCAATCCACGATGTCTTGGAGAGGGCTAATCCTCATCGGTTTCCCTGTTTGGGGGATCCGTTTCGACGGTATCAGTGACCTTAGCCTCCTTGTGTCTGACCTGACAGCCTCCAAGTTACTATTAAGGACGCCAGCGATCTGGACAAGTCGTTTTCCGGGTTCGGTGCCCGAGCACAAGTTGTCCCTCAGCGCTTTTGGGGTCCTTTTTCTCCCTGATATTCGTATGACCTTCTCCGCGATCTCCATCGCCTCCTCAGCACCCTTGAAATCGGGGTCATCCCCCCGGAAGTAATCCTGCAGTGTCCTCCGAGCCTGCTCCTTGCCAGACTCTAACTTCGCCTCAAGGTCCCTTAGTTCTTTAGCGGCCTTGAGATCCTCCAAGACATCTCCGGTTAAGACCCCATTCTTGTGTAGTCTTGAGATATCCTCTCTGATCCGGTAGTAGCGGGGCCTGAAAATCCTCAGGAATGAGCTGCCAGGTCCCTCGTACCACTCTATTAGGTCTTCGAGGTTAAGGTCCATTAACCCCTTCTCATAGTCTCTTAGACTCTCCCTGAACTCGTCTCTACGGGTGTAACTCTCCCTCAGCTCCTCGATTAGCTCCCGGCTCTTGTCTAGCCTCCACTTGTCAAGCCAGGCTCTCGGGGGTCGACTCTCCTCTCTGCATAAGGCGGCAAGCCTCGATAAGCGATTGATCTTCTCAAGGGTATTCACCTCCCATCTGAGGTCGAAGGTGTCCCTGATCTTCTCAGCCTCCTCTCTGAGCCCTTGGAGCCGATTATGAAGCTCCCTTAGGTAGTCCTCCAGCTCTTTCATATTCATGAGAAGCCCACCATCCCCCCTTGAGATGGGGGCTAAGAGTTCTTTCAAGGCTGAATATGCTCTTTTAATCCTCTTCGCTGTTCCCGGGGGAAGGATCAGCAGCCTAGTGTCGTAGTGCTTCTCAAGCTCCCTTACCTTCGAGTGGTAGCCATCCCAATCCTTTCTGCAGCCCTCTGCGAGGGTCCGGATCTCTTTGAGGTCTGCCTTTTTGAGCCAGGCTTGGGGGGGCCTCGGAGTGGTGCTGATCATCTCAGTTAATCTCCTGAGGCGTTGGTATGCTCCGATGGTACTTGGAGTCTTGAGACCTAGAGCTTCCGAATATGATTTGGAGGACGCTTCAAGCCTTTCTGAGGTATCGATAGCGCTCTCAAGGAGGTGGATCCACTCAGAGCGGGTCTCAGGGGTGAACCGCTCCTCTTTGCAGCCCCTCCAGGGGAACCGAGACCCCTCCTCCACCACCGCCCAAGCGTTGGAGAGCCGCCTTATCTTGTCCTCTAGGTCAAGGAGAGTCCTTTGGTCGAGAGTCTCAAAGTTGGTATATCCGGGGGGAACAAGGGGGATCCCTTCGAGTCCTGCAAGGATACCGAATAGCTGGTATGCGGTCATCCCAATGGGCTCCCGGCGTGTGTGGAGGGCGTCTACATATCGGTTGAGTGCATCCCTTCTGGTTACGAGACGTTCCAGTTCTTCATCTGTGAGGGTTGGTTTAGCCTTGAGGTGCTCGTTGAGGGCTCTACTGAGCTCTGCTACCACCTCCCTCTTGTTGGCTTTGTGGCTGTGGAGCTCAAGGCAGTAATCGCTAAGGTTCTTCGCCTCGAGACGGCTGTGGACGACCTCAAGGGCAGCCATCTTCTCGCTGACGAATAGCACCCTCTTTCCTCGGGCGATGAACTCAGCGATCATGTTCGCGATGGTCTGGCTCTTCCCGGTGCCTGGGGGGCCGTGCATCACAAAGCTCTGGCCGGCGAGGGCGTACTGGATGCAGAGCTGCTGGCTGCTGTCGGCGTCTAGGACTTGGTAAGTGGTCTTGGGGTCTGAGGAATCGAGATCACGGGGTTTCGGTAGTTCACCCTTGGCGGTAGGGGGGGTGGAGACGCCCGCGAGGGCTTTGATGAGAGGGTGTTTGACGATGGTCTCCATGTTGTCAGTGAGGTCTTGATACATCACCAGCTTGTGGAACGAGAACAGTCCCAGCTGGACGGTATGTTCGACTTCCCAGCCTAGTTCCTCTACGACTCCCTCCACTTCTCTGAGGTAGCTGGTAAGGGTCTCCTCCTGGAAGTCTGGGAGTCTGGGCAGCTCCAGTTTGTGGTCGTATTCCAGTTTGAGTCTCAGGGCAGGGTTCAGTATGGCCTCCTCTTCAACCGGGGGCACCTGGATCTTGTAGGGATCACGGGAGGTCTTACGCGTCAGCTCCACTGGGGTGAGGACGAGGGGGGAATTGAGGCGCTGCCTGCTCCCGGCCTCGTTCCAGCTCAGCATACCAAACGTGATATATAGTATCCTGATCCCTCGCTCCCGGTATTCTGAGGCTGAACGCCTAGAGAGGTTTCTCAGGATCTTTCGGAGTTGGGGCGCCTCAACATTGTGGGGGGACAGCTGGTTCCTCTTGCGCCTGGGTTTCCTGTCAAGGGGAGAGTCCTCCTCGGGTGGCTCCCAGATCTCCCAAGCCCTGTCCCTGACCACGAGCCTATTGAAGATTGCGTCAGGGCCCGGTTTGTCGAAGTTGACACTAGATCTCCTTGTGGGCTTGAAATTCACCAGACGGTTTCTTTTACTGAGATCGATGAGTTTGAGCTTCCAATCTTCCACCCGTCTGTAAACTTTAGCTAGAGAAGCCGAATTCATAGGCTGTTGTACCCCTCCAATGTTATTCATGACTCTTCTAACGAATAAGTTTATTTCCGGTTCTCTTGATAGTAGAAGGAAAACTCTCATCTAAAATCAATAAAAAAACCATGGATGAGCCTGTTAGACGGGTTTTTAGATATGAAAAACCCCTCTCTGAGAGTTCTGGCCCCCAATCAGGCCCCTGTGAAGTGCTCCCAACCCCCCATCTCGATGGGCCTCTCCTCTCCGTTCACGACCCTCACAATCCCTTTGTCGGCCGTGGCGATCCCTAATTTCAGTAGTTGGCAACCCACTCCTTCAAGGGCTGTCTTGGCGTCCTCCAGGTTTTCTTTAGCCACGGTGAAGATGAGTTCGTATTCTTCGCCGCCGTAGAGGGCGAGGTTCTTGGGGTCTAGGTCGTGGAGTTCTGCGAAGGCTTCTGCTTCTGGTGTGATGGGGAGGGTTTCTATTTTGAAGCCAACTTTGCTGCTCCTTGCGAGGTCGTGTAGGCTTATGGCGAGGCCGTCGCTGGAGTCGATGGAGGAGGTGATGGTACCGGATTCGGCGAGGGTTACTCCTTCCTTGATCCGGGCGTGGGGGTTGTAGACGGCCTGGACCAAGGTCTCCCTGAGGCTTTCGGGGGCCGCTAGGCCTTCCAAGAGGATCTTGAAGGCTGCGGAGGTGTTGCCGAAAAGGCCGGTTGTGGCGAGGAAATCCCCCGGTCTGGCGCCCTCCCTTTTGATGATCTTGTCTTTTGGGGTGATGCCTATGGCGACTCCGCTTATGACAATCTGGGAGGCCTCGTTGGTGTCTCCGCCGATGACATATCCCCCGTATTCCCTGGTCCCTTCTTCGAATCCCTGGGCCATCTCTTCGACTGCCTCGACCTCGGTGTCCCGGGGGAAGGCAAGGGATGGGAGGAAGGCTTGGGGTTGGACGCCTTTTGCTCCGAGGTCGCTGAAGTTCATTACAACGGCTTTCCTCGCAGCCTGGTAGGGTGTCATGCCGCGGGGGACGTCGGTCTCCCAGACCAGCATGTCTGTGTTGAGGACCACGGCTCTGCCGTCGCCGAGGTCGACCGCCATGACGTCGTCCCAGTAGGGGACGGGCATCCCGGGCATCGGGGTGAACTGTCTGAGCATCAACTCGATTAGGCGTCTCTCCCCGACCGCTCCAGCCGTGGTCATCGTTTGCACCGTGGAGTCTTGTGGGCTTTCCCCATAAAATGTTTCCATGGGGGTGAGAAACCTCTTATAATGCCGTTGGTGTCTAGATTGGATAATCTCTGGAGAAATGTGGTATGAAGTTGCTTGATGATATCAGGGTTTTGGACCTCACCCATGTCTGGTTCGGTCCCTGGTGTACTATGATGATGGCTGATATGGGGGCTGAGGTTATCAGGGTGGAACCGCCGTGGGGGGCGATTGACAGGCTTGCGGAGGGGGCTCTTTTCGGTGGGGCCAGTTACACCTTCCATCATCTTAATTTGAACAAGAAGGATCTCACGTTGGACTTGAAGAATCCTGATGGGGTGGCGCTTTTCAAGGGGTTGGTGGAGAAGTCGGATGTGGTGATCCAGAACTTCAGCCCGGGGACTATGGAGAGGCTTGGCCTGGGTTATGAGGTGCTCAAAGAGCTGAACCCTGGGATAGTCTATGCTGCGCTCTCGGGTTTCGGTCAGTATGGTCCTTACATGAAGCGGAAGTCTTATGCTTCGGTGGCGGAGGCGATGAGCGGTCACTCCAGACTTACGGGGGAGAGGCATGATCCCGATGGTCCTCCGATCCAGATGGCTCAGGCTTATGGGGATCTGGGACCGGGGACTATGGCGGCGATGGCGATCCTTGCGGCTCTCCGGTATCGGGATAGGACGGGGGTGGGGCAGATGATCGATGTCGCCCAGTTCGACTGTATGGTGGCGTATAATACGGCTATCACGGGTTACACCCTGTCGGGGTTGCTGCCTTTGGAGTTGAGGAAGAAGTACCCTATGGGGAGGGGTGTGGGTGGTCTGATGGAGTGTAGGGATGGGGGTTGGATCCAGGTGGCGGCTTATGGGCCCCGGTTCTTGGACAGGTTGAGTGAGGAGTGGGGGGTGGAGCTGGCCACTAAGGAGTTGATGGTGGAGAAGACGGCGGAGATGGACCGGGATGAGGCTGTGGATTTCTACGTCGGGATGGGGCTGCCTTGTGCGCCTGTCTACCATCTGGATGAGACTGTGGCGGACCCCCATCTGGCTGCCAGGGGGATGTTCATTGAGGTGGAGCATCCCCGGGCGGGGACGGTGAAGGTGCCTAACTTCCCGATTAAGTTCTCTGAGACCCCTGGGGTGGTTGAGTCTGCGGCGCCGTTGCTGGGGGAGCACAGCAGGGAGGTTCTGACAGGGATTCTGGGTGTCTCGGAGGAGCGGTTCGAGGAGTTGGTGAGGGGTGGGGTCACCTCTCAGTCTTGAGGATGGGTTTTTATCGGGGGTATCCCCTCTCTTTTTCTTGAGTTGGGTGTCTTGGGGTTCCCCGGTCTGGGTGTCTTAATCGGGCTGTTGGTGTTGTTTGTGGTGGGGGCGGTGATGGCTGTCATCGCTGGTCTGTTGATATTGTTGTTGCCTGCTGCGTTCCTGTCGCTGCTGGTGTTGGCGGTGACGGGGAGATTGTTGTTGGCGGGGTTTGTGTTCTTCTTCTTCGGGGTGCTTGCCCTGTTGAGGCGGATCTTCTAGGCGGGTGTGGACCGTATTTCTTAATAGCGGGGGTTCTCTAGGGTTTGGCGGTGTGCCCCGGTAGCTCAGAGGTCAGAGCGGCAGCCTCGTAAGTTGTTGGCCGCGGGTTCAAATCCCGCCCGGGGCTTTTTCTATGTCGGGTTGGGTGTTGTAAGGGTGACCGCTTATAGCGGTTTTCTGGGGGGTGGTGGGGTATTGGATGTGGGGTATTTAGTGTGGTTTGGGGGTATGTTTTCCCTTTGAGTTATGTGGATGGGGGTCTATTCTGTTCTATGGTTTCCCGTCGGGGGGGATCTGGGGGTTGTCTTCTGGTTTTTTGGTGTCTCCTTCTGTGAGAGTGTTGGGTTGGTTGTTCAGTAATGCTAAAACATTGGTGGTACAAGTAAGGATTATGTCTTTTCTGAGTTTCCTTGGTGGGAAGCCTCCTGAGATCAGGGTGCTTGAACTGATAGAGAGGCATCAGGAGTTGAGTGTGGTTGCTGCGGATAACCTCAAGAGGGCTGTAGAGGCGAAGGTGGCTGGTGATCTTGAAGGCTGTGAATCTTGTATCAGGGAACTTTTCAAGGCGGAGGAGGAGGCTGATGTCACTAGGAGGGAGATTGAGAGGGAGCTGGCTAGCGGTATACTCCCCCCTATGAGCAGGGCGGATATGGCTAGGCTCACTGAACGGCTGGACGAGGTGCCGGATTGGTGTAAGCAGACGGGGAGGATCTGTGAGATTATATCTGCTGAAAGGCTGCCGGAGGATATGAAGGATGTCCTGCTGGAGACCACCCAGTTGTCCAATAAGTGTGTCCACTCCCTCGCTAATGTGATGGGGCTCCTGTACACGGACCATGAGGCGGCGCTGGACGCCTGTAATGCCGTCGAGATATTGGAGCATGAGATGGATAATCTCTACATTGAGAGCCTGAGGATGTCCTATGAGAGCGACCTGGAGCCCAGTACGCTCCTACTCGTCAACAAGCTAGCTGAGTCCCTTGAGATGATAGGTGACAGCTGCGAGGACGCCGCGGATCTCATCAGGGTGGTTGCGGTCAGCACATTCATCTAGAGAGACGAGACGACCATGTAGGCTGCTCCGCTCAGAGCCGCCGCCCCCACGAAGGTGGCGAGCCATGTATAGGTGATCTCTCTCACCCCTTTCAGATTAACCCAGATCCCTTTTGACACCCCGAGACCGACCACGGCGCCCACCAAGATGTGGGTTCCCGAAAGCGGTATACCCAGGTATGTGCCGATCAACATCGTTAGGGCTACTGCGATCTGTGAAGACAGTGCCGAGATAGGGTCCAGCTTGACTAGGTCGACACCTACAGCCCTGATCACTTTCCGGCCGACGACGATAAGCCCGAGGGCCATCCCAACGGCGACAAGCCCCCTCAAAACGAGTGGATTGAGCCCTGCGACGTCACCGAGTATCGCAGTGGCGTTCGCTATGTCGTTGGCCCCTCTGGAGAAGGAGGTGAGTAGTACCCAGAAAGCGAGGAAGGATGTGGATCTGCGGGCAAGCTTCATCTGGGCTATAAGGCCCTTCACACGGGGTCTCAGTATCAGCCTGGTTACTCGGTGGATGAAGATGGATCCCACGAAACCTATGAGGGGGGACACCGCCCAGCTGATGGTTATGTAGCCGAGGGTTGACCAGCGGACACTCTGAGTCCCCCCTTTGGCTATTGCTAGCCCTATTATCGCCCCCACGGAACTGTGGGTGGTTGAGATGGGCCATCCGAAGTATGAGTTCACAGTCAACCAGCTGGCCAAGGAGAAGAGGATCACCATGGTCTCAGTCTCTGTCACCGTGAACGATAGGATGCCCTCCCCTAGCGTCGTCTCTACCCTCTGGCCTATGAGTAATGCACCCAGCATAGCGGATACCCCGCCGAGGACCACAGCTGTCCTGAGGCTGAAGGCACCGCTGCCCGCGAGAGGGGCCACGGTCTCATCGTTTGCACCTATGCTCCATGCCACATAGCAGGCTATGAAGAGGCTGAAGGCTGCGTGGGTCTCCATTAAACCGAGTTAACGTTTATGGGTTTTTAGGTCTCTCGTTAACATCTGTGTGTCTTTCTATCTTCTAGGGCACGGGGCCATTGAGGGAGGGCGAATTAGACAGGGCGGTAGAATGGGCAGAATCCCACTGGGCTTGATTTTCATATTTCACAATAATACTGAGCTCGCATTTCAGGAAAAGTCTGAGATTCATCTCACAGGTCATTGGTGAGAATCAGTCTTGACTTAGTAGATATTCTGGGGCAGATATGTTAAGTGAGCGAGATAAATATTATATTGAAAGTTTTTCCACCTAGAGATAGAATATAGGAAAATTAGGAGGGGAAGGGAGTGAGGGAGTTAGATATAGGGGTTATAGGGTTCGGGGAGGTTGGATCCACATTCTCCCGGGCATTGACAGAAGCGGGTGCCCAGGTAACGGCATACGATATCCTGCTGGATGATCCATCCAGAGCAGACGAGATGGGTAGGAGGATTCTGGATACAGGCAGCGAGACTGGGACATTCGAAGAGGTTGTCAAAAACAGCGCATATCTACTTTCAACAGTGGTCACCCAGGTGGCCATTGATGTCGCAGAGAGATGCGCGCCTCTACTCAACCCCGGGCAGGTCTATGTGGACCTGAACTCAACCTCACCTTCAGTAAAGGTCGAGATAGGGGAGATAATCGAAGGATCTGGGGCGGATTTCGTTGAGGGCGCCATCTTGGGTGCTATAGCGTCCAGTGGCGCGGGGACCAAGATACTCACCTGTGGGGACCGGGGTCAGGAGGCCGCTGACACCCTGAGCAATTATGGGTTGAACGTCCACTTCTACTCAGGGATTATAGGGAGGGCCTCGACCTTCAAGATGTTGCGGAGCGTCTTCTCGAAGGGGGTTGAAGCCCTACTCCTTGAGATGATGGTCGCCGGTAGGAGAGCGGGCATAGAGGGGGACCTATGGACGTACATCACTGAATACATGGACTCCAGACCCTTCTTGGAGATAGGGTCCAACTGGATAACCTCCCATGCAACCGCCCATGTCAGACGCTACCACGAGATAGTACAGATAACTGAGACGCTGAGAGAGTTAGGGGTCGAACCCAGGATCACTGAGGGGACACTGGCATATTTCAGACAGTCGATGGACATAGGCATGGCCGAGGCCTTCGACGAGAGACCCGGCTCCATCGACGAGGTCATAAAGTTCATCGAAGAACGGACCAAATAACCTCCCAATGAGACCCCAACCAGAAGGGCTGATCCTACCTTGTCAGGGGGTCCCATTCATAGATACCCTTTATTCTCTAGATAGGAAGGCAGGGCCTTGACACTCGGGATTATGTCATGGGGGTCCGCTTGCTGGAGTCTTTCCCTGCTCTGGGTGCCCGTCAACACTCCCAGGGTGATGACCCCCGCGCGTAGACCCTCTTCGATGCCCTTGGCGGTGTCATCGATCTTCATAACTGACTCAGGGTCCCTGACTTTCAGTTCCTCCATCAGGGCGTGTATCATAGCGGGGTCAGGCCTGCTCTTGCCCACCATCTCGGAGCAGATCCATGAGTCTATCAACCCGGATCCAACGAAGCCCAGATGATCGGTGATACCCTTCGCCACCTCAAGGGGGAACCCGGTGTTCAAAGCCACTTTTATCCCTGAGTCCCTCAGGAAACGGAAGGTATCACGGGCTCCATCTATCTCTCTCACCCTACCCGTATTCTTCAAGAGGAGGTCGACAAAGTGGGAATAGATATCATCGGCCATCTCCCCCCCAAAACGCTCAATAACCATTCTCTTATCCTTCCCCCGTTGCTCGTTGAGCACCTCCATAGGGACCTCTACACCAAACTTTCTGAAGGCCTCATCATAGCTCGTCAATACGAGGGGGGAGCCATCGATCACATCGTCAACCGTTGTCCCAGCCATATCAAAGATAACTAATCTCAAATTTTTAGGTCCCTGAGACATGGTTCTAACCCGTCAGATAGCGCTAATAAATCCTTAGATAAAAATGAATTTAGAGAACTTGTGGAGGTCCCTCCTCTCCCAGTTAGATAGAGTGTCTGAAGGTCATCCGGGGGCTCAGAGGAATGCAGCTGTGATGGAGGGGGCGAAGAGGTTCAACAGGATGTGGCTCCCGGCTGGTACCAGGACGGTCCTCGACCTCAGGTAGAGGTATCCCAGGATCAGGCCTCCCAAGAAGGTCTGGAGACCTATGAACAGAGCCGAGGGGGCGTAACCTAGTCCGTGCTGGGTGAGCCTCGATACCAGGTGTCCTAAGCCGAAGAGCAGGCTGTTCAGGAGCAGCCCCCGCCTGTCCCCAAGCCACCCCTTGAACCTGGTCAGCAGATACCCCCTGAAGAAGAACTCCTCAGGCAGTCCGATCCCCATCAGCTGCACCAAGAACTGGGACGCCAGACCGCCGGGAAATGCCAAGACCGACCCCGGGGCCTCATACGCTATATGGATCCTGGCGTAATGTTCCAACCCTAGGAGGACGGTCAACAGGGCAAAGCCGGTGAGGATGCCGACCAGATAGTTGGGAGTCCGCTCCCTGTCGAAGACCAGCCCCAGGGACGCCGGGGTGTTCCCCTCCACCCTTAATGCCATCAGAAACGGTATGAGCCAGAGGAAGACCATAGGGAACAATATCGGCGAGGGGAAGTAAGGGGTGGCCACCATTGCGGCCAGATTCAGGAACCCCACCATCAACGCGAGATGCCCAAGCCTCCGCGGATCCCCCTTAACCGACAACCCCCGACCGACGCCCAATGCCCTAAACCCCCTATCCGATCTGTCTTGAAGGTATTTCACTCTTCCACACACCTCGCTCCTTGACCCCTCCGGAAAACTGATAGGCACAGGGGAGTATGGGGCGGTATGAAGGTCCTGGGGATCGTGGCGGGGCCCCGGAGGAACGGGCACACCGCTAAGCTGGTCGAGGCTGTGCTCAGAGGCGCGAAGGAGGCGGGGCATGATACCGACATTTTCTACTTGGGCGATATGGATATCAACCCCATCGGGGCAGGGGAGGACTGCTACATCTACCCTGAGGACGACATGGCCCTGCTCTACCCCCATTTGGAGTCCATGGGGGCCCTAGTGCTGGGCACCCCCATCTACTACGACCACGTCAGCAGCCGCTGCAAGCTCTTCATCGACCGCCTCCACTACTACAGCAGGACCCACGGCGAGGAGTACCGCAGGCGGTTCCCCGACGCCGTAAGATGCGTCAACATTATCACCTACGGCTGGGACAGGGCAGACCCCTACGACCATGTCCTGGAGTGGATGAACGGCAGGATGAGGGGGTACTGGGGGATGGAGGTCGCAGGCAACCTCAAAGCCCAAGGCACCGGCCTGCGGATCCAGGAGCACGACCCCACACTCATCGAGAGGGCAGAGGAGATCGGTAGGAGCCTCTAGCCTCGAAAAAACCATAAGCGCTCAACTGTTAGGTGGACGCGTGACCTCCTTTCGAGCGCAGAGTTCACTTATTTGATACGCCCCGCCGTGGAGGAGGACCTCCCCGTCCTCATGGACCTTATCAAGCAACTAGCTGTCTACGAGAAGCTCATGGACATCTACACCACCACAGAGGAGCTCTACAGGAAGTACGGGTTCAGCGACGACGCTGCCTTTGATTAGATGATCAGGGTCTCCGAGGAGCACTGGAAACCCGCCAGCATGTACTGCGCTCTAGACAACATAGGCTGGGCGTGGAGAAGGGCTTCAAATTCAACACGGTAGAGGACGCCGACGAATTCATGATGTACAGCTCAAGAGAAGCCCTCTCTAGAGCTCGTAGCACCTGATACCATCCGGCAGCCGCCCATCAACTATCGCGCATGCCGAGACTCCGATCCGGGGTCAGGGAGTGGCCGCAATTCTTGGGTCCCGTATGAAGAAGGCGGGTAATAAGGATACAACGGTCATCGCCGAGATGTAGGTGAACCCCCAGTTGAAGCCGTAGAACTCCACGATGTAACCGAAGATCGCGCTGGAGAAAGACGCGATGGTAAACCCCAGGGTGAAGTATAACCCGAAGATCTGGTCCAATTGGGTCCTCTCCACGCTGTCGCTGAGGACGCTCTGCACCACTACCGTCTGAACCATGAACCCGATGGCGAATAGAAGTAGGACGAGGGCCCAGAAATCTGTGACGTAGTTGAGGAGGAAGTAACCCAAGCCGCTCAGCACAGTTATACCTATTATGAGGGGCTTCCGGTTCACCCGGTCCGAGATGTTTCCCCAGAAGAAGGGGCCGAGGACGCCCCCTGAGAGGAGGATGCTGTAGAGGAGGCTGCTCTTCTCTGCGGTGAACCCCAGGATGTCGATGAAGTAGAGTGGGAGGAAGGTCCTTACCCCCATCCTGAAAGCCATTATGCTCCTGAGGGCGCTGATGGAGAGCACGTTCCTGTTCCTCATCGCCTCCCGGAGACGAGTCCAGGAGAGGGCATCCCTCGAGGTCGCCTCTGTGGACCTTGAGCCCTTCACGAAGAAGAGGAGGATCAGGGAGAATAATAGAGCGGGCATCGAGAGGAGTGCGAGGGCGGGCCTCCACCCCATCCTAGTGAGCAGGTACGCGGTTATGATGGGAGTGAACGTGAACGCGAGTGAGGGAAAGGACTGGTTGAGCCCCAGCATCCTCCCGCGTTTCGAGGGCTCCGTCGCCGATGTCACAACGGAGGCTCCGACTGGGTGCTGGGGGCTGCTCCCGAGGGCCGCGACGACTCTTAACCCAAAGAACTGGAGGAACCCCCGGCTCATCCCGGCCAAGATGTTCATCACCGCGTTGATCAGGTTGCCCACCCCGAGGAGCACTCTGCCGCTGGTCCAGCGCCGGAGGAGGCCCACAAACATCTGGGGGAACCCTGTGACGAAGGTGTTCGCCGACCTGAGAAGCCCAAGCTGGGAGTAGGACAATGAGAACTCGTCCATGATCTCGGGGTAGAGCATAGGCATTGCCCCGCTGATCATATGGTTCAGCATGTGGAGTATGATCGCGATCCAGACCATGAGCGATGACCGCTCGGCATCCGTCTCCTCTGGTGTACCCACATCCCTCAAATCCGATTAGAGGAGAGTGATACGGACGGTCAAATATATCATTAGCTATGAAATCTGTCTTCATATCCGTATTCAGATCTATTTCGCGTATGGATCCTCGACGTGGGGATAACGATGCTCTAACTCGTACTCGCTGACCTCGACCCAGGCCACCAACTTACCCCAGGCGGCGGTATGTCCTCCCAGAGTTCCTTGACGTGCCCCCGGGTCAACGCGAAGAGCCATCCCTCGTAGTCCTTCACCTCAACTCCCACGGCTTCGAAGCCGGGTTCCACCCTTAGACTGGATGCTCCTCGGGGGGCACACTCCACCAACATCTTCGCGGCGTCCTCTTCGGGGTCTTGTTCATCGCACGGAAGTTCACGACCCTCATCGGCTCGAACCTCACCACCTCCAGCCCTCCCATCTCTCCCCCCTGTACAGCTTCAGGATATGCTCCGCCCTCCGAGTCGCCTCCTAGAATTCATGGAACGATCTTCCCTCCTGAAGGAGGGAGGCGAGGAGGCTCTCCTTGACCGCTGAGTCGTCGGTGTTTCCCATGGGCGTCAGCACATCCGACCGCCGGGAGATGGGAGGAGTTTATAAAAATAACTGGATTCGCTGAACACTAGTTCTAATTCTAATGAATAACCTCCGCTCGCCAGCGGAGGCACGGAAGGACAGAACTGAATTATCTTCGAATAATGCCAACAACCTCCGTAGAAACTCGAAAGAACCATAAACGTGGATAAACGTTGTCACATCATGGCAGAGTTATCGTATCTGATACGCCCCGCCGTGGAGGATGATCTCCCCACCCTCATGGACCTGATCAAGCAGCTAGCTGTCTACGAGAAGCTGATGGACATCTACACCGCCACAGAGGAGTTGTACAGGAAGTACGGGTTCAGCGACGACGCCATTTTCGGCGCCCTCCTCGTCGAGAAGACCGGCGGCGAAGGCCCCGACTACCTAGGCGTCGCCCTCTACTACTACACTTACTCCACCTTCACAGGTAAGCCCACCCTCTACCTGGAAGACATCTTCGTCCCCGAGGAGTATCGGGGGAGGGGCATCGGCACCAGCCTTCTTATAGAGCTCGCGAAGATCGCCGTCGAGAAAGACTGTGGCAGGATGGACTGGATCGTCCTAGACTGGAACAAGTCCAGCTGGGAGTTCTATAAGAGCCTCGGGGCTTTCCCCTTGAAAGATTGGACGGTCTTCAGGATGCTCCCCCCGGAGATCAAGGAACTCGCTGAAAGAGATATGTGACTTGGATAGAGGGGGCTCCGGTTCAGTCGACTGAAGCTCAGGGCTCAAAGAGAACCTTGCAGCCCTCCTTGGACCCCGCCACCCTGAAGGCCTCATCCGCCTCCTCCAGGGGAAACCTGTGGGTTATCAGGGCTGAGGCCTCGACCTCCCCTGACCGGATCAGCTCCATCGCCTCCTGGAAGTTGGAAGCCCTAGCGTCGTAGGCCCCGGCCAGGGTTATCTCCCTCCTCACGACGTGGGTCAGGGGGACCGGGACATCTCCGGGGAATATGCCAACGACAGTGACCTGTCCCCGTTTCCTCACCAGATTTATGGCCTCGACCACCGCTGAGGGAGCCCCCACCGCCACGAAGGCGACATCGCCCCCCCGACCTCCCGTCCTCTCCATCACAAGCTCCACAGGGTCGACCTCATCGACGTTCACCGCCTCAAGGCCGAGTTTTTCCGCTATCTTGAACCGCTGGGTGTCGACACTTATCCCCGTGATGAGCGTCTCAGCCCCTGCGAGGCGGAAGAGCTGGGCGGAGAAGAGGCCGATGGGGCCTATCCCATGGATCACTGCGAGGTCCCCGGGCTCGACGGGGGTGATGTCGTTGACGAAGTGGACGGCGTTGCTCAGGGGCTCCACGAGGGCGGCCTCCTCGAAGGACATCGTCCCGGGGATGGGGTACAGGAGACGCTGGGGAACGGAGATGTACTCTGCGAAGCCCCCGTCCCGGTGGATCCCGAACAGGCTGGAGGACTCGCAGAGGTTGTCCATCCCCGCGCGGCAGAACCGGCACCCCCCGCAGGAGACCACAGACCTGCTCAGCACCCGGTCCCCGGGTTCATACCCCTCGACGGCGGTCCCCACTGCTTCCACCACCCCCGAGAACTCGTGGCCCATGATCACCGGGAGCCCCATCCCCTCGTAAGCCGGGGTGAACTGGTAGATCCCCAGATCGCTACCGCAGATCGACGCCGCCCTGACACGGACCAGGACCTCCCCGGCCGCGGGTACGGGGTCCTCGACCTCCCTGACCTCGATGCCAGGCTGCTGCCTTGTCTTCATAACCGCCTTCAATCGTGCGCCCTGGGGATCGTCGACCCTAAATCTCTTAACGGTTTCCCACTGGAACTCTAATTGTCAAAGGAGCAGATGAGGGTTGAAAGAGATCGAGCGCAGGGTGTTGGACTCCCTCGACGTCGAGGGGATGTTAAGGTGCTTGGGGGAGCTTGTCTCCATCCCCAGCTACGGGGGGGATGAAGGTGAGGCCCAGAGGTTTGTAGCCGGTATACTCAGGGATCTGGGTCTAGAGGTGGATGAGTGGGAGCTTGATTTCGAAAAACTGAGGGAGCACCCCTCCTTCAGCATGCCCTTCGAACGGGAGGCGGGGCTCGGGGTCGCCGGGACCCTCAAGGGAATAGGAGGGGGGCGCACCCTGATACTGAACGGCCACGTCGACACCGTCGAGCCCGGTGAGGGATCTAACTGGAGCCATCCACCCTTGGAGGCGACCATGGAGGGGGGGAGGGTCTACGGGCGGGGCACCGCCGATATGAAGGGGGGGCTCTGCTGTGCCATCTTCGCTGTCAAGGCCCTCATAGACGCCGGGGTAAAGCTGAGGGGGGACCTAGTCGTCGAGAGCGTCATCGGGGAGGAGGATGGCGGAGTCGGGGCTCTTGCGACGGTCCTCAAGGACCACAGAGGGGATGGAGCGGTGGTGATGGAGCCAACGGAGCTCAAGGTAGCCCCAGCCCACAGCGGCGCCCTCGCCTTCACAGTCCACGTGCAGGGCCGCTCGGCCCACGCCTGTGTCAGGGAGGAGGGGGTGAGCGCCATCGAGAAGTTCATACACCTCTTCAAAGGCCTACGGGACCTCGAAGGGGAGAGGAACCGGGGGGTCGACGATCTCCTCTACGCCCGGTACCGCATCCCCTACCCCATCAACATCGGCACCGTCAACGGCGGCAACTGGCCTGGATCCGTCCCCGAGAACCTCGTCTTCCAAGGACGCATCGGCGTCCTGGTCGGGGAGAGGGTTGAGGATGCTAGGAGGAGCGTCGAGGAGACCATAACCAAGGTCTCCAGGGTTGATCCCTGGCTCAGGGACCACCCGCCCAGGGTGGAGTGGAGCGGTTACCAGTTCGACCCCGCCAGAATACCAGCGGGACATCCGCTTGTGGAAGCGGTGAGCCATGCCTATATGGACGCCACAGGCAGGGAGACCACAGTGGAGGGGATGACCTACGCCTCAGATATGCGCCACCTGGTGAACACTGGGGGGACCCCCACAGTCCTCTTCGGCCCCGGAGATGTCAGGAACGCCCACGCCCCAGACGAGTACGTCGAGGTGAAGGAGCTGGTCGCCGCCGCCCGTACCCTGGCCCTCACAGCCCTCCGTTTCTGCGGATACGAGGAGGCTTGAGACGCCCGTTTTCAAGGTGGAAGGGTATGAGGGGAATATCAGG
>JASFTK010000023.1:0-17743 GCA_050053595.1 Candidatus Bathyarchaeota archaeon | reverse complement strand
GCCTCCAACCCCAGGACCTGACTCAAGCTGTCCTCTGACGGTCCATAGATGAGGGACAACCCACCGACCTCCATCACCTCACCCGTACCGGGATCCAACACGGAGTACTGGAAAGAACTCGGGAGGTACGAGGTCTCAACGAACTGGACATCCCCCTCGAGGACCACCGAAGCCCCAGGCCTGAGTTTGATGACACCCTCCTCACCAGACCGGATCCCAACCCTGGCCGGGACAAAGTCGTACCCCGGCGTCTCAGGCAGATTCCCAACCACGGAGACGGTGTACCCCCCCTCAAACTCCCCCTCAAATATGAAGGCGCCATCGCTCCCGGTGCGCGTCGTAGCGAGGAGTATGTCTTCCTCCCAGAGCGATACCCGTGCATCTGCAACCGGGAGCCCATCGATAGTCTGCACCACCCCCTGTACCGTTGATGAGGTGCATACAGAGTGGGGGACAATTACCAGTGGGACAATCATCAGGGCCAGCACGACGTATGAGACGACCTTGAAACACCCATATCCGATGTCCCCTGAGGGTCTCACCCAAGTTCCCCCTTTTTCTCATCTACCAAACCGGAGGCCCAGATATATGATTATCCAATACCCCCGCGACGGTGATGCCCTTCCTTTGAGTAAAAGGTTTAAGGAAACCCTGCGTTGTTTCTTGTGAGATATGACTCATGAGCGTTGAGAAATCTATACATTACATCGCCCCGGAGGACGCCTCCCGCCTCATCGATGTCGTTGTGGAGAGGGTCAAGGTGGGGGACATCCCTTCTGTGGTGGTGGCGAGCAGGAAGGGGAATGCCGCCGTAAGCCTAGGGAAGGCCCTAGAGGGCTCAGCGGGGGTCGTGAGCGTCACCGAGTTCACCTACAGTGAGGGGGTCAAGAAAGCCATGAAGAAGCAGAAGGTCACCGCTGTCGAGAAAGCCGATCTCCCCATACAGGATCGGAGGATGATGCGAGAAGCCCTGGAGATGTTCGGATCCGGTGTGAAGGCCGCTTTGGAGGTGGCCTCCATCGCCGCAGAGAAAGGCCTAGCATCAGGTAAGACCCTGGCAGTAGCGGGGGGACGCGGGGCCCTTGACACCGCCCTGGTGGTCAGACCGGCAGCGCCCGCTGATCTCACAGACCCCGATCCCAAGAAGAGGATGGCGGTCCTCGAGATCCTGGCTCTACCCGTAGATAGCTGAAGGGTTGTCACTTGAGGATAAGGATTACTACCCGCTCAGCCGGGGAGGTCTACGCGGAGCTCACAGACGAGAATCCAGAGACGGCGAGAGCGGTCTGGGAAACCCTCCCCGTCACGGCGAATGCGAGCACCTGGGGGGACGAGATCTACTTTAGGATACCGGTGGACGCTGCCCCTGAGAACCCTAAAGCCGTGGTTGAGATGGGGGATCTGGGCTACTGGCCACCAGGGAACGCCTTCTGCATCTTCTTCGGGCCGACCCCTGCCAGCAGGGGGGACGAGATAAGGCCTGCTAGCCCGGTGAATGTATTCGGGAAGGTGGAGGGGGATCCCAGAGTCTTTAAACGTGTCACGAGTGGGGAGTCCGTTAAGCTGGAGAGGGCTTAGTCTCCCCTGCGATAGCCAGCTTTATCCGTAGGTTATCGTAGAGCTCTCGGATGCTCTCCCTGTCGGTCTTCACCGCCTCTAGGGGGCCGTGTTTTTTGGACCAGAACCTGAGTTCCAGGGGTGGTCTGAAGGCTGGTGTCTCGTGTTCAGGGGTCTCTGTTTGCAGCAGTTCTAGGTATGCCCTCATCCTTTCTTCGTTGACTATACCTCTATTGGTGCACCATCTGTAGGTGTCTGGGAAGAGCCTGTGGAGGCTTATGATCCCCTGGGGGCCCAGGAGGGTGTAGGGTCGGGGGTTCTCGAATACGCCGGGGTATAACTTGGAGACGGCGTTCCAGTAGTCGATGAGGAGGTCGGCCGTCTCCTCAAGGGTGACGCCGCGGCAGGCCCGGTTCCTCATAATCTTGGCGATGGTGGTGATCATCAGCTTGTCCCTGACGATATGTTCCTCCCGTCTCTCCTCGGTCACTATCCTGATCCCCCCCTTCCAGGGGGATCCAGGTTCCTCATTGAGTAGGTCGACGACCCCAGCGGCCTTCCCCCTGTATACCCCGGCTTGTCCTTCGAAGTTGTACAGCCAGTCCTCCCCCTTCTCTTTGAGCATCCTCTGGAGGTGTCGGTATACCAGGTCTATGGCGACCCCTCTCTGCCGGCGATTGACCAGGTAGAAGAACATGAGTTCGTCGAAGCGTTCCGGGAGCTTGAGGATGGATAGGATGACGGGGTATCCCTCGAACTGGGGGTTGGTCTGGATGGCCCTCCGGAGGGCCTCAACCCGGTGCTGTCCGTCCAGAAGCCAGAACCTCTCCTCATCGGGTATATCCAGGGTCCCGAGGCTGGCCCAACCCAGGTCAATCTCCTCCTGGTAATTGAGCTCCCCCCGGATGTTGACCAGGACCGAGGTGGGGAAACAACCCAGTTCCCTCAGTAGGTATCGCAGTATCGATCTCCTCCTCCTGCCGAATCGGCTCTCCATGGGCAACCGCTGGTATCCCCTGGTGTTATCGGGGGTCCATCGGTCTATGGTGTAGCGGTCTATCAGTTTTAAAGCGGGGAGAGAGGTAAGGTAGAGGTCGGTCTCCTCTGCTGCCCCTTTCTGTTTGATGCTGAAAGCCTTGAGTCTCATCTTACCCCCTTAACATTTAATTGAAATTGATAATTAAAACTAACTTTGGTTGTGGCAGGGTTAATATCCTTCCTCGGGGAGACTCGTTACGAAATGGTCTCGGCCCGTGGCCTCTTCAAGCTCATCAGGCCCGTCAACTCGGTGATGATGGGAATAGCAATCTTGGTCGGGGCGGCCATCGGCGGGGGGCCCCTCTTCTTGGATTCGACTATTGATCTGGCTCTAGCGTTCCTGACCGGGTTCTTCCTTTCGGGGAGTGCTATGGCGGTTAACGATTACTATGACCGGGATATCGACGCGATCAATGAGCCGGCTCGGCCTATACCCAGCGGGGATGTGGCCCCAGGGGAGGCCTTGGCGGTTTCCCTTGGGCTCAGCGCTATGGGTCTGCTCGCCGCTTATCTGACGAGCTTCAATAACTTGGTACTCGCTGCTCTGGCGTGGGTCGCGATGATGATTTATTCGACGGTGGGGAAGAAGACTGGACTGCCAGGGAACCTCATCGTAAGCGCCTGCATCGCGCTCCCCTTCGTCTATGGCGGGGTTATGGCAGAAGGAGGAGACCCGGGCTACTCGTTGCTGTTCGCGCTCATTGCCTTTCTCTCTAACACCGGCAGGGAGGTGACCAAGGGCATCATCGATGTCGAGGGGGACGAGGCCTTGGGGATAAAGACAGTAGCGGTCTCCTCGGGTCCCCGTGTGGCAGCTTGGCTCTCAGTGGCGTTCTACATCTCCGCTGTTATAGTCTCGGTGGCACCGGTCTACCTGGAACTTGTCTCTTTATGGTATACACCTTTCGTGGCTTTCACCGATCTAGGGCTGCTATACCTCTCATTTTCTTTGGTGCGGGAGCCGAGCCGTGTGAACAGTAGGAGGGTTAAGAACAGGGTGCTGGTACTGATGCTCAGCGGTCTGATGGGGTTTCTGGCGGGGAGCCTTATCTGGTAAAAATTGGGGGTTTATCTGTATAACAAGTATTTGCACAATATTACCATAAAATAATGTAGGAATTTAAAGAAATGTGAAAAAACCTGTGCCCAATGACTAACTTTCAAGAGGATTTATATTAATATGCTCAAGTAACCAATCATTAAATTCATTTGATATATCGCCTGCTTCTGGAGTACCTTTATTGTCTTCCCACAATTTAATAAAATTATTGTATTCTTCAAACTCTAAAATGAACTCATCAAATGAATCACTTTTCGTCAATTCTGTAAAATCAGAATAGGTTTTATAATTATTTTCCCAAATATAATCATCTAGTTGTCTTAGTCTTCTTTCTAAATAGATTTCCATATTTTGTAATAATGTAGCAGCTGCAGTAAAACCAGTTTTTTCTCCTAATAATAGATCTATGTTTTGTAATTGAGGCTCCAAAAGGCTCACGTCAAGGGCATCTTCAAGCCATCTGCTATATTGATAAAAAGTATTTTTCACTGCTTGATAAAGAGGCATACCAAATCTTTGTAATCTAGGGAATGCCTTTGAGGCTTCACCATAATTTCTATTAATAAGGTCTTGAACATTTTTTCTATTACTTATTTCTTCTGCTTTAAATTGCAATTTTTTAATTATATCTGGATCATCTCTTAATCGACGAATTTCTCGTCCAAAATCGGCTATGGCCGTAACTGTTGATGTACCAAAAGTTGATAAATATGACTCAATTTCATGTAGTCCCTCTCCTAAGTATGTTTGGTGAATTAGTGAATATACTCGTTTCTCTTGTTCAAGAGAACGTTGAAAAACATATGTAGTTACAAAGCTCGTAATAGGAACAAGCAATATTGATACAATCATCCCTGCTATAGTTATCCATTCGCTTTTTGTAAATCCCATTTTAACAGTTATTAATTATTAAAATTATATATAAAAATTTTATATACATAAACCCATTCAGAAAAATATTCAGAAATTATTAAGACTACGAAAAAAGCTTTTTTTATCCTGATTTGCTCATAAAAAAACCGTAATAAAAATGGTTTATCTGGAGGAGAGGGCGATCCTCTCGACTTCCAGTTTCCTCTTGATTGCGTAGGTGTCTCCGTCGTTGTTGGCGGCGCCTATGAGCTGGCTTGCTAGGACCTCCTCTAGGGTGAGACGGTTGCTGAAAGCGGATTCCTTGATACCCCTGACGATGAACCTGAGGGCGAGGTCGATCCGCCTTTGGGGGGAGATGTCCACGGCGAGGCGGTAGACAACCCCTCCATAACCTATACGGGTGGTGTCCTCGTTGGGGGCCGCGTTCTCGACAGCCCTGACCAGGACCTCGATGGGGTTCCTCTCCGTCTTGATTTTGATGATATTGAAGGCGTTCCTGACGACGCTGGTGATCCGGGTCTTGTCGCCGCCGCTGCTACCGGGCCTCATGAGGCTGTTGATAAGGCGTTCCACGATGTTCATGTCGGACTTTCTGAACTTCCTAGCCTCGTGTCTCCCTCCGGAGTGGGGGAGGTAGATGGGCTCGAGGTTGATGTACCTCTGGAGGCCTATGTCTCTGATTGTGATATCCTCGAAGCTCCACTCCCCGAAGAGCTTGGGGGCCTCGGTTGCAGTTTGGCTCATTCTACTACTTCTCCGTTGAATCAGACACGAAAGTAAGGATACACAAATAAAAGGGTTTTCGACCGGCCATTAACCTTAAAGGTTATCCCTATATCTCAGTCTGATCATGTCCGGTAGGGGGTTCTCCACCACTTATTTCATCCTCTGCGCCGTGGCCCTCCTATCTATGTTCAGTACCAGCCTTATCATCCCCCTCATACCCATCTACGCCAAGAGGATAGGGGCGACAGGGGTGGTCATCGGTTTCGCCGTGGCCGCCTACTGGGTGAGTAGGGTGCTGATGGAGATCCCCAGCGGATTCGTCTCACAGAGGTTCGGATACTTCGCCTCTATGGCGGTGGGGCTCGGGTTGAATGTTGTGGGAACAGCACTCTGCGCGTTTGCCGCCACCCCGTACCAGTTTATCCTAGCTAGAGCCCTGATGGGGATCGGGGCACCGTTGTTCTTCGCAGTGGCGATGACCTTCGTGTTGAACCTCTTCAGTCAGGAGAGGCGGGGCAGTGCTATGGGTGTGTTCCAAGGTATAGAGTTCGCTGGGACCATCGTGGGCTCCACCTTCAGTGGTTACCTTGCATCGGTGTTTGATTTCAGGGCGAGCTTCCTCCTATCGGCTGGGCTCATATTGGTTGCATTGCTGTTAATGCTGGTCCCACCCCACATCCGGGCTGAGTCCCGGGGGATGGTGGTGTCAAGGAGCCTCTCACTCTCGGCGATGAGGGAGGTGTTCTGGAATAGGAACCTCCTCATTGTCTCAAGCACCACCTTCGCCGAGTTCATCATGAGCACAGGGGTACTGATGACCGTCTTCCCCCTTTATGCCACTGAGGGACTGGGGATATCCCTCACAAACATCGGGCTGTTGATGGGCGGCAGGTCAGTGGGCTTCGTGGTCGCAATGTTCACCATGGGGGCCATATCGGACAGGATAGGACGGAAACCAGTGCTCCTATCAGGGGTCGCAGCTACAGGGGTCCTGATGGCGGTTCTCAGCTTCGTCAGCTCCTTCTACGGTATCCTAGCCATCATCTTCATCCTCGGGATAACTACGGGGGCTATCTGGATCGTCTGCCCGGTACTGGCTGCTGAGTCGGTGGCCCCGGACCACAGGGGGGCCGCTGTGGGGACCTATCGGACCTTCTTCGACTTGGGCAGCATCCTTGGACCTATAATCATGTCGATGGTGATGGAGGGGTATGGTATAGCACCCTGTTTCTATATAGCCTCAGCTCTACTTCTGGTCAACTTGGTGCCTGTGCTAAAACTGGATGAGGGCTGAGGGTAGGGGCTAGCGCATCGGCTTTTGAGCCTTCCCTAGGATCAACAGTTTGAGAGGGACACCGTTGACCTCACTAACTTTGTACCGGACGCCGGGTATGTCGCCCATGGACCTCGCTCTCGGCCCCCCGATCCCCTCAATGAGGACCTCGTCGTGCTCGTCGATATAGTTGAGAGCACCGTCCCCCGGCAGGAACGCGGTGGCAAGGCGACCGTTCTTTATGAGCTGGACCCGCACACACTTGCGGATGGCGGAGTTAGGCTGCTTCGACTCGACCCCCACCTTCTGGAGGACAATACCCCTCCCCATCGGGGCCCCCTCAAGGAGACCCTTCTTATCGGTGCGGCGCTTAAGCCGGAGGACATAGTCCTTGCTCTTATACCGCATCTTCTTCCGGATCTTCTTGAGCCTCCGGCCGGCGTACATCCCATTAGCCATTTAGTTCACCCTGAGTGGTGCCCAGAGGCATCTTTAAACCTTACGCATAACGGGTACACACTATAGGCTTAGGCTGACATCTCACCAGGAATGAGACTACCGCGGGGTCAAATGAAGATCTCACGCATGCATAGACCCACAATAATTCACGGCCTCCCCCTTAGAATAATTGCACTATTCCACGCCACAGATCTCCATAGCCATCAGCCCGTAGATCTTGGCAAAATCCTCCAGCATCCCAATGGAAGCCCACTCGTCCGCGCCGTGTGCATTCCCACCGCCGGGACCGAAGGCCATCGAGGGGATCTTGGTGATGGTGGTGAGCCATGAGGTGTCGTTTGACCCCGATGTCCCCACAGGTTTAAGCCCGTATCCTGCTACGGTCCTCACCGCACGGTCGGCGACCTTGAAAAGCTCATGGGAGACGGGTATCTCACTGGGCGGTTTGTTCAAGGGGGAGGTGACCTCGACATCTAGCTCCGGGTCCTCCTCCCTGAGCCCGTCAACCACGGAACTCACCTCCCCTAGCACCCCCTCCACGGTCATCCCAGGGACGATCCGGACATCACAGACAGCCTCACAGAGCTCGGGTATCACATTATCCTTCGTCCCCCCTTTGATCACCGTCCCCGGTGCAATGGTGGGCGCGGGGAGCAGGTGGTGAGGGGGGAATTCAAACCCATAGTTGTCGATGGCAAGGAGTACCTTCCCCATCTTGAGCACAGCGTTTACCCCGGCCTCCGGCCGGCTGCTGTGAGCGGACTTGCCCCTCGCCAGTAGATTCACCAGCACCCGGCCTCTCACCGATGTCCGGGCGTGGATCACACCATCCCTGACCGAGCCCTCCCCCACCACGGCGAGATCTACATCCCTACCGCTCACATACCCCTCCTCCGCCAGGTACCTGGTCCCATACCGCCCGAAGACCTCCTCGTCAGCCACCCCGTGGATCAGAAAGTCCCCTCTGAGGCCTATCCCGGCCAAGTCCAGGGCCTTCGCAGCGATGATCGCTGAGGCAATAGCCCCCTTCATATCCCCCGATCCCCGCCCATAGATCCTGCCGTCCCTGACCGACCCCCCGAAGGGGTCCACTGACCAGAACCCCGGGTCGCCCACGGGGACCGTGTCGTAGTGGCCGTTGAACAGGAAGTTCCTCCCCGCGCCCCCTCCCTGCAACCTCCCCAGGGTGTTTAGTCTCCCTGGTTCTGACTCTACCAGTTCTACTTTGAAGCCGAGGGCCTTTAACCGTTCAGAGACCAGTCCCGAGATGGCTCTCTCATCCCCCGGTGGGTTCACGCTCGGCGTCCTTACCATCTCCCGGGTCAACTCGACGAGCTCTGAGGAGAGGGCGTCTACACTGTCGAAGAACTTGGATTCTAAGCTCATTCCCAAACTCAGAGTAACTCAGGTCCGCCGGGTTATTAAATCACCTACGGTGATCCCGGTTTTGTGGGAGGGCCCTTGTGGAGGGGGTGGATTTTCCCCTAAATCTGTGTGTTCACAGGGGTTGTTAGTATTTAAATTCGGCTTTTTTCTATCATAACCTAATCTTTTTATTTAGACAGTGTGTTTCAGTGGTAGGAGATTTCAGAATGAGTGGTAAAGAGAAACCACACCTTAACCTGATCATCATCGGCCACGTAGATCACGGCAAGAGTACTGGCATCGGTCACTTGTTCTACGACGCCGGCGCAGTCAGTGAGAAGACCATAAGAGAGTTCGAGGAAGAGGCCAAGGCCCTCGGCAAAGAGTCCTTCAAGTACGCTTGGGTCCTCGACAAACTCAAGGAAGAGAGGGAGAGGGGGCTCACCATAGACCTCGCCTTCTACAAGATAGAGTCCGACAAGTACTTCTACACCGTCATCGACGCCCCAGGCCACAGAGACTTCGTCAAGAACATGGTCACAGGCGCCAGTCAAGCCGACGGAGCCATCCTATTCATCTCGGCGAAGCGGGGTGAGTATGAGGCTGGCACCAACCCCGGCGGCCAGACCAGGGAGCACGCCTTCTTGGCGAGGACGTTGGGCGTTGACCAGCTGGTAGTTGCTGTCAACAAGATGGATGACCCCACGGTTGACTGGAGCGAGGTCCGGTACGAGGAAGTCAAGGATGGGATGATCCGCCTGCTCAAGATGGTGGGTTACAACACAGACAATATCCACTTTGTCCCAACAAGTGGTTGGACGGGTGACAACCTGTATAACAAGAGCGATAAGATGGATTGGTACAAGGGTCCCACGGTCTTTGAGGCTTTGGGGGGGTTCCATATCCCTGAGAAGCCGGTAGATAGGCCGTTGAGGATACCCGTTCAGGAGGTCTATTCCATCAGGGGTGTCGGCACCGTCCCCGTTGGGAAGGTCGAGACCGGTGTCCTAAAGTTGGACAGGAAGTTGGTCTTTATGCCCAGCGACGAGGAGGGTGAAGTAAAGACTATTGAGACCCACTACACCAGGATGGACGAGGCGGAACCCGGTGACAACATCGGTTTCAACATCAAGGGGGTCCCCAGGGACAAGATCAAGCGGGGGGATGTCGCCGGTTATCCGGATGATGTCCCTACGGTGGCTAAGGCCTTCAACGGCAGGATCTTTGTGATCCACCACCCGACAGCTGTCGCTGAGGGTTATACGCCTGTGCTCCACATCCACACAGCCCAGGTCGCCGTCCGGTTTGACAAGCTCATCTCCAAGATCGACCCCCGCAGTGGGCAGGTCGTTGAGGAGAGCCCGAGCTATCTCAGGACGGGTGATGCTGCAGTGGTCAGGCTTGTGCCCCTCCAGCCGGTGGCTTTGGAGAAGTATACGGACTTCCCCCAGTTGGGCCGCTTCGCCTTGAGGGACATGGGCACGACTATCGGCGCGGGTGTGGTACTGGAAGTAGAGGAGTAGCCGTCGCGGCGGCTCCCCATCCCTTGCGGAACCTTTAAGTTGAAGGCTCAAGGAACAGGATTGCGTCTGAGATGGTGAAACGGGCGAGGATAAAGCTGACCAGCACCGACACCGAGAAGCTCGGTCAGGTCTGTCAGGAGATCAAGGACATTTCCAAGAAGATCGGTGTCAAACTAGTTGGCCCCATACCTCTCCCGACCAAGAAGCTGGTGGTCCCCACTAGGAAGACCCCGTGCGGCGACGGGAGCGACACCTGGGACCGGTATGAGATGAGGGTGCACAAGCGTCTCATCGAGGTCGATGCCCGGGAAAGGGTGATGCGGAGCATCATGAGGATCCGGGTGCCTAACGAGGTCTATATCGAGATGGAGATCCGCTGAGCAGTCTCAGCATCCCTACATTATCCGATTTTTCAACCCCTAACATCCAGGTTAAGTAGCCTAGTTCTTTAGGGTATATGTGTTGTCCAGTGCGACCTAGGGGCTGATCAGAGGTCGAACGGGGGAGCCCTATCCCTCTCAGGTTTCCTGTGCCATCTGGGTCTCTTCACGAATCTTGGGAGCCATGAAGGCCATTTCACATACCTCCATTGGAAGTAGCGTTCCCCGTCTCTCTCGATGATTGCTAGGTCTCCTCTGGGGCCGCCGTTCTCCTGTATGAAGAGGGTTATCTCCCATAGGGCTTGGGACCGGGTGAGGTCGAACCTTTCCATTGATTTGTTGAGGAGGCTTCTCTCTTCTATGAGGAATGCGAATCCGTGGGTCTCTGCGTGGTGTAGGAGTTCCTTGCCGAGGAACTCTTGGACCTCCTCTGTCATCTCCTGTCCTGGCCTTCTGCCGGTATAAGCGTTTCTGGGTTCTTGAGTGTTATGGAGCTGGGGGGGTGTTGCAGTGTAAGATTTATGTTGTGTGGTGATCGTCTCTCTAGGCATTGAGGACCGTGAAACGGGGTAATGGGACTCTGCTCCTGCTGGGGATTGCACACTCCCTCAACCATTCCCTGTTCCTGGTCCTGCCGCCCCTCCTGGAGGAGATCTCCCGTGACCTCGGTGCCTCGTATCAGACCCTCGGGACCGTCACCACTGTCGCGTTTTTCCTGTACGGCCTTGGCTCCCTGATCGGCGGTCCCCTCTCAGACCGGATCGGTCACACCAAGGTTGCCAGCATAAGTGTAGGCTTCGCAGGGGCTTCTACCCTCCTCTTTCTCCTCCCTGGGGGTCTCCCGGTCTTCAGCGCCGGGCTCTGGATAGTCGCGGCTTGGGCGAGCTTCTATCACCCGACGGCCAACACCCTTATCGCCAGGCTCTTCCCCGGGAACACTGCCCGCTCTATGGGGGTCCACGGGGCCTCAGCCAGCGTCGGCCAGATGTTCACCCCTACTGTCGCTTATTTCATCGGCGTGAGCCTCCACTGGAGGTACGCCTTCGTTTTCTTAGGTGCCCTCTCGGTGGTCACCAGCGTTGTCATGCAGTGGATCCCTCCTGTATCTGATCCGGCCTCATCGGGGGGAACCCCGCTCTTCAGGATCCTGAAGGTGCCGGGTCTATGGATCTTGATCCTCTACAATGTGGTTATCGGATTATTCCAAAGGGGGGTAGAGCTGTTTTTCCCCACTTTCCTGATGACGGAGAGGGGCTTCACAGGGCAGACAGCTGCCATCATCAACTCTGCTCTCCTCTTTTTCGGGGTCGCAGGTCAGCTCTTCGGGGGGTGGGCTTCCGACAGGTACACCTCAAAGAGGTTCTTGGTGGTTGCCTCTGCGGGGATGGTCGTGAGCATGATGGGGCTCCTCTTGCTGCCGATGGGCGGCCTGGGGGTCGGTGTCTTCTTGCTCATGTACGGGGTGTTTTTCTTCGGTCACCAGCCCACCATGACCTCCCTCTTGGGGAGGGTATCCCCTATTGAGCTCATGGGGATGGCTTATGGGGTGATGTTTTTCTTCGCCTTCGGCCTTGGCTCCGTCTCCACCACCATCGCCGGATACCTCGCTGACACATTCGATCTAGTCGCTGTCTTCTGGATAATGACCCTCTTCTCCTCGATGGCCCTTGTTATCTCGATTTCGATCCTGAAGATAATAGATAGGGAGTGAAGGATGATAGAATTTACCCCCCTCTTTCTGATAGTGGAATGAATCAGCGAATTCTTGATTAATGTGCTTGGCTTCCATCAAATCGGATAATATCATCTTTGAATTGGAGATCATCGAGTAATTCCATTGCATCTTTAATTTGTAATCTTATTATCTCAAATGTATCCTCTGGTGATTGTTCGCCCCTTTCATATATTGCAATTGATTGGAAGATTAAGATCAGCCTGTTCCTGACATCCTTGGATGCATACGAAACGCCTCTCTCAAAAACGTCAAGCCTCGTTCTCTCAGCTTCTCGGATCTTTTTCATCAGCAGTGTCACATAGAACCCCGGTAGAATGTAACTGATCAACATTATACCATGGAAGAGAGGCTCCATGAATCCCTCTGCGATATGTATATCATCTAGGATTATGTGGCTGACATTTACGAGAATCCCTATAATTAGAAAAACCGTTATCACTTTCCAATTGGAAGGGATGCTGTATGAGTTCATGGATCGATTTAATGATTGTCTCTTTATGAAGATTCTTACAGATCGCGAAATAGTTAGAGGTATACCTAGAATTTAGTTCACTAGGAAAGATGAGAAACCATGACATCAAGGTATATTTTCTAGTAGAATGTATATTAGAGGCTCCGTTGTAGCTCCTCTCAATGTTATTCCTCGACTTGAACTTCGGCACCACGACATGGCTCTCCAGCTGAGCCTCCCTCACAGAATGCATGGTCTTATCTTGTTTTCGGTTATATCGCGCTTCGAAATAAGGTATATAGCTTTGACGGGGAAGAACCATCTGATCGTACTTGGACCAGGAAGAACTCTCCGACCTGGTGGCTACAGTCAGAGTGCTCCATGTGGACGATGAGGAACAACAGTGCAGCTATACGAAGCTCTTCCTCGAGGAGGCCGACCCGGCGATGCATGTGGACAGTGCCTCATCGGCTGAGGAGGCCTTGAGCAGGCTCCAGGATCAATCCTACGACTGCATCGTCTCAGACTATGTGATGCCCAGAATGGACGGCGTAGAGTTATGCCGCCGCATCCGGGAATCCAGTGACCTCCCGTTCATACTGTACACGGGCCGGGGGAGCGAGGAGGTCGCCGAGAAGGCGTTCCAGGCGGGGGTGGACGGCTACCTCAGGAAGGAGCTGGACCCCAGCCACTATGTTGTGCTGGCTAACAGGATCAGGGCGACAGTGGATAAACATAGAGCGTATACCCTCGTAGATTATCTTAATGATGTGCTGCGGGCGATCCGAAACGTCAACCAGCTGATCGTCACAGAGAAGAACCGTGACAGGTTGCTCCAAAGAACGTGCGAACTCCTCGTGGGGACAGAGAGTTATCACGACGCCTGGATCATACTGCTTGATGAGAACAGGGAACCCGCCTATACCTCTGACGTCGGGATGAAGGGTGCATTAGAACGGATCGTCGAGATGACCGGCGATGGAGAGCCACCGGAATGCGTAGAAAGGGCATTAGAGCAAGTAGAGGTACAGGTATTCTCTCCCCCGGATCAAGTTTGTGTTGATTGTCCCCTTGTTGACATGTATGCAGATAGAAACTTGCTGATCCGCCGACTTGGATATGGTGGGGATGTGTACGGCGTCCTGGCGGCGACTGTGCCGCTGGGACGGGTCGGCGGGGAGGAGAGGGAGCTTTTCAGTGAGGTCGCCGGTGACATATCCTTTGCCCTCTACTCCATTGAGTTGGAAGAGGAGCGTATGCGGATGGAGGAAGCGGCCAGGAGGGAGCGGGAGTGGGCGCAGAAGTATCTGGATGTGGCCGCTGTCATCATGGTTGTACTCGACTCTGAGGGTAGGGTGGCGCTCCTCAACAGGGAGGGATGCAGGGTCCTCGGGTGCACAGTTGATGAATGTTTGCGCAGGGATTGGTTCGAAACATACATCCCCGTCAGGATGAGGGCTGAGGTCAAGGGGGTGTTCCGTAAGTTGATGGTCGGGGAGGTCGAATTTGCTAGGCACTATGATAACCCTGTCCTCACCACTAGCGGCGAGGAGCGATTGATCTCCTGGTACAACACCATACTGAGGGACGACGAAGGAAACATCACCGGCACCCTGAGCTCCGGCGTCGACATCACGGAACAGAGATTGGCAGAGGAGAAGTTGAGGGTGTCGGAAAAAAAATATATGACCATCGTCGAGAGTTCGCCGAACCCCATATCCGTCACCATCGGTCCAGAGATCGTGTACGCCAACCAGAAAAGGGTAGAGTTAACGGGGCACCCCAGCAGAGACGCGCTCATCGGGACCAGGGGATTAGACCATGTGGCTCCTGAAGACCGGGAACAGATCCAGCGGATACTCGAAGCCCGGAAGAGAGGAGAGGAGGTATCAGATGCTCCGCAGTTCAGGATGATCGGAAAGGATGGAACCATCATCCACGCAGTAGATCACACCAGCAACATCATCTGGGAAGACCGGGAAGCCGTATTACACAACATCCAGGACATCACCAAACGTAAAAAGATTGAGGACGCTCTCTATGCACTTCATATCTACTCCCAGGCAATCCACTCAGCAAAAATCATGGATGAAGTATATACAGCAACATATGAAGTGATGGAGAAAGCCCTAGGATTTTCGGTCCACGACGTCATAAAAGTCGAGAACGGTATGCTGATTGACGTCATTGGCACTGAAATCCCTCAGGACCCTTTTATTATACCGCTGGATGGTCCCGGCGTCACCGCCAGAGCGGCTAGAACTGGCGCCTCGCAACTGGTCCCCGATACACGTGCGGAACCTGACTACGTTGAGGGGAGGCAGTATTCTCTCTCTGAGCTGGCTGTCCCAGTCATGGTTGACGGTGAACCTGTGGTTGTTTTGAACGTTGAGAGCCCCCGGCTCGACGCCTTCTCCGAGGAGGATCAGATGCTGGTAGAGATCCTAGCCCAACACGTCTCCACAGCGTTAGCCCTCATCAGAGGCAGAGCCGAGAGCCTGGACTACGAGAGGAGGCTCCAAGCCCTCCACAGCAACGCTCTGAAGCTGGCCTCGGCGGTGAGCTTGGAGGAAGTCTACGATGCGACGCTGGACGCGATGGAGCGTTCTCTTGGCTTCGGCAGGAACTCTATATCGATGGTTGAGGACGACGTGCTGAAGAATGTGGGATTGAGAGGCCTGATGGAGGAGAGGATGTCCACTCTACCCCTCACGGGGAAGGGGCTCACAGTGAGAGCAGCCCGGACCGGTAAGCCCGTCTTGGTGCCCGACGTGAGCCTCGACCCCGACTACATCGACGCCGGGGTGGGCATCAAGTCGGAACTCGTCGTGCCCGTGAAGATCGACGGCGTGGTGGTGGGTGTCCTCAACACGGAGAGTACCTCTCCTGCTGAGTATGATGCCCTCGACGTGAGGCTCATGGAGATCTTGGCGGCTCATTATTCCGTCGCATTGGTGCGGCTGGAACGACAGCGGGAGAGCAGGGAGTACGAGGAGAGACTTGAGGCTCTCCACAAACATGCTTCGGATCTGGCTTCATCATCGAGCCTTTTGGAAGTGGGGGAAAAGACCTTCGACGCCATTAAGAGTGTACTCGGATTCGACCTTGGCAGCTTCGTTGTCGTCGAAGGTAGTGTCATCCGATATATATACACATCAGGACTGGAAACAGGCGAGAGAGCAGAGCTGCCATTGGATGGTCCTAGCATCACTGTCAGAGCAGTCAGGACGGGAGAACCCCAGCTTGTACCTGACGTCCGATTGGATGAAGACTTCATAATTGGACGAGCCGAAGGTCGGTATAAACCTCTATCCGAACTCGCTGTCCCCATAAAGATCTTTAACGAAGTTATTGGTGCGATCAACATCGAGAGTGAAGAACTTAACAAGTTCACCGAGGAAGACCAGAGGCTCCTTGAGATCTTCGCATCCCATGTCGCCTCTGCGATGAGCCGTCTCAGGGATACGGAGGCGTTGAAAGCCTCGGAGGAAAGGTACAGAACCTTACTGGAAGAGTCTCTGGACGCCGTCTTCGTGCTGGACACTGAGAAATATCTATACGCAAACCAGAACGCAGCGGAACTCCTGGGATTCGATAACCCCAGTGAATTGGTGGGGCAAGACGCGTTCGAGTTCGTCGCTCCCGAGGATCGTGAGAGGGTGCGGAGGGTTGCTGTCAAGAGACAGAGAGGTGGGGATGTCCCGAGCCGCTACGAGTTCACCCTACTCAACAGGCAGGGCGTGAAGATCCCGGTCGAGTCCCATGTATCCCTCATCGAGTACGATGGCAGGCCCGCTTCTCTCTCATTCACCCGAGACATCACAGATCGGAAACGTATGGAGGAGGAGTTACGGCGAAGAGATCAGGAGAAGACCATGATCCTTGACGGGATGATGGACCTGATGAGCCTCAAAGACAAGGATTACCGCTATATATGGGTGAACAGAGCCCTAGCGGATTCAATCGGTTCAACGCCCGAAGCGCTTGTGGGGAAGATCTGTTACGAGGCAACCTATGGACGAAAAGAACCCTGCGAAGGATGCGGATTGGACGAAGTGTTCGAATCCGGTGAGGGAAGGCATGACCTCGTAACGGGCGAGGATGGACGGGTTTTTGATGCATGGTTAGAGCCGATAAAAGACGAGTCGGGGAACACGGTGTCCGTGTTAGAAACCGCCCGGGAGGTCACAGAGCGTAAGCTGTATGAAACACGTCTTGAGGCGCTGCATCTGCATGCCGACTCTCTGAGTAGGGCTAAAACCATCAGAGAGGTCGCGGAGACGACCTTCACCGCCATCGATGACACCATTGGATTCACAATTGGGAGCTTCGGACTGGTAGAGGAAAATATTCTACACCACATACTGATAAGGGGAGTAGAAGGGGAGAAATACCAACAATCCCTGGATGGCCCTGGCATCACCGTCCGGGCTGTGAACACCGGGGAGACCCAGCTGGTGCCCGACATCACAGAGGACGAGGACTACGTCGAGGGCCTTACAGTGGACGGCCTCGAGATCTCATCGGAGCTGGCCGTCCCCGTGATGCAGGGCCGCGAGGCTATGGCGGTGATCAACATAGAGAGCAGCCAACGTGACGCTTTCTCCGAGTACGAACAAAAGCTTGTGGAGATACTAGCTGGTCAAGTAGCCTCAGCCATGAGAAAGCTGAGATACGAGAGACGCCTGAAGGCACTGCACAGCAGCGCTAACTGGTTGACCACAGCCAGGGACAGGGAAGCGGCATTCAACCTCGCCTTAGAGACCATCGAGCACTCTTTTGGTTTCGGCTTCGCCGGGATAGCCGTCGTTGAGGAGGACCAGATCCGCTACGTGAAACATATCGGCGCCCCAGACATCCCACAGAACTGGGCTCTACCAATGGATAAGCCGAGCATTACCCGTAGAGCGGTCACGGAGGCTTCCTCACAGATCGTCCAAGACGTTAGGGAGGACCCCGACTATCGGTTCTACCCGACGGAGGACGATCAACCCCGGAACCTCTCAGAACTCTCAGTCCCCGTCAAAGTAGACGGCATTGTCACCCATGTCATAAACGTCGAGAGCCCATTAAGGGATCAATTCACCCAAGGAGACAGGGAGCTGATAGAGATCCTGGCATCACACTTGAGCTCAGCCATCAGCCGTCTACAGAGGGTGAAGCATCTAGAACAGCAGGTCAAGGAGAAGACCCGTGAGCTGTTGGATGCCGAGCGGTTATCGGCCGCTGGAAGGGTCGCGGCGATGGTGGGACACGACCTCAGGAGCCCCCTGCAGGCCATCAGGAACTCCACATACCTCATG